>NZ_MVFZ01000013.1:0-166365 GCF_002042945.1 Citrobacter sp. A316
GTGCTACCGTTCGACTTGCATGTGTTAGGCCTGCCGCCAGCGTTCAATCTGAGCCATGATCAAACTCTTCAATTTAAGTTTGATGCTCGTGAATTAAACTTCGTAATGAATTACGTATGTTCACTCAGAGACTTGGTATTCATTTTTCGTCTTGCGACGTTAAGAATCCGTATCTTCGAGTGCCCACACAGATTGTCTGATAAATTGTTAAAGAGCAGTGCCGCTTCGCTTTTCTCAGCGGCGCGGGGTGTGCATATTACGCCATCCCGCTACGAAGTCAAGCATTTAATTTCGCTTTCTTCGCCGAAGTTCTCAGTGGAACCCCGCTGACCCGGCGGCTTGTAATCCGTTGTTCCGTGTCAGTGGAGGCGCATTATAGGGAGTTATTTCAGGCTGACAAGGGGAAATTTAAAATAACTTTCTGAGTGCGTGTTTTTTCACCAAAACAACCATTAACATGCCATAAAATAAGCAAATTGCCGTTTTTGCAGCCGCAATCACACTTCCAGGTGGCATACTAATGAATAAGAAAAAGAGTAAGGAAGAACATTCATGCCGTTAAATGCCCAACAGCTAGCCGCACAGAAAAACTTGTCCTACGTTCTGGCCGAAAAGCTGGCTCAGCGAATATTAAAAGGTGAATACGCGCCGGGCGCTATATTGCCTGGCGAAATAGAGCTGGGCGATCAGTTTGGCGTGAGTCGCACTGCGGTAAGAGAGGCGGTAAAAACATTAACGGCAAAAGGTATGGTATTACCGCGCCCACGTATTGGTACACGCGTTATGCCGCAAGCAAACTGGAACTTCCTCGACCAGGAGCTACTCACCTGGTGGATGACGGAAGATAATTTCCCGCAGGTTATTAAACATTTTCTGGTGATGCGTATCAGCCTGGAGCCTCAGGCGTGCTTACTGGCGGCGACCATAGGTACGGCTGAACAGAAAGCGCATCTCAACACGCTAATGGAAGAGATGGTCGAGCTGAAAAGAAATTTCAGACGCGAACGCTGGATTGAGGTTGATATCGCCTGGCATGAGCACATCTATGAAATGAGTGCGAATCCGTTCCTTATTTCCTTTGCATCTCTGTTCCATTCGGTTTACCAGACCTACTTTACCTCTATTACCTATAACGATGTGGTGAAACTGGATTTGCACCAGGCCATTGTCGATGCAATAGATGATAGCGATGGCGATCGCGCCTTTGCTGCCTGTCAGGCATTGCTGATAGCACCGAACGTGCTACCGGATAAATAATATGTCGGAAAAGAAATCACGCAGTATGGCCGGGCTACCGTGGATAGCAGCCATGGCCTTTTTTATGCAGGCACTAGACGCCACTATCCTCAATACCGCCCTACCCGCAATAGCACATAGTCTTAACCGCTCTCCACTCGCCATGCAGTCGGCCATTATCAGCTACACCCTGACGGTCGCCATGCTTATCCCGGTGAGTGGATGGCTGGCAGACAGGTTCGGCACTCGGCGCGTCTTTATGATTGCCGTTAGCCTGTTTACACTGGGATCGCTGGCCTGTGCGCTATCCAGTTCCTTAAGCGAGCTGGTGATTTTCCGTGTCATTCAGGGTATCGGTGGCGCCATGATGATGCCCGTTGCCCGTCTGGCACTGTTACGCGCTTACCCCCGCAGCGAACTGCTTCCGGTGCTTAACTTCGTCACCATGCCTGGACTTGTGGGGCCGATTTTAGGTCCGGTATTGGGCGGTGTACTGGTTACATGGGCCAGTTGGCACTGGATCTTCCTGATTAATATTCCAATTGGCATTGCCGGTATCTTCTATGCCCGCAAATATATGCCGAACTTCACCACGCCACGCCGCGGTTTTGATATGACCGGTTTCTTTCTGTTTGGTTTAAGCCTGGTGTTGTTTTCCAGCGGCGTTGAATTGTTCGGTGAGAAGCTTGTCGAGACCTGGGTCGCACTCGGTATTATTCTTGCCAGTGTGTTGTTACTACTCGCCTATATTCGCCATGCGCGTCGTCACCCAACGCCGCTTATATCGCTTCCGATATTTAAGACTCGGACATTTTCTGTTGGGATCGCCGGAAACCTCGCCACTCGCCTGGGTACAGGGTGTGTGCCCTTCTTAATGCCGCTCATGCTGCAGGTAGGCTTTGGATATCCGGCTCTGATAGCCGGTTGCATGATGGCGCCAACGGCGTTGGGTTCAATTCTGGCAAAATCCATGGTGACGCAGGTTCTGCGCAAACTCGGCTACAGGACCACACTGGTGGGTGTTACGGTATTTATCGGCCTGATGATTGCGCAGTTCGCTTTGCAATCTCCTGCCATGCCGGTCTGGATGCTAATCCTGCCGTTGTTCATTTTAGGTATGGCGATGTCCACCCAGTTTACTTCAATGAATACCATCACTCTGGCGGATCTGACCGATGAAAACGCCAGCAGCGGCAACAGCGTATTGGCCGTTACTCAGCAGTTATCAATCAGTTTAGGGGTTGCCATCAGCGCCGCCGTGCTGCGTATCTATGAAGGTATGGAAGGAACCAATACGGTCGAGCAGTTCCACTACACCTTTATGACGATGGGCGCTATCACGGTAATATCCGCGCTGATGTTTATGCTGCTAAAAGCCAAAGATGGACGTAACCTGATCAAAGATCGGCACAAACCTAAACCGACCCCCGCTCAATCAAAACAGGAGTAAGCTGCAAACGCTGTTGCTGTAATGCGGGCTGCGCCATCCGGTGAATTAAGACATCGATGGCCAGTTCG
Organism: Citrobacter sp. A316; assembly: GCF_002042945.1. Taxonomy (NCBI): domain Bacteria; kingdom Pseudomonadati; phylum Pseudomonadota; class Gammaproteobacteria; order Enterobacterales; family Enterobacteriaceae; genus Citrobacter; species Citrobacter sp. A316. The sequence continues at coordinate 2,755 of NZ_MVFZ01000013.1, forward strand.
CCCAATTCATCTTTTGGTTGATGGATGGTCGTCAGGGGCGGCGTCATATAGCGCGCCAGCTCGATATCATCATACCCCACCACCGCCATATCCTGCGGAATGCGCAATCCCGACTGGTACAGAGCCTGATACGCGCCAACCGCCATTGCATCATTGCCGGTAAAAACGGCCTGCGGTCGCTGTTTATGCGACAGCAACGTTTGCATAGCTGCAAAGCCGCCACCGAACTCAAAGTCACCGGTAATCTCGTAGCCTTCCGGGACAGGCAACCCCGCCCGCTTCATTGCTGCCCGATATCCTTCCAGACGCAAACGCGCCGGGGTTTTATCCAGCGGGCCAGTGATGCAGGCAATGCGCGTAAAACCTTTTTCAATAAGATGTTGTGTGGCTAAATCCCCGCCCAACAAGGAGTTATCCTGAATCAGATCACTTTCACCATCAAAAGGCGACCAGTCCATCATCACGGTCGGTATAGAAGGATAACGCTGCATTATCTCTCTGGAAGGCTGATGTGTTTCCGTGCAGAGCAGCAGCAAGCCGTCCACGCGTTTTTGCATCAGCGTTTCCAGGTTACGGTTCATGCGCTGTTCATCGCCTTCGGTATTGCACAGTACCAGGCTGTAGCCGCGCTCAAAACAGCTACGTTCAACGCCGCGCACCAGCTCAGAATAGAAGGGGTTGGTACTGGCAGTAATTAACATGCCAATCGTGCGGGTCTGGTTTAACTTGAGGCTACGCGCCAGCGCTGAGGGCGCGTAGTTAAGCGCTTTAATCGCAGCTTCTACTTTGTCAGTGACAGACTCACTGACAAAGCGATCTTTATTAATGACGTGAGAAACCGTCGACGTGGAAACACCCGCCAGGCGGGCGACGTCCTTCATTGTAGCCAAGCGTTACCTCTGTTGACTTAAAAACGCTTCTATTTCTTCGCGCCACGGAACGGAAGGCTGTGCGCCTTTACGAGTAACCGCAATCGCCGCAGCAGCATGCGCAAAACGGATCGCTTCAGGCAGCGGAGTCTCTTCCAGTAACGCTGTAATTAACGCGCCATTAAAGGTGTCTCCAGCGGCAATAGTATCAACGGCTTCCACTTTAAAACCGGGCACACGCTGACCTTCGCCATTAACGCTGGCCCACACACCGCGACTACCTAAGGTAATCAGTACAGTATGGATACCTTTAGCGTGCAATGCCTGCGCCGCCTTGGCCGCGTCTTCATCGTTTTCGACCCGGATCCCCGTCAGCTTTTCAGCCTCGGTTTCATTCGGGGTAATAATATCCACCAGCGCCAGCAGTTCATCAGAAAGTTCACGTGCCGGTGCAGGGTTCAGGGCGACCATGGTCTTATTTTGATGTGCAATCTTTGCCGCAGCCAATACGCTTTCGATCGGCGATTCTAACTGCATAAGTAAGGCGGACGCCTGAGCAATACGCTCATGCTGTGCTTCCACCAACGCTGGCGAAAGAGCTGCGTTCGCCCCAGCATGAATTCCGATAACGTTCTCACCTTCACCATTCACAAAAATCAACGCCACACCGGTCGATTCCCCCGAAATTACGCTAATCGGCGCAATATCGATGTTGTCTTTGGCTAACTGTTTACGCACACTTTCGCCAATATCATCATCGCCCGTACAGGCAATGAATGCGATATTCGCGCCACTGCGACCCGCAGCAACAGCCTGATTCGCGCCTTTACCGCCAAATGCGACCTGATAATGGCTACCGGTTACGGTTTCACCAGGAGTAGGGAAAGAGTTAAGGTTAAGGATGTGATCGGCATTGATGCTGCCAAGAACAACGAGGTTGCCTGCGGTTTTCATATTTGGTGTTCCAAGTCAAAGTGCGCCACCGGGTTAGGGTGGCGCGTGCCCTGCTTTTCTTTTTACGCTTTCATCTGCAGAACCGAGTTCAGGGATGGCGTATTTATGTCTCCATCAGGCCGCGAGCGACCTGAATCGGTATTACTGCTTGATGACCAGCTTCAGGTCAACCGGATATTTAGCCTGAACCTTCTCGCCTTTCAGGACCTTATCCGCAGTCTCAACGCCTTTCGCGCCGATCTGATCCGGCAGCTGAGCAATAGTCGCAGCCAGTTTGCCATCATTTACTGCTTTTTCGCCATCTGGAGTGCCGTCAAATCCAACCACCATCACATCAGATTTACCCGCGGTTTGCAGTGCGCGCAGCGCACCCAGAGCCATTTCATCGTTCTGGGCAAATACGGCTTGCACATCAGGATGCGCGGTCAGCAGGTTCTGCATGACGTTCAGGCCTTTGGTGCGGTCGAAGTCTGCCGGCTGACTGGCCAGTACGTTAAATTTGTGTGCCGCAACGGCCTGCTGGAAACCTTCGCCACGCTCACGCGCCGCTGAAGTACCGGCAATACCCTGCAGTTCGATAACTTTCGCGCCTTCACCTGCTTTCTTCGCGATGTAATCACCCGCAATTTTGCCGCCCAGCACGTTATCAGACGCAATGTGGCTTACCACTTCGCCTTTGGAGGCAACACGGTCAAGGGTAATAACCGGAATTTTTGCCTGGTTAGCCATTTTCACAGCGTTACCAACGGCATCAGAGTCGGTCGGGTTGATCAGCAGAATTTTAGTTCCACGAACCGTTAAGTCCTGAACGTTAGCCAGCTCTTTCGCCGGGTTGTTCTGCGAGTCCAGAATCACCAGGTTGTAACCCAGCTTATCCGCCTCTTTTTGCGCCCCATCCTTCAGAGAAACAAAGAACGGGTTGTTGAGGGTGGAGACCACCAGCGCAATGGTATCTTTCGCCATCGCATTCGCGCTCACGGTGGCGCTCAGCGCAACAGCAGAAACCAGGGTAGCCAGTTTTTTCATGTTCATATTTAAGATGTCCTGTAATCGTTGTTACTGCTTTTTGTTGTCTACCAGTACCGCCAGCAAAATCACCACCGCTTTGACGATCATCTGGTAATAGGAGGATACACCTAACAAATTCAAACCATTATTGAGGAAACCAAGAATCAATGCGCCGATCAGCGTCCCAACAATACGTCCTTTACCACCCGCCAGGCTGGTACCGCCTAACACTACCGCTGCGATAGCATCCAGCTCATAGCCAGTACCTGCCGTTGGCTGCGCAGAGGAGAGGCGCGCTACTTCAATGATGCCCGCCAGCGATGCCAGCAGACCGCACAGTGAGTAAACGATAATTTTGATTTTACTGACGCTGATACCGGACAAACGCGTTGCCGCTTCGTTACCGCCCAGCGCATAGATATAACGACCCAGACGAGTGTGGTGCAACATGTACCACGCCGCGAGGAAGACAATCCCCATGATCCACACTGGCGTAGGGATGCCTAACGGACGACCAATACCAAACCAGCCAAACAGATCGGCATTGTCAGTAAACCCGGTATTAACCGGACTGCCGTTGGTGTACACCATGGTCACGCCGCGCAGCAGCAGCATCATCACCAGCGTTGCAATAAACGCCTGCACCCGGCCTTTCGCAACAATCACTCCGGTTACCGCGCCAATGGCCGCGCCGAGCGCCAGGGCCGCAGCAACAGCCACCAGTGCATTGACCTCAATCCCTACAATCGAAGCCGCTACCGCGCCGGTAAGCGCCAGCAAAGAACCGACTGACAGATCGATACCCGACGTCAGGATAACCAGCGTCATACCGACGGCCATGATGGCGTTCACCGACGTTTGCTGGAGAATGTTGAACAGGTTATTAACGGTAAAAAAGTTAGGGCTCATGGTGGAAACAATCGCGATCAGCACTAACAGAGCGATGAGCGACTTTTGCTCCAGAAGCCATGCTTTAGTGAAATAACGGCGACCAGAAACAGCCTGGGTAGTCATCTTTTTTACTCCTGATTCACGCGATTAAGCTTGCCCACAGCGGCAGCCATTAATACTTCCTGAGTGGCCTGCTCGCGAGTGAACTCACCGCCGAGATGCCCTTCATGCATAACGATAATTCGATCGCTCATACCCAATACTTCTGGCATCTCAGAGGAGACCAGAATGATGCTCAGCCCATCGGCCTTAAACTGGTTGATAAGCTGATAGATTTCTTTCTTGGCCCCAACATCAACACCGCGCGTTGGTTCATCAAGGATCAGGACTTTTGGCCGGGTCATCAGACCGCGCGCAATCGCCACTTTCTGTTGGTTACCACCGGAGAGCAGACCGATAGCCTGTTCCATTGATGGGGTTTTAACATTGAACAGACGAATAAAATCACCCACCGCCTGCTGCTCATCTTTATGTTTAAGGCTTCCACCGGCGCGGCTGAAATAACGCAGCGCGGTTAGTGACATGTTCTCTTTCACCGACATGCCCAGCACTAAACCATCGCGTTTACGGTCTTCAGAAATATAGACGATGCCGTTAGCCAACCCATCCTGCGGCGAACGGGTGACAACTTCATGTCCATCAAGCGTGACGTAGCCGCTGGTGCGTGGCAGTGCGCCGTACAAGACTTTCATCAGCTCGGTACGTCCAGCACCCATCAGCCCCGATACGCCAAGGATCTCGCCTTTACGCAGCGTGAACGAGACATCGTTTACGCCAGGGCCGCACAGGTTATCGACCTTCAGGCGAATATCACCCGGTGCTTTTTCCAGGCGCGGGTACTGATCTTCCAGCTTACGTCCCACCATCATTTCAATCAGCGAGTCTTCGGTAAGCGTTGCAACTTCACGCTCGGCAATAAACTGCCCATCGCGGAAAACGGTTACGTCATCGCAAATCTCGAAGATCTCTTTCATGCGGTGAGAAATATAGACAATGCCGCGTCCCTGGGATTTCAGCTCGCGGATGACGCGGAACAGGGATTCGGTTTCGGTATCGGTGAGGGCATCCGTCGGTTCATCCATAATGATGACCTTCGATTCAAAGCTCAGCACTTTGGCAATTTCAACCATCTGCTGATCGCCAATCGACAGCTCACCAACCAGTTTGTCGCTTTTAAAACGCAGATTCAGTTTGGCGAGCAGCAGATCGGCTTCGGCATACATCTTCTTCCAGTCAATTTTGCCAAAGCGATTCACAAACTCACGACCGAGAAAAATGTTCTCAGCGATGGTGAGTTGCGGGATCAGGTTCAGCTCCTGGTGGATGATGCCGATTCCGGCTTCCTGGGAGGATTTAGGGCCATTAAATGTGGTTTCTTTCCCCAGCCACAATAAAGAACCGGCATCACGGGTATAGATCCCGGTCAGCACTTTCATCATGGTGGATTTTCCCGCGCCGTTTTCGCCCACCAGCGCCATTACGCGGCCTGGATAGACATTCAGCGCGGCGCCGGACAGCGCTTTTACGCCCGGGAACGCTTTATCGATCCCTTTGAGTTGCAGTAATGCGTTCATGATGGCCTCAGAACGTGACGCCAGCACAGAGAATGATATTCGCATACGGAGAACACTCTCCGCTGCGAATTACCGCCTGACTGTCTGCGGTTTGTTTTTTGAATTGTTCATGCGTGGTGTAACGAATTTCTATGGTGTTTCCCTGGTGTTGTTGCAGTTGCTCAATATGGTTGAGCAACGTTTCGTGGAGTTGCGGATTATGTTGTTTAATTTCCGACGCGAGAATGGCCGCCTCGACCTGCATTTCACGTGTAACCACATCCAGTACCTGCATAAAAGAAGGTACGCCCTGGGTTAATGCCATATCGATACGCGTTGTGCTGTTCGGGATGGGTAAACCTGCATCACACACCACCAGCGTATCGGTATGCCCCAGACGGGAGATCACCGTTGAAATTTCAGAGTTGAGTACCGTGCCTTTCTTCATTTTCTTTCCCCACTAGCGAAACGTTTCGCTGGAGATAAGTGTAGTGCGAAGAGTGGACACAAAACCACCGCGACGTTGCGAAAATGTGATCGTCATCGAAACGTTTCGCAAGGATTATCATTTGATGAAATGAAAACTGGGAGGGGCAAAACAAAACGCCCCCTTTCGCGATGAAAGAGGGCGTCGATGAGATTAAATCTCTACCTGAGTACCGAGCTCAATAACCCGGTTCGGTGGGATTTCAAACTGGTCCGGCGCACGCAGCGCATTGCGCTGTAGCAGCAGATACAGCTTGCCGCGCAGACGCAAATACCATGGTCGTTTACCGACAATCAACGACTCATGCGACATAAAGAAGGACGTTTCCATCATCCGGCAGCTTAAGCCTTCCAGACCGCAGCGGTGGAACACTTCCTCCACGTTCGGCGTTTCGCGCCAACCGTAGCTGGCCACCACGCGCCAGAAGGTGGGCGATAACTGCTCAATCTGTACCCTACGCACGTTGTGAACATAGGGCGCATCTTCCGTGCGCAGCGTCAGCAGAATAACGCGCTCATGCAGCACCTTGTTGTGTTTGAGGTTATGCAAAAGCGCAAACGGGATGACGTTCAGTGCGCGGGACATATACACCGCCGTTCCCGGCACGCGTACCGGTGGCGATTTCTCCAGAGAAGCTATCATCGCCTCCAGAGAGTTACCGTGCTCATGCATGCGACGCAGCAGACGGAAGCGTTCGCTTTTCCAGGTGGTCATGATGGTGAACATCACCAGACCCAGCGTCAGAGGCAGCCAACCGCCGGAAATCAGTTTATCGAGGTTCGCGGAGAACAGCGGAACATCGACGCACAAGAACGCCACCAGGATCAGGAAGACGAAGTATTTATTCCAGTGCCAGTTTTTGCGCGCCACGGTGGTCGACAAAATTGAGGTCAGCACCATCGTTCCCGTCACCGCAATCCCGTACGCTGCGGCAAGGTTACTGGAGTGTTCAAAGCTCACTATCACGATAACTACCGCAAAATAGAGCATCCAGTTAACGAAAGGAATGTAGATCTGGCCCGATTCCATTTCCGAGGTATGGATGATACGCATCGGCGATAAATACCCAAGACGTACGGCCTGACGCGTCAGCGAGAAGACGCCGGAGATAACCGCCTGAGAGGCGATGACCGTTGCCAGCGCGGCGAGGATCAACAATGGGATTAATGCCCAGTCCGGCGCCAGCAGGAAGAACGGGTTTTTGATCGCTTCAGGATGCTTTAACAGCAACGCGCCCTGCCCAAAATAGTTCAGCACCAGTGAAGGCAATACCACGGAGAACCACGCCAGACGAATCGGCAATTTACCGAAGTGGCCCATATCCGCATACAGCGCTTCAACACCGGTAATCGACAGCACCACCGCACCCAGTGCGATAAATGACAGCGTTTTAAATTCGAGGAAGAAATGCACCGCCCAATACGGATTGAGCGCCTGCAGCACTTCCGGATTGCCAATAATACTGCGTACACCTAAAACCGCGAGCGTCAGGAACCACAGCAACATAATCGGCGCAAACAGCTTACCGACCATGCCGGTACCGTGTTTTTGAATCAAAAATAGCAGGGTCAACACAATTATCGAGAGCGGAACAATCCAGGTATCCAGTTGCGGGGCAACGATCTCCAGACCTTCAATTGCCGACATCACAGAAATGGCAGGCGTTATCACCACTTCACCATAGAAGAAGCTGCCGCCTATCAATCCCATAATGACCAGCATGGAGGTTGTTCGCGCCGAGGTATTGCGCCCGGCCAATGACATCAGCGTCAGGATCCCGCCTTCTCCGGCGTTATCTGCGCGCATGACAAACGTCAGGTATTTAATGGAGACAACAAAGATCAGCAGCCAGAAAATCAGCGAGAGAAAACCAAACACGGCATCACGTTCAACGCCAAAACCAAACTGGCCGGACAAACATTCACGAAGCGTATAAAGTGGGCTGGTACCAATATCACCGTAGACAACCCCAATGGCCGCAAGGGTAATCGCAGACAATGATTGTTTATTATCAGTGCTCATAGACTCGTCTTTCGTTTATACACATCATCTTTCAAGCCACTCCGTGTGGGCTGCATTCGTTATTCCCCCCATCCCAGAAGAAAACTCCATTGCCGCCTTGGTGCAGCTTGATTGATTTGGTGTATATATAAGAAATGTGTGCGTCGTCCCTTGGCCCACAAAAAGGCGCACAGTATGCACGATTAATCACAAAATCGTACCCCTAAATGAGACCAGATTAATCTGGCTCAAAGAAAAATAAGCGCACCTTCAGTCTATTACTGCAATGGTGTGAAGCATCTATACTCGCAGTTTATGCAGTACATTTGGCGAAAGGACGCCACTTCATTATGGCTCACCCACATTTATTAGCGGAAAGAATTTCCCGTCTGAGCAATGCGCTGGAAAAGGGACTTTATGAACGTAGCCACGCCATTCGTCTGTGTCTGCTGGCTGCGCTCAGCGGCGAGAGTGTTTTCTTATTAGGCCCCCCGGGGATCGCAAAAAGCTTAATAGCCCGCCGACTGAAGTTTGCCTTCCAAAATGCACGCGCTTTTGAATACCTGATGACGCGCTTCTCTACGCCGGAAGAGGTTTTCGGCCCGTTGTCTATTCAAGCCCTTAAAGACGAAGGTCGCTATGAACGCTTAACGGCGGGCTATCTTCCTGAAGCTGAAATCGTTTTTCTCGATGAAATCTGGAAAGCAGGCCCGGCAATTCTTAACACCCTGTTGACTGCCATCAACGAACGTCACTTCCGCAACGGCGCGCATGAAGAGAAAATCCCGATGCGTCTGCTGGTGGCTGCTTCCAACGAACTGCCTGAAGCAGACAGCAGCCTGGAAGCGCTCTACGACCGTATGCTGATTCGTCTGTGGTTGGATAAAGTTCAGGACAAGGCCAATTTCCGCTCCATGCTGCTAAGTCAGCAGGATGAAAGTGATAATCCGGTCCCACCATCATTGCAGGTGACGGATGAAGAGTATAACCAGTGGCAAAAGGACATTGGTGCGATCAAGCTTCCCGATCGCGTGTTTGAGCTCATTTTCACGCTGCGCCAGCAGTTGGACGTGTTACCGAATGCTCCTTATGTGTCCGATCGTCGCTGGAAAAAAGCGATCCGCTTACTCCAGGCCAGCGCTTTCTTTAGCGGACGTGATGCCGTAGTACCTATCGACCTGATCCTGCTGAAAGATTGCCTGTGGTATGACGCGCAAAGCCTGAATCTGATGCAACAGCAGCTGGAAATATTGATGACCGGACACGCCTGGCAGCAGCAAGCCATGCTGACGCGCCTGGGCAGCATTGTGCAGCGCCGCATTCAACTCCAGCAGCAACAAAGCGACAAAACGGCGTTCACGGTAATCCGTCAGGGCGGAATGTTCAGTCGCCGCCCTCATTATGATTTACCGCCAGAAGCTACGTCTTCAGTCGTGACATTACTGCTACAAAAGCCTTTAAAGCTGCATGATATGGAAGTTATCCATATTGCCTTCGAACGCAGTGCGCTGGAACTTTGGCTAACAAAAGGCGGTGAAATCCGCGGAAAATTAAACGGGATCGGCTTTGCCCAAACACTGAATATGGAAGTCGATAGCGCACAGCATCTGGTTGTGCGCGATGTCAGTTTACAAGGTTCTCGCCTGGCGCTGCCGGGTACTTCGCAAGAGAGTATGCCCGCAGAGATAAAACAGGAGCTTGAAGCGCTCGATAACGAGTGGCATCAGCAGCACAGCGCATTTAGCGAACAGCAAAAATGCCTGTTTATTCATAGCGACTGGTTAGGCCGTATTGAAGCCAGCCTTCAGGATGTCGGGGCGCAAATCCGCCAGGCGCAACAATGCTGACCCTTGATACACTCAACATCATGCTGGCAGTCAGCGAAGAGGCGATGATCGAAGAGATGATCGTCGCCCTGCTGGCTTCTCCAAAGATGGTGGTCTTTTTTAAAAAATTCCCGCGCCTCAAAAAAGCGATCGCTGAAGATATACCGCGCTGGCGTGAATCTTTGCGTAGCCGCCTCAAAGATACCCATGTGCCGCCAGAGTTGGCAGAAGAGGTCATTTGTTATCAACAAAGCCAGCTTCTCTCTCATGCGCAGTTTATCGTTCAACTACCGCAAATATTATCGCTATTGCATCGACTCCATTCGCCCTGGGCTGGGCAAGCGCAGCAACTGGTCAATGACAACAGCACCTTTACGCCCGCCCTACATACGCTTTTTCTCCAGCGCTGGCGCCTGAGCCTGGTGGTGCAAACCACAACGCTTAATCAGCAACTTCTGGAAGAAGAGCGCGAACATTTGCTCAGTGAAGTACAGGAACGGATGACCCTTAGCGGGCAACTGGAACCTGTACTGGCGGAAAATGACAACGCCGCAGGCCGGTTGTGGGATATGAGCGCGGGCCAAATCAAGCGCGGTGATTATCAGTTGATGGTGAAGTATGGCGAATTCCTGACGCAACAACCCGAACTCCAGCGCCTGGCCGAGCAGTTAGGTCGTTCCAGAGAAGCGAAATCCGTGCCGCGTAAAGATGCGCCAATGGAAACCTTCCGTACGCTGGTGCGCGAACCGGCAACCGTCCCGGAGCAGGTGGATGGCATCCAGCAAAGTGACGATATCCTGCGCCTGTTACCGCCAGAACTGGCCACGTTGGGCATTACCGAACTGGAATACGAGTTCTACCGACGGCTGGTGGAAAAGCAACTGTTGACCTACCGCCTGCACGGCGAAGCATGGCGTGAGAAAGTAACGGAACGTCCGGTGGTGCATCAGGATTTTGACGAGCAGCCGCGTGGGCCTTTTATCGTCTGCGTCGATACCTCGGGATCGATGGGCGGGTTTAATGAGCAGTGTGCGAAAGCCTTTTGTCTGGCGTTAATGCGCGTCGCTCTTGCCGATAACCGGCGCTGTTTCATTATGCTGTTTTCAACAGAAGTGGTGCGCTATGAGCTGTCCGGCCCGGAGGGTATTGAACAGGCAATTCGTTTTTTAAGTCAGCGCTTTCGTGGCGGCACTGATATTGCCAGCTGTTTTCGCGCCATTATTGAACGCATGCAGGGTCGGGAATGGTTTGATGCCGATGCGGTGGTGATCTCAGATTTTATCGCTCAGCGATTGCCCGATGAAGTCGTCAGCAAAGTGGGGGAATTACAGCGGGTGCACCAGCACCGTTTTCACGCGGTGGCGATGTCAGCACATGGCAAACCCGGCATCATGCGCATTTTCGATCATATCTGGCGCTTTGATACCGGGATGCGAAGCCGCCTGCTCAGACGCTGGCGGCGTTAATTATTACAGCAGAGAGGCGACGCTTTCACGTACCTGGGCCGGCCATACGCCACACTGAACCTGACCAATGTGCGGTAATTGCAGCAACAGCATGGTCAGACGCGACTGCCCAATCCCGCCACCAATTGTCTGCGGCATTTCACCACGCAGCAGCGCCTGGTGCCACTCCAGACTCAGGCGATCTTCATCACCGGTCAAAGACAGCTGGTGTTTCAGGGCGTCAGCATCCACACGGATCCCCATAGAAGACAGCTCAAACGCATCTTCCAGTACCGGGTTCCAGACCAGAATATCCCCGTTCAGACCGGCGTGACCCAGCTCGGACGCTGAACTCCAGTCATCATAATCCGGCGCACGTACGTCATGACGGTGACCGTCACTGAGCTTACCGCCGATTCCCACCAGGAATACCGCGCCCAGCTCTTTAGCGATCGCACGTTCACGACCTTTTGCATCAAGATCCGGATAACGAGTTAACAGCTCCTGGCTATGAACAAAGTGGATCTGCTCTGGCAGGAACGGTGCCAGACCAAACTCTTTGCTAACCGCAGCTTCAGTGGCCTTAATTCCCGCCCAGATAGCCTCTACCGTGCTTTTCAGAGTGGAGAATTGACGCTCACCGTCGCCCATCACGCGCTCCCAGTCCCACTGGTCAACGTACACTGAGTGCAGCGGGGAGAGGCGATCTTCATCGGGACGCAGGGCTTTCATGTGCGTGTACAGCCCCTCGCCTGCGCTAAAGTCGTGTTGTCCTAACGTTTGACGCTTCCACTTCGCCAGTGAATGAACCACTTCGAATTGAGAGTCTGGCAATGCTTTAACCTTCACCTGCACCGCTTTTTCACAACCCGACAAGTTATCCTGCGTGCCATCTCCAACGCGGCTGAGGATCGGAGCCTGAACTTCGATCAGGCCTAAACGCTCTTCCAGCTGGCGAGAAAAATGAGATTTTACGAAGCTAATTTGACGTTGTTTGGCAATGTAAGCGGTTTTCATTATGTGTACTCCTGTGTCCTGTTGCCTATGATTAAGCAACAGAATGGAGGTAATATTCAATAATCAACAAACAAAAAGCCGACTTCGATTTTGATTCGTTAAAAATTACGTCTAAAATAGAGGGAATCATTAATCTACATAAGAAAAACCTATGGAAAATTATCAGATCGACAATCTGGACCGCGGCATTCTTGACGCCTTAATGGAAAATGCTCGTACCGCCTACGCAGAATTAGCCAAACAGTTCGGCGTCAGCCCAGGAACAATTCACGTTCGCGTAGAAAAGATGAAGCAGGCCGGGATTATTACCGGTGCGCGGATTGATGTTAGTCCCAAACAATTGGGTTATGACGTCGGCTGCTTTATCGGCATCATCCTGAAAAGTGCGAAAGACTATCCGTCAGCGCTGGCCAGACTGGAAAGCCTCGATGAAGTGACCGAAGCGTATTACACCACCGGACACTACAGCATCTTTATTAAGGTGATGTGCAAGTCGATCGACGCATTGCAGCAGGTACTTATCAACAAGATCCAAACAATTGACGAAATTCAGTCCACGGAAACTCTGATCGTCCTGCAAAACCCGATCATGCGTACCATCAAGCCATGATCGGGTTTTTTAATCCCCTATTTTTCCACAGGTAGATCCCAGCTCGCTCACAGCGTACAATACGCCCTCTTTATAAAGGTGGGCGATCATGGCAGACATCACTCTTATCAGCGGTAGTACGCTTGGCAGTGCGGAATATGTAGCAGAGCATCTGGCTGAAAAGCTGGACGACGCCGGTTTTTCCAGCGAAATACTGCATGGGCCAATGCTTGAAGAGGTTCCGACTGACGGGATCTGGCTGATTATCAGCTCCACGCACGGTGCGGGAGACATTCCTGACAATCTGCAACCTTTATATGATGCGTTACGCGAGCAAAAGCCGGACCTGTCACAAGTGCGCTTTGGTGCAATCGGGATCGGTAGTCGTGAATATGACACCTTTTGCGGCGCAATCGACAAGCTTGAAGCCGAATTGAAGGCCTGTGGGGCAAAACAGATCGGCGAAACGCTCAGGATCAACGTGCTGGAACATGAAATTCCGGAAGATCCGGCTGAAATTTGGCTGGGATCGTGGCATCCGTTGCTCAGAGATTTGTAAAGATCGTACTTTTTTATGTGGATAACTCTGGTTAAAAGCTTGGATCAACCGGTAGTTATCCCAAGAACAACTATTGTTCAGTTTTTGAGTTGTGTATAACCCTTCATTCTGATCCCAGCTTATACGGACCAGGATCACCGATCATTCACAGCTAATGATCCTCAGCAACCTGTTGATCTTACTTAAAGGATCGTCCTTATCCACAGAAAGGTGCGATCCTAATAAGAGATCACAATAAAACAGATCTCTAAATAAAAAGATCTTCTTTTTAATACCCAGGATCCCAGGTCTTTCTCCATCGACTAAAGTTGAGTAGAATCCACGGCCCGGGCTTCAATCCATTTTCACACCGCGTTATGCGAGGCAATTACCATGTTTTATCAGGATCCTTTTGACGTCATCATCATTGGCGGGGGTCATGCAGGCACCGAGGCCGCAATGGCCGCGGCGCGAATGGGTCAACAGACTCTGCTTTTGACACACAATATCGACACTCTGGGGCAGATGAGCTGCAACCCGGCAATCGGCGGTATTGGGAAGGGACACCTGGTAAAAGAAGTGGATGCGCTTGGTGGGTTAATGGCAAAAGCGATCGACCATGCGGGTATCCAGTTTAGGATACTAAACGCAAGCAAAGGGCCAGCCGTTCGCGCTACCCGAGCTCAGGCCGATCGTGTGCTCTATCGTCAGGCGGTACGCACCGCACTGGAGAATCAACCCAATCTGATGATCTTCCAACAAGCGGTTGAAGATCTGATTGTTGAAAACGATCGTGTCGTGGGCGCAGTGACCCAAATGGGACTGAAGTTCCGTGCTAAAGCGGTCGTATTAACCGTGGGGACTTTCCTCGACGGCAAAATTCATATTGGTCTGGACAACTACAGCGGTGGCCGTGCTGGCGATCCGCCGTCCATCCCGCTGTCACGCCGTCTGCGTGAACTGCCGCTGCGCGTCAGCCGCCTGAAAACGGGTACACCGCCGCGTATCGATGCGCGCACGATTGATTTCAGCGTGCTCGGCCAGCAAAACAGCGATAACCCGATGCCGGTCTTCTCATTCCTGGGCGATGCTTCTCAACATCCGCGCCAGATGCCGTGTTACATCACGCATACCAATGAAAGAACCCATGACGTGATCCGCAATAACCTCGATCGTAGTCCGATGTATGCTGGCGTGATCGAAGGTATCGGTCCACGCTACTGCCCGTCGATCGAAGACAAAGTGATGCGCTTTGCCGATCGTAACCAGCATCAGATCTTCCTCGAACCGGAAGGACTGACGTCTAACGAAATTTACCCGAATGGCATCTCCACCAGCCTGCCGTTCGATGTGCAGATGCAAATTGTCCGCTCCATGCAAGGGATGGAAAATGCCAGAATCGTCCGCCCTGGCTACGCGATTGAGTATGATTTCTTCGATCCGCGCGACCTGAAACCCACTCTGGAAAGCAAATTCATCCAGGGTCTGTTCTTTGCGGGCCAGATTAACGGTACAACCGGTTATGAAGAAGCCGCCGCGCAAGGCATGCTGGCAGGTCTGAACGCTGCACGCTTGTCTGCTGAGAAAGACGGCTGGGCGCCGCGTCGCGATCAGGCTTATCTTGGCGTGTTGGTGGACGACCTGTGTACGCTGGGCACCAAAGAACCGTACCGTATGTTCACATCTCGCGCTGAATACCGCTTGATGCTGCGCGAAGATAACGCCGATCTGCGTCTGACCGAAATTGGTCGTGAACTGGGTCTGGTGGACGATGAGCGCTGGGCTCGCTTCAACGAGAAGCTGGAGCGCATCGAGCAGGAACGCCAACGTCTTAAATCAACCTGGGTGAATCCGTTAGCGGAGTCCGCAGCAGAAGTGAATGCTCACCTGGCGACACCTCTGTCACGTGAAGCGAGCGGTGAAGATCTGCTGCGTCGCCCGGATATGACCTATGCTCAGTTGACCTCTTTATCTGCGTTCGCACCCGCGCTTGACGATGCTCAGGCCGCGGAACAGGTTGAGATTCAGGTGAAATACGAAGGGTATATCGCCCGTCAGCTGGAAGAAATTGAAAGACAACAGCGCAATGAAAACACCTTGTTGCCTGCAACGCTGGATTATCGTCAGGTCTCTGGCTTGTCGAATGAAGTTATCGCTAAGCTGAACGATCACAAACCCGTCTCGATCGGTCAGGCATCGCGTATTTCCGGCATAACGCCTGCCGCCATCTCCATTCTGCTGGTATGGCTGAAAAAACAAGGTATGCTGCGCCGCAGCGCTTGATAACACTATTTTGGCGGGGGCGCTTCGCTTGCCCGCCGTACAAATTTATAGGCCCGATAAGCGAAAGCGCATCGGGCATTTGATTATTAACAGGTAACGACCGTGCTCAACAAACTCTCTCGTCTGCTGGCTGATGCCGGTATTTCTCTTACCGATCACCAGAAAAATCAGCTGATTGCGTATGTCGATATGCTGCACAAATGGAACAAAGCGTACAACCTGACGTCGGTGCGGGATCCCAACGAAATGCTGGTGCGCCATATTCTGGACAGCATTGTCGTTGCACCGTATCTGAAGGGTGAGCGTTTTATCGATGTAGGTACGGGACCCGGCCTGCCGGGAATTCCGCTCTCTATCGTACGCCCAGAAGCGCATTTCACACTGTTGGATAGTCTGGGAAAACGTGTTCGTTTCTTGCGTCAGGTGCAGCATGAGCTTGCGCTTACTAACATCACTCCAGTACAAAGCCGCGTTGAAGAATTTCCTTCAGAACCGCCGTTTGATGGGGTGATTAGCCGCGCTTTTGCGTCACTCAATGATATGGTGAGCTGGTGTCATCATTTGCCGGGCCAGGATGGGCGTTTTTATGCGCTAAAAGGGCAGTTGCCTGCAGATGAAATTGACTCGCTGCCAGCAGAATTCAGCGTTGAGTCCGTCGAAAAATTACGCGTTCCGCAACTGGATGGCGAACGTCATCTGGTGGTTATTAAGCCAAACAAAATTTAATTTTCATCAAAAAAAATAGAGAAAAAACGGGTGCTCAGGTGTTAAAAGTCATAAGGAATAGTGTGGTTAAATGTCGTTACATTTCACCAGTGCCTTACGGTTTTGCATCATAACTATAACGTCCCGTTTTTTGTTAAAAGCGAAACAAGTCAGCTGTGAAAATATCAGTCTGCTAAAAATAGAACGTAAGAATCACCGCTCTTGTTAATTTTTTATTATAAATGTCAATGAGCGGTTTTTTTGTTGTTAGGCGTTGTTTTTGAAATAGTGGCTATTTTTACGCTTAAATATCAAAAAGATGAAAAGGCATCATTTGCCACGTAAATAAATTATGCGAAGGTGAATATGTTCAATATGTGATCTGGTGCACGCTTTGACGCCAGTGTTTTCGCGGCATTTGCAGTTTTGCATGATCGTTCACAGTTTGCCTAAAAGTAATAAATGTGGGGCAGCGAAAAATATTTAAACATTTATTCACTTTTTAGCTACTTATTGTTTGAAATCACGAAGGCGCACCGTATAATTTGTCCGCTTTTTGATGCTTGACTCTAAGCCATAAAGAACGTTTTATACGACACGCGGCATACCTCGAAGGGAGCAGGAGTAAAAACGTGATGTCTATGTCGCTCTTGAGTCGAAACGTTGCTCGTAAGCTTTTGCTCACACAGCTTCTGGTAGTAATGGCAAGTGGATTGCTGTTTAGCCTCAAAGACCCTTTCTGGGGCATCTCCGCGTTGTGTGGAGGATTGGCAGTGCTACTGCCGAATGTGTTGTTTATGATATTTGCCTGGCGTCACCAGGTACATACACCAGCGAAGGGCCGAGTAGCCTGGTCGTTCGTTTTCGGCGAAGCCTTTAAGGTCTTAGCGATGCTGGTGTTGTTGGTGGTGGCGTTGGCTGTTTTGAAAGCGGTATTCATGCCGCTGATCGTTACGTGGGTTTTGGTGCTGGTGGTTCAGATACTGGCGCCGGCTGTAATTAACAACAAAGGGTAAAGGCATCATGGCTTCAGAAAATATGACGCCGCAGGATTACATAGGACACCATCTGAATAACCTTCAGTTGGACCTACGTACATTCTCGCTGGTGGATCCGCACAACCCCCCAGCCACCTTCTGGACGCTCAATATTGACTCCATTTTCTTCTCGGTGGTTCTGGGTCTGTTGTTCCTGCTTATGTTCCGTAGCGTAGCCAAAAAGGCGACCAGCGGCGTACCAGGTAAATTTCAGACCGCGATTGAGCTGGTAATCGGCTTTGTGCATGGCAGCGTGAAAGACATGTACCATGGCAAAAGCAAGCTGATTGCTCCGCTGGCCCTGACGATTTTCGTCTGGGTATTCCTGATGAACTTGATGGATTTGCTGCCTATCGACCTGCTGCCGTACATCGGTGAGCATATCTTTGGCCTACCGGCTCTGCGTGTGGTTCCGTCTGCTGACGTGAACATCACCCTGTCGATGGCGCTGGGCGTATTTATCCTCATTCTGTTCTACAGCATCAAAATGAAAGGCATCGGTGGCTTCGCGAAAGAGTTGACGCTGCAGCCGTTCAATCACTGGGCGTTCATCCCTGTCAACTTAATCCTTGAAGGGGTAAGCCTGCTGTCCAAACCAATCTCTCTTGGTCTGCGACTGTTCGGCAACATGTATGCCGGTGAGCTGATTTTCATTCTGATTGCTGGTCTGTTGCCGTGGTGGTCACAGTGGATCCTGAATGTGCCTTGGGCCATTTTCCACATACTGATTATCACGCTGCAAGCCTTCATATTTATGGTTCTGACGATTGTCTATCTGTCGATGGCATCTGAAGAGCATTAATTTACCAACACTACTACGTTTTAACTGAAACAAACTGGAGACTGTCATGGAAAACCTGAATATGGATCTGCTGTACATTGCTGCCGCTGTGATGATGGGTCTGGCGGCAATCGGTGCTGCGATCGGTATCGGCATCCTCGGGGGTAAATTCCTGGAAGGCGCAGCGCGTCAACCGGATCTGATTCCTCTGCTGCGTACTCAGTTCTTTATCGTTATGGGTCTGGTGGATGCAATCCCAATGATCGCTGTAGGTCTGGGTCTGTACGTGATGTTTGCTGTCGCGTAGTAAGCGTTGCTTGAATTAAGAGCAATATCAGAACGTTAACTAGATAGAGGCATTGTGCTGTGAATCTTAACGCAACAATCCTCGGCCAGGCCATCGCGTTTGTCCTGTTCGTTCTGTTCTGCATGAAGTACGTATGGCCGCCTTTAATGGCTGCCATCGAAAAACGTCAAAAAGAAATTGCTGACGGCCTTGCTTCTGCAGAACGAGCACATAAGGATCTTGACCTTGCAAAGGCCAGCGCGACCGACCAGCTGAAAAAAGCGAAGGCGGAAGCTCAGGTAATCATCGAGCAGGCGAACAAACGCCGCGCTCAGATCCTGGACGAAGCTAAAACTGAAGCAGAGCAGGAACGTACTAAAATCGTGGCACAGGCGCAGGCGGAAATTGACGCCGAGCGTAAACGTGCTCGCGAAGAGCTGCGTAAGCAAGTTGCTATCCTGGCTGTTGCTGGCGCCGAGAAGATCATCGAACGTTCCGTGGATGAAGCTGCTAATAGCGACATCGTGGACAAACTTGTCGCTGAACTGTAAGGAGGGAGGGGCTGATGTCTGAATTTATTACGGTAGCTCGCCCCTACGCCAAAGCAGCTTTTGACTTTGCCGTTGAGCACCAAAGCATTGACCGTTGGCAGGATATGTTGACGTTCGCCGCTGAGGTGACAAAAAACGAACAAATGGCAGAGCTTCTCTCTGGCGCGCTGGCGCCGGAAACGCTCGCTGAGTCGTTTATCGCCGTGTGCGGTGAGCAGCTGGACGAAAGCGGCCAAAACCTGATTAGGGTTATGGCTGAAAATAACCGTCTGAATGCGCTCCCGGATGTTCTTGAGCAGTTTATTCACCTGCGTGCAGCCAGTGAGGCTATCTCTGAGGTAGAAGTCACTTCTGCCAATGCACTGAGTGATGAACAGCTTACGAAGATTAGTGCTGCGATGGAAAAACGTCTGTCACGCAAAGTTAAGCTGAATTGCAAAATCGATAAGTCTGTAATGGCAGGCGTAATCATCCGAGCGGGTGATATGGTCATTGATGGCAGCGTACGCGGCCGTCTTGAGCGCCTTGCAGACGTCTTGCAGTCTTAAGGGGACTGGAGCATGCAACTGAATTCCACCGAAATCAGCGAACTGATCAAGCAGCGCATTGCTCAGTTCAGTGTTGTGAGCGAAGCTCATAACGAAGGTACTATTGTTTCTGTAAGTGACGGTGTTATCCGCATTCACGGCCTGGCCGATTGTATGCAGGGTGAGATGATTTCCCTGCCGGGTAACCGTTACGCTATCGCACTGAACCTGGAGCGCGACTCCGTAGGTGCAGTTGTGATGGGTCCATACGCTGACCTCGCCGAAGGCATGAAGGTTAAGTGTACGGGTCGTATTCTGGAAGTTCCGGTTGGCCGTGGCCTGCTGGGTCGTGTGGTGAACACTCTGGGTTCCCCGATTGACGGTAAAGGTCCGGTTGATAACGATGGCTTCTCGCCAATCGAAGTTATCGCACCAGGCGTAATCGAACGTCAGTCCGTCGACCAGCCAGTACAGACCGGTTATAAATCTGTTGATGCCATGATCCCAATCGGTCGTGGCCAGCGTGAGCTGATCATCGGTGACCGTCAGACAGGTAAAACTGCGATGGCAATCGATGCCATCATCAACCAGCGTGATTCCGGCATCAAATGTGTGTACGTGGCTATCGGCCAGAAAGCGTCCACCATTTCTAACGTGGTTCGTAAACTGGAAGAACACGGCGCACTGTCCAACACCATCGTTGTTGTGGCGACCGCGTCTGAATCTGCTGCACTGCAATACCTGGCGCCATATGCCGGTTGCGCGATGGGCGAATACTTCCGTGACCGCGGTGAAGATGCACTGATCGTTTACGATGACCTGTCTAAACAGGCCGTTGCTTACCGTCAGGTTTCCCTGCTGCTGCGTCGTCCGCCAGGACGTGAAGCATTCCCGGGCGACGTATTTTACCTCCACTCCCGTCTGCTGGAACGCGCATCCCGCGTAAACGCGGAATACGTTGAGAAGTTCACCAATGGTGAAGTTAAAGGTAAAACCGGCTCCCTGACCGCTCTGCCGATTATCGAAACCCAGGCGGGTGACGTTTCTGCGTTCGTTCCGACCAACGTAATTTCCATTACCGATGGTCAGATCTTCCTGGAAACCAACCTGTTTAACTCCGGTATTCGTCCGGCAGTTAACCCGGGTATCTCCGTATCTCGTGTAGGTGGTGCAGCGCAGACCAAGATCATCAAGAAACTGTCCGGTGGTATTCGTACCGCTCTGGCACAGTATCGTGAACTGGCAGCGTTTTCTCAGTTCGCTTCCGACCTGGATGAAGCTACGCGTAAGCAGCTGAGCCACGGTCAGAAAGTAACTGAACTGCTGAAGCAGAAACAGTATGCGCCAATGTCTGTTGCACAGCAGGGTGTGGTGCTGTTTGCGGCTGAACGCGGTTACCTCGAAGATGTGGAACTGGCGAAAATCGGTAGCTTCGAAGCCGCTCTGCTGGCTTACGTTGACCGTGACCACGCTCCGCTGATGCAAGAGATCAACCAGTCCGGTGGCTATAACGATGAAATCGAAGGCAAGCTGAAAGCTATCCTCGATTCCTTCAAGGCAACCCAGTCCTGGTAACGTCTGGCGGTCTGCTTTAGGGCGGACCGCAAGGCATTGAGGAGAAGCTCATGGCCGGCGCAAAAGAGATACGTAGTAAGATCGCAAGCGTCCAGAACACGCAGAAGATCACTAAAGCGATGGAGATGGTCGCCGCTTCCAAAATGCGTAAATCGCAGGATCGCATGGCGGCCAGCCGTCCTTATGCAGAGACCATGCGCAAAGTGATTGGTCACCTTGCGAATGGTAATCTGGAATATAAGCACCCTTACCTGGAAGAACGCGACGTTAAACGCGTGGGCTACCTGGTGGTGTCGACCGACCGTGGTCTGTGCGGTGGCTTGAACATTAACCTGTTCAAAAAGCTGCTGGCGGATATGAAAACATGGTCCGATAAAGGCGTTCAGTGCGATATCGCAATGATCGGCTCTAAGGGCGTGTCTTTCTTTAACTCCGTTGGCGGTAACGTGATCGCTCAGGTAACCGGTATGGGGGATAACCCTTCCCTGTCCGAACTGATTGGTCCGGTTAAAGTGATGCTGCAGGCCTACGATGAAGGTCGTCTGGACAGACTGTACGTTGTCAGCAACAAATTTATTAACACCATGTCTCAGACGCCAACCATCACCCAACTGCTGCCTCTGCCGGCATCAGATGATGATGAATTGAAGCGTAAATCCTGGGATTACCTGTATGAGCCAGACCCGAAAGCGCTGCTGGATACCCTGCTGCGTCGTTATGTCGAGTCTCAGGTTTATCAG
Source organism: Citrobacter sp. A316 (assembly GCF_002042945.1). Lineage (NCBI taxonomy): Bacteria > Pseudomonadati > Pseudomonadota > Gammaproteobacteria > Enterobacterales > Enterobacteriaceae > Citrobacter > Citrobacter sp. A316. The sequence continues at coordinate 24,478 of NZ_MVFZ01000013.1, forward strand.
GGCGTGGTAGAAAACCTGGCCAGCGAGCAGGCCGCACGTATGGTGGCGATGAAAGCCGCGACCGACAATGGCGGCAGCCTGATTAAAGAGCTGCAGTTGGTATACAACAAAGCTCGTCAGGCCAGCATTACTCAGGAACTCACCGAAATCGTCGGTGGTGCATCCGCGGTATAACCAGGTTAATTCGTAGAGGATTCAAGATGGCTACTGGAAAAATTGTCCAGGTAATCGGCGCCGTGGTTGACGTCGAATTCCCTCAGGATGCCGTACCGCGCGTGTACGATGCTCTTGAGGTTATGAATGGTAAAGAGAGCCTGGTGCTGGAAGTTCAGCAGCAGCTCGGCGGCGGTATCGTACGTACCATCGCCATGGGTTCTTCCGACGGTCTGCGTCGTGGTCTGGAAGTAAAAGACCTCGAACACCCGATCGAAGTCCCGGTAGGTAAAGCAACTCTGGGTCGTATCATGAACGTCCTGGGTCACCCTATCGACATGAAAGGCGATATCGGTGAAGAAGAGCGTTGGGCTATCCACCGCGCAGCACCTTCCTACGAAGAGCTGTCCAGCTCTCAGGAACTGCTGGAAACCGGCATCAAAGTTATCGACCTGATGTGTCCGTTCGCTAAGGGCGGTAAAGTCGGTCTGTTCGGTGGTGCGGGTGTAGGTAAAACCGTAAACATGATGGAGCTGATCCGTAACATCGCGATCGAACACTCCGGTTACTCTGTGTTTGCGGGCGTAGGTGAACGTACTCGTGAGGGTAACGACTTCTACCACGAAATGACCGACTCCAACGTTCTGGACAAAGTATCCCTGGTATATGGCCAGATGAACGAGCCGCCGGGAAACCGTCTGCGCGTTGCGCTGACCGGTCTGACCATGGCTGAGAAGTTCCGTGACGAAGGTCGTGACGTTCTGCTGTTCGTCGATAACATCTATCGTTACACCCTGGCCGGTACAGAAGTATCTGCACTGCTGGGTCGTATGCCATCAGCGGTAGGCTACCAGCCGACCCTGGCGGAAGAGATGGGTGTTCTTCAGGAACGTATCACCTCTACCAAAACCGGTTCTATCACCTCCGTTCAGGCGGTATACGTACCTGCGGATGACTTGACTGACCCATCCCCAGCAACCACCTTTGCTCACTTGGATGCAACCGTGGTACTGAGCCGTCAGATCGCATCTCTGGGTATCTACCCGGCAGTTGACCCGCTGGACTCCACCAGCCGTCAGCTGGATCCGCTGGTTGTTGGTCAGGAACACTACGACACCGCGCGTGGCGTACAGTCCCTGCTGCAGCGTTATCAGGAACTGAAAGACATCATCGCCATCCTGGGTATGGATGAACTGTCTGAAGAAGATAAACTGGTGGTAGCACGTGCGCGTAAGATCCAGCGCTTCCTGTCCCAGCCGTTCTTCGTTGCGGAAGTATTCACCGGTTCTCCGGGTAAATACGTTTCCCTGAAAGACACCATCCGTGGCTTTAAAGGCATCATGGAAGGCGAATACGACCACCTGCCAGAGCAGGCGTTCTACATGGTTGGTTCTATCGACGAAGCCGTAGAAAAAGCCAAAAAACTTTAACGCCTTAATCGGAGGGTGATATGGCAATGACTTACCACCTGGACGTCGTCAGCGCAGAGCAACAAATGTTCTCTGGTCTGGTCGAGAAAATCCAGGTAACGGGTAGTGAAGGTGAACTGGGTATTTTCCCGGGTCACGCACCGCTGCTCACCGCCATTAAGCCTGGTATGATCCGCATCGTTAAACAGTTCGGTCATGAAGAGTTTATCTATCTGTCCGGCGGCATTCTCGAAGTGCAGCCTGGCAGCGTGACCGTACTGGCTGATACCGCGATTCGCGGACAGGATCTCGATGAAGCGAGAGCCCTGGAAGCGAAGCGTAAGGCTGAAGAGCACATTAAGAGCTCTCATGGTGACGTGGATTACGCTCAGGCATCTGCGGAACTGGCCAAAGCGATCGCGAAACTGCGCGTTATCGAGTTGACCAAAAAAGCGATGTAACACCGGCTTGAAAATCACAAAGGCCAGTCTGGTTTCCAGGCTGGCTTTTTTTATGGATTTGTTTCAGTAAAAGTGGAACTAAAAAGCTGTTTTATTATTTTGTGATTTACATCACAAAAAATGTTGATCGGTTAAATAATGAGGCGTAGACTCTTTTTATGTGATGCGTGTCACAGAATTAACTCAGATAAAAACAGGATACCAACATGAAATTGTTTAACAAAATCATCGCCCTTTTCAGCAGCATGGACGTTTAGTCGTTCCCTACCTGCTCTGTGGCGCGATGCTTAATACGGTTTATCTGCTAGCGCCATCCGTTATAAAATCCCCCTCCTTCGCTGTATAATTTGTTCTTTATCTTTCCCCCTCTATTTTCTCTACCCGTTTTTCTGCTTCTCACTGAATCATATAAAAAAATCGTACGTTGCTTACCCAATTCTTTATTCATGGGGCAAAAAAATAGCAAAAACATTAACCTAAGGCTTTAATAAGAGCAGACTCCAGGTTTTTGGGAGACAAAAGACGCCGAAATAGATGAAAATAGAGAGCTATCAGAGGGGAAATTTCCCCGATTGAACGTTTTATCTTCGGTCCATTTCACGCTGAAAAAAATGTAGTATTTTCAATGTGAAACGGTATAAATTCGTTCTCAAATTACAGTCAGGACGTGTATGTTGAATAATGCTATGAGCGTCGTGATCCTTGCCGCAGGCAAAGGCACGCGTATGTATTCCGATCTCCCTAAAGTGCTGCACACCCTCGCAGGAAAACCGATGGTTCAGCATGTCATTGATGCTGCTAATGAATTAGGTGCGACTCACGTACATCTTGTCTACGGACACGGTGGCGATCTGCTTAAACAGACACTGAAAGATGGCAATCTGAATTGGGTTCTGCAGGCTGAGCAGTTGGGTACCGGCCATGCAATGCAGCAGGCGGCGCCATTCTTTAGTGATGACGAAGACATTTTAATGCTCTATGGCGATGTGCCGCTGATCTCTACCGATACCTTACGTCGCCTGCGTGAAGCCAAACCGCAGGGCGGTATCGGTTTGTTAACTGTAAAACTGGACGACCCATCCGGCTATGGGCGTATTACCCGTGATAACGGCAAAGTTACTGGCATTGTTGAGCATAAAGATGCAACCGACGAGCAGCGTCAAATCCAGGAAATCAACACAGGTATTCTGATTGCCAACGGCGCTGACATGAAGCGTTGGCTGTCTAAACTGACCAACAACAACGTGCAGGGTGAATACTACATCACCGATATCATCGCGATGGCGTATCAGGAAGGACGTGAAATTGCTGCGGTACATCCGGCACGAATCAGTGAAACGGAAGGGGTAAATAACCGTCTTCAGTTATCCCGTCTGGAACGTGTTTATCAGTCCGAGCAGGCAGAAAAACTGCTGCTGGCGGGCGTGATGCTGCGCGATCCTGCACGTTTTGATCTTCGCGGTACGCTGATTCACGGGCGCGATGTTGAAATTGATACTAACGTTATCATTGAAGGTAACGTAACCGTTGGGGATCGCGTCAAGATTGGCGCTGGCTGCATCATCAAAAACAGCGTGATTGGTGAGGGTTGTGAGCTTAGCCCGTACAGCGTGGTGGAAGATGCCCATCTGGAAGCCGCTTGCACCATCGGTCCATTCGCGCGTCTGCGCCCGGGTGCTGAGCTGCAGGAAGGCGCACACGTGGGCAACTTCGTCGAAATGAAAAAAGCGCGTCTGGGTAAAGGCTCTAAAGCCGGTCATCTGACCTATCTGGGTGATGCGGAAATTGGCGATAACGTGAATATTGGCGCGGGTACGATTACCTGCAACTACGATGGCGCCAATAAGTTTAAAACCATTATTGGTGATGATGTGTTTGTGGGTTCAGATACTCAGCTGGTGGCGCCTGTCACCGTGGGTAAAGGTGCGACGATTGCCGCAGGAACCACAGTAACGCGTAATGTCGCCGATAACGAACTGGTATTAAGCCGTGTACCTCAGGTCCATAAACAGGGCTGGCAGCGTCCGGTGAAGAAGAAGTAATTTATTTTTGCCGGATGGCGGCCTACGTGCGGTGACGTTCTGTAGGCCTGATAAGCGTAAGCGCCATCAGGCAGACAAGAGATGAGGGGATAATATAATCCTCCGCTCAACAAGCAGTACCTATAAAAATAACCCCACTCTCTACAAGGCTCGGGGCGCCCGGAATACGGGTATTACCCAAAGTATTTCGCGCTGTAGCAAGGCGGCAAGCTTGGGAATCTACGGGAGCTTACTAAAGTAAGTGACCGTAGTGAGCAAGCGTAGCCAACGTAGCTACGGAGTGAAAGACGAAGGGGAAACAGGTTGACCGACAACGACAGGCACAATGCCTAAATTCGGAATCAAAAAAATATGTGTGGAATTGTTGGCGCTATCGCGCAGCGTGATGTAGCTGAAATCCTTCTCGAAGGTTTACGTCGTCTGGAATATCGTGGTTATGACTCTGCTGGTCTGGCCGTTGTCGATGCTGAAGGCAATATGACCCGTCTGCGTCGTCTGGGTAAAGTGCAGATGCTGACTGCTGCTGCGGAAGAACATCCGCTGCATGGTGGTACAGGTATCGCTCACACCCGCTGGGCGACACACGGTGAACCTTCAGAAGCGAACGCGCATCCCCATGTTTCTGAACACATTGTTGTGGTGCATAATGGCATCATTGAAAACCATGAACCACTGCGTGAGCTGTTGAAAACGCGTGGCTACACCTTTGTTTCTGAAACCGACACCGAAGTGATTGCTCACCTGGTGCACTGGGAGCTGGAACAGGGTGGTACGCTGCGTGAAGCCGTGCTGCGTACTATTCCGCAGCTACGTGGTGCCTACGGCACAGTGATCATGGATACCCGTAACCCGGAAACCCTGCTGGCGGCACGTTCTGGTAGCCCGCTGGTGATTGGGCTGGGTATGGGTGAGAACTTTATCGCTTCCGATCAGCTGGCACTGCTGCCGGTAACCCGTCGCTTTATCTTCCTGGAAGAGGGCGACATCGCGGAAGTAACCCGTCGTTCGGTCTCTATTTTCGACAAGTCTGGCGCGGAAGTGAAACGTCAGGATATCGAATCTAATCTGCAATACGATGCGGGCGAAAAAGGTATTTATCGCCACTACATGCAGAAAGAGATCTACGAACAGCCGAACGCAATTAAAAACACGCTGACCGGGCGCATTAGCCACGGTGAAGTGGATTTAAGCGAGCTGGGTTCGCATGCCAACGAGCTGCTGTCTCAGGTTGAGCATATCCAGATTATCGCCTGTGGTACGTCGTACAACTCCGGTATGGTGTCCCGCTACTGGTTTGAATCGCTGGCTGGCATTCCTTGTGATGTCGAAATCGCTTCCGAGTTCCGCTATCGCAAATCTGCCGTGCGTCGTAACAGCCTGATGATCACCCTTTCCCAGTCTGGTGAAACGGCGGATACCCTGGCGGGTCTGCGCTTATCTAAAGAGCTGGGCTATCTGGGCTCGCTGGCTATTTGTAACGTACCGGGATCTTCTCTGGTACGCGAATCCGACCTGGCGATGATGACCAATGCCGGTACCGAAATCGGCGTGGCCTCCACGAAAGCATTTACCACCCAACTGACTGTTCTGCTGATGCTGGTGGCGAAACTGTCTCGTCTGAAAGGCCTGGATGTATCTATTGAGCAGGAAATCGTTCACGGTCTGCAGGCGCTGCCGAGCCGTATTGAGCAGATGCTGTCTCAGGACAAACGAATTGCCGCTCTGGCTGAAGGTTTCTCTGACAAACACCATGCGCTGTTCCTGGGCCGTGGCGATCAGTACCCGATTGCGCTGGAAGGCGCGCTGAAGCTGAAAGAGATCTCTTATATTCACGCTGAAGCATATGCCGCAGGCGAACTGAAACACGGTCCGCTGGCGCTGATTGATGCCGATATGCCGGTTATCGTGGTTGCGCCGAACAACGAACTGCTGGAAAAACTGAAATCCAACATTGAAGAAGTTCGCGCCCGTGGCGGTCAGCTGTACGTCTTTGCTGATCAGGATGCTGGCTTTACCAGCAGCGAAAACATGCACATCATCGAGATGCCGCATGTGGAAGAGGTTATTGCACCTATCTTCTACACCGTTCCGCTGCAGCTGCTGGCGTATCATGTGGCGCTGATTAAAGGCACCGACGTGGATCAGCCGCGTAACCTGGCGAAGTCGGTTACCGTAGAGTAATCCGTACTGAACTGAACATGCCCTGCTATAAGTGGGGCATTTTTTTTAAACTTGTTCTGTTTTTAATCAATTATCCCGCCTGTTTTATGTGACAAACCGTCATCTTCAGCTACTGTTTGCAGTGTCATAAAAAGAAAATTTTAGCGAAATGTTATTGTCATAGTAATGCATAACATTTTGTTTTAAATGTGTTTTTATCTAAAAAACCCTCTGTGTTTTTCATTGTCATAAAACTGTCATATTTCGTACATTTAACTGTCACCTGTTTGTCCTATTTTGCTCACAGTAGCAACTCAAACAACGATTTACGAAAACCGTGCAGGAGACATTATGAAAGTTATGCGTACCACTGTCGCAACTGTTGTCGCCGCGACCTTATCCATGAGCGCGTTCTCTGCGTTTGCAGCAGCGAGCCTGACAGGTGCAGGTGCAACCTTCCCTGCGCCAGTGTATGCCAAATGGGCAGATACCTATCAGAAAGAGACCGGTAGCAAAGTAAACTACCAGGGTATCGGCTCCTCCGGTGGTGTAAAACAAATTACGGCCAATACCGTTGATTTCGGCGCTTCTGATGCCCCGCTGTCTGACGAGAAACTGGCACAAGAAGGCCTGTTCCAGTTCCCGACCGTTATCGGCGGTGTAGTGCTGGCGGTGAATATCCCTGGACTGAAATCCGGCGAGCTGGTGCTGGACGGTAAAACGCTGGGCGACATCTACCTCGGCAAAATTAAGAAGTGGGATGACGAAGCCATCACCAAACTGAACCCGGGTCTGAAGCTACCTTCGCAGAATATCGCCGTTGTGCGTCGCGCTGATGGTTCCGGTACTTCCTTCGTCTTCACTAGCTACCTGGCGAAAGTGAACGAAGAGTGGAAATCTAAAATTGGTTCCGGCTCTACCGTAAACTGGCCGACCGGTCTGGGCGGTAAAGGTAACGACGGTATCGCCGCGTTCGTACAGCGTCTGCCGGGTTCTATCGGTTACGTTGAGTACGCTTACGCTAAGCAGAACAACCTGGCGTACACCAAGCTGGTCTCTGCTGATGGCAAACCGGTAAGCCCGACCGAAGAAAACTTTGCCAACGCCGCTAAAGGCGCTGACTGGAGCAAAACCTTCGCTCAGGATCTGACTAACCAGAAAGGTGACGATGCGTGGCCAATTACTTCCACCACCTTCATCCTGGTCCATAAAGAGCAGAAGAAGCCTGAGCAGGGCGTTGAAGTGCTGAAATTCTTCGACTGGGCATACAAAAATGGCGGCAAACAGGCTAATGACCTGGATTACGCCAGCCTGCCGGACAGCGTGGTTGAGCAGATTCGTGCTGCATGGAAGACCAACGTGAAGGACAGCAGCGGTAAAGCGCTGTACTAAATATCCGTCATACTTCGAGCCGCAGCTGTGTTGGCTGTGCTTGTTCACCCCAGTCACATAGTGAATCTATGCTCCTGGGTATTCACAAGCTTGCCGCCTTGCTGCAACTCGAATTATTAAGGGTATGGCATTACGTTAGCCGGGAAGCACGATAAAATGCGTGCTTCCTGGCCCAAACTTAAAGAGTGATTTATGGCTGCAACCAAGCCTGCTTTTAACCCACCGGGTAAAAAGGGTGACATGATATTCAGCGCGCTGGTAAAACTGGCTGCGCTGATTGTGCTATTGATGTTGGGTGGCATTATTGTTTCTCTGGTTATCTCCTCCTGGCCAAGCATTCAGAAATTTGGTTTCTCCTTTCTGTGGACCAAAGACTGGGATGCGCCGAACGATATCTACGGCGCGCTGGTACCGATTTACGGTACGCTGGTCACCTCGTTTATTGCATTGCTGATTGCCGTTCCGGTGAGTTTCGGCATTGCGCTGTTCCTGACAGAACTTGCACCCGGTTGGCTGCGTCGCCCGCTGGGTATCGCTATTGAACTGCTGGCAGCAATTCCAAGTATCGTATACGGCATGTGGGGCCTGTTTATCTTTGCCCCGCTGTTTGCGACGTACTTCCAGGAGCCGGTCGGAAACATCCTTTCCAACATTCCGTTTGTTGGCGCACTGTTTGCCGGCCCGGCGTTTGGTATCGGTATTCTGGCGGCTGGTGTGATCCTCGCCATCATGATCATCCCATACATTGCGGCGGTTATGCGTGATGTGTTCGAACAAACGCCGGTGCTGATGAAAGAGTCGGCCTACGGCATTGGCTGTACCACCTGGGAAGTTATCTGGCGTATCGTCCTGCCGTTCACCAAAAATGGTGTGATCGGCGGTGTGATGCTGGGGCTGGGCCGTGCGCTGGGTGAAACCATGGCGGTGACCTTTATCATTGGTAACACCTACCAGCTCGATAGCGCCTCGCTGTACATGCCGGGCAACAGTATTACCTCTGCGCTGGCGAATGAATTTGCCGAAGCGGAATCGGGGCTGCACGTTGCTGCGTTGATGGAGCTGGGTCTGATTCTGTTTGTGATCACCTTCATCGTACTGGCGGCGTCTAAGTTCATGATCATGCGCCTTGCGAAGAACGAGGGGGCACGCTAATGGCTACGCTTGAAATGCAAAACACCACTGCGCTGGCGGAGTCCCGCCGTAAAATGCAGGCACGTCGCCGTCTGAAGAACCGCATCGCGCTGACGCTCTCTATGGCGACCATGGCATTCGGTCTGTTCTGGCTGGTGTGGATCCTGATGTCCACCATCACCCGCGGTATCGACGGTATGTCGCTGGCGCTGTTCACCGAAATGACGCCTCCGCCGAATACGGCGGGTGGTGGTCTGGCGAACGCCCTGGCCGGTAGTGGACTGTTAATTCTGTGGGCGACCGTGTTTGGTACACCGCTTGGCATTATGGCGGGTATCTACCTGGCAGAGTACGGACGTAAGTCCTGGCTGGCTGAGGTCATCCGCTTTATCAACGACATTCTGCTGTCTGCGCCATCAATCGTGGTCGGTCTGTTCGTTTACACCATCGTGGTAGCAAAAATGGAGCACTTTTCAGGCTGGGCGGGCGTTATCGCGCTGGCGCTGCTGCAGGTGCCCATTGTTATCCGTACCACGGAGAACATGCTCAAGCTGGTGCCGGATAGCCTGCGTGAAGCCGCCTATGCACTGGGTACGCCGAAATGGAAGATGATTTCTGCGATCACCCTGAAGGCATCTGTCTCAGGCATCATTACAGGGGTTCTGCTGGCTATTGCACGTATCGCAGGTGAAACGGCTCCGCTGCTGTTTACGTCGCTCTCCAACCAGTTCTGGAGCACCGACATGATGCAGCCTATCGCCAACCTGCCAGTCACTATCTTTAAGTTTGCGATGAGCCCGTTTGCTGAGTGGCAGCAACTGGCCTGGGCCGGGGTACTGATTATTACCCTGTGCGTACTGCTGCTGAACATTCTGGCGCGCGTCATTTTCGCGAAGAAGAAACACGGTTAATTTTTACGGCGTGGCTGATGCGGCGCCGGATGAGGAAGAGATTGAAATGAGTATGGTTGATACTGCCCCGGGTAAGATTCAGGTTCGTGATTTGAACTTCTACTATGGCAAATTCCATGCCCTGAAGAACATCAACCTGGATATTGCTAAAAACCAGGTAACGGCGTTTATCGGGCCGTCAGGCTGTGGTAAATCGACGCTGCTGCGTACGTTCAACAAAATGTTTGAACTGTACCCGGAGCAGCGTGCGGAAGGTGAAATCCTGCTGGATGGCGACAATATTCTCACCAATACCCAGGATATCGCTCTGCTGCGTGCCAAAGTGGGCATGGTATTCCAGAAGCCAACGCCGTTCCCGATGTCCATCTACGACAACATCGCTTTTGGCGTACGTCTGTTTGAGAAACTCTCGCGTGCGGATATGGACGAGCGTGTGCAGTGGGCATTGACCAAGGCCGCATTGTGGAACGAAACCAAAGATAAATTACACCAGAGCGGGTACTCTCTCTCGGGTGGTCAGCAGCAGCGTCTGTGTATTGCGCGTGGTATCGCCATTCGCCCGGAAGTGCTTCTGCTTGATGAGCCATGTTCAGCGCTCGACCCTATTTCTACCGGGCGTATCGAAGAGCTGATCACTGAGCTGAAAGAGGATTACACCGTCGTTATCGTTACCCACAACATGCAGCAGGCTGCGCGTTGTTCCGATCACACGGCATTTATGTACCTGGGCGAGTTGATTGAGTTCAGCAACACGGACGATCTGTTCACCAAGCCCGCGAAGAAACAAACTGAAGATTACATCACCGGTCGTTACGGCTGATTCAGGAGCTTGTTGTGGATAACCTTAACCTTAATAAACATATTTCCGGCCAGTTCAATGCAGAGCTGGAAAGCATCCGTACCCAGGTGATGACCATGGGCGGCATGGTAGAGCAGCAGCTTTCTGATGCAATCACGGCGATGCATAACCAGGACAGCGAGCTGGCGAAGCGCGTCATTGAAGGCGATAAGAACGTCAACATGATGGAAGTGGCGATCGACGAAGCCTGCGTGCGCATCATCGCCAAGCGTCAACCGACAGCGAGCGACCTGCGTCTGGTAATGGCGATTATCAAAACCATCGCTGAGCTGGAACGTATTGGCGACGTGGCGGACAAAATTTGCCGCACCGCGCTGGAGAAGTTTTCGCAACAGCATCAGCCGCTGCTGGTAAGTCTGGAATCACTGGGCCGCCACACCGTACAAATGCTGCATGATGTGCTGGATGCGTTTGCGCGTATGGATCTGGACGAAGCGATACGTATTTATCGCGAAGATAAGAAAGTTGACCAGGAATATGAAGGCATCGTGCGACAGCTGATGACTTATATGATGGAAGACCCACGTACCATTCCAAGCGTACTGACCGCGCTGTTCTGCGCACGTTCCATCGAACGTATCGGTGACCGCTGCCAGAATATCTGCGAATACATCTTCTACTTCGTGAAGGGACAAGACTTCCGTCACGTGGGCGGCGATGAACTGGATAAGCTGCTTGCGGGCAAAGATCCGAAAGAATAATCATTATAAATAATCCCGGTAAGCAAATTATCGGGATTATTTATATTTTCTTTATATATTCCTAAAAATTAATTGGTTTTAATATCTGCGAATAACATCATATTTCGCAACAATGCGCATTGCTTTTTCTTCTCCTGCCAATTAGATTCGTTCGAAGGAAAAATGTAAAATTATTGAATGACTGGATTGTTACTGCATTCGCAGGCAAAACCTGATTGAGCCAGACCAACCTGGTGACGTCGGGTTTTTTTGTTTATAAGAAAGGTCATGCTCATGAATATGCGAATCACCAAAGTTTTGAATAATAATGTTCTGGTGATTGTTGATGAAAATCAACGCGAAAAGGTTGTCATGGGACGTGGTATTGGCTTTCAAAAAAAAATGGGCGACCGGATTAACTCGACTCTGGTTGAGAAAGAATATGCATTAAGCAGTCACGAGTTGATGGGGCGGTTTAGTGAACTGCTCAGCCATATTCCGCTTGAAGTGATGACTACCTGCGATCGCATAATATCTCTGGCTGCTGAGCGGTTAGGTAAGTTGCAGGATAGTATTTTTATATCATTAACTGACCACTGTCAGTTTGCTATTCAGCGTTTCCACCAGAATATTTTTTTGGCAAATCCCTTATTGTGGGATATCCAGCGACTTTATCCGAAAGAATTTCAATTGGGAGAAGAGGCGTTGGCTATTATTGAGCAACGTCTGGGCGTTCGACTGCCAAAGGATGAAGTTGGTTTTATCGCGGTACATTTCGTCAGTGCACAAATGAATGGCAATATGACGGATGTTGCTGGGGTGACGCAGATGATGCAAGAAATGCTACAACTTATAAAATTTCAATTTGGCATTAGCTATCAGGAGGAGAGCTTGAGTTACCAGCGTCTCGTGACACATTTGAAATTTTTATCCTGGCGCATTTTAGAGCAAGCATCAATTGACGATGATGATGAAGCATTGCAGCAGGCTGTGAGGCAAAACTACCTGGAGGCATGGCGCTGTGCGGAGCGAATAGCCATATATGTTGGTCTGCAGCATCAGCGGAAAATATCTTCAGCGGAGATTATGTTTTTAGCAATTAATATCGAACGAGTACGCAAAGATCACGAATAGTTAGTGATTAAAATCTAAGGATTGTTACCGCGCTATGCGGGCAAAACCTGAAGAAGATTGCTTTTTGAAATTCAAGCAATCTTCTTCAGGTTTTTTTTTGGAGCATTGCCGCAGTAAAGCGGTCGAGGACTAAGTATGACGGATTTAGCCAGGAAAATTGTGGCGGGCGTAGGTGGGGCTGATAATATTATTAGTCTAATGCACTGCGCTACACGGTTACGCTTTAAATTAAAGGATGAGAGTAAAGCGCAGGCCGATGTGCTAAAAAAAACGGCTGGCATTATTATGGTTGTGGAAAGTGGCGGGCAATTTCAGGTTGTAATTGGAAATCATGTCGCAGATGTCTTCCATGCAGTGAATGACGTAGCAGGGTTGGGTGAAAAATCGCAACAAACTACATCGGCAGACAATAATGAAAATTTATTGAACCGATTTATTTATGTCATTTCTGGTATTTTTACTCCATTAATTGGTCTGCTGGCTGCTACCGGTATTTTAAAAGGGCTTCTAGCTGTTGCGTTAACCTGTCAGTGGACTACTGAGCAAAGTGGAACCTATTTAATCCTTTTTAGCGCCAGCGATTCACTGTTCTACTTCTTCCCCATTATCTTAGGCTATACGGCAGGAAAACGGTTTGGCGGTAATCCGTTTGTGACAATGGTTATTGGTGGGGCGCTGGTTCATCCGCTAATCCTCAAAGCATTTGAAAGTGAGCAGAGTGCAGATGCGTTGATTCATCATTTTATGGGGATTCCAGTCACTCTCATTAACTATACCTCGTCAGTTATTCCTATTATTTTCTCTGCGTGGCTCTGTAGCATGCTTGAGCGAAAGTTAAACGGCTTCCTTCCTTCGGCAATCAAAAATTTCTTCACACCGCTGTGTTGCCTTGTCGTTATCACGCCAATTACCTTTTTGGTCGTGGGGCCTCTATCGACATGGGTCAGTGAATTGATTGCGGCAGGCTATCTATATCTCTATAACGCAGTTCCCTGGTTTGCTGGCGCGGTGATGGGTGGGTTATGGCAAATCTTCGTCATGTTTGGTCTTCATTGGGGATTAGTACCGTTATGTATTAACAACTTTACCGTTCTGGGCTATGACACCATGATGCCGTTGCTGATGCCAGCCATTATGGCGCAGGTTGGTGCGGCGCTTGGCGTTTTTCTCTGTGAGCGCGACGCGCAGAAAAAAGTAGTTGCCGGTTCTGCTGCGTTAACAGGATTATTTGGCATTACCGAACCTGCGGTTTATGGCGTTAATCTGCCGCGTAAGTACCCCTTCGTTATTGCTTGTATTAGTGGCGCTCTGGGCGCTGCACTGATTGGTCATGCCCAAACGAAAGTATATTCCTTTGGTTTACCAAGTATTTTTACTTTTATGCAAACCATACCCCCGACGGGTATTGATTACACTGTATGGGCTAGCGTGATGGGCGGGACGATAGCGATTGGTTGTGCACTATTTGGGACGGTTATTCTCCACCTCATATTTAAAAAGCAAATGTCTGCCCCTACTCCCGCTGCATCGCAAGTTATTTGTAGCGCGGGGAGAAAGAGTAACAATTTGGCGACAATCTGCTCCCCGTTAACCGGTGAAATTGTTCCTCTGTCAGGTGTTGCCGATGCAACCTTTGCCAGTGGTTTATTAGGCAAAGGTATCGCGATAAAACCCTCGGTGGGGGAAGTTATTTCCCCAGTAAATGGCAGAGTAGCCTCTTTATTTGAAACTCTCCATGCTATTGGCATCGAATCAGATGAAGGTATAGAAATATTGATTCATGTCGGGATCGATACGGTAAAGCTTAATGGGCAACATTTTAATGCACATATTAAAGCAGGTGATTATGTTAAATCTGGCGATTGTTTAATCTCATTTGATATTTCATCCATTCATGCAGCAGGATTTGATCTCACTACACCCATTGTTATTAGCAACAGTGATGATTTTTGCGATGTGTTATCTCTGAATGCAGAAAATGTCAAAGGCGGAGAGCCATTGTTATCCGTTATTCAATAAACAGAAAAAGGAGTTCAATATAATGAAAGAATTTCCGCAATCATTTCTTTGGGGCGGTGCGACCGCCGCGAATCAAATTGAAGGTGCGTGGTCAACTGATGGAAAAGGAGTAACGACTGCCGATCTGCAGCCTCATGGTGTAATGGGTAAAATGGAGGCGCGCATTCCCGGGAAAGAAAATATTAAAGATACGGCGATTGATTTCTATCATCGCTACCCTGAAGACATTGCTCTATTTGCTGAAATGGGATTCACCTGTTTACGCGTATCTATTGCTTGGGCACGGATATTTCCGTTGGGTGATGAGCGTGAACCGAATGAGTCGGGTTTGGCATTTTACGATCGTTTGTTTGATGAACTGTCTACTGCAGGTATTACACCTCTGGTGACGTTATCGCATTATGAGATGCCTTATGGCCTGGTGGAAAATTATGGAGGATGGGCAAATCGATCTGTTATTGGGTATTTTGAACATTATGCCAAGACGGTATTTACCCGGTACCAACATAAGGTGAAGTTGTGGCTGACATTTAATGAAATAAACATGTCGCTGCATGCGCCATTTACCGGTGTTGGATTATCTGAAAACAGTAATAAAGGCGAAGTATATCAAGCAATTCATCACCAATTAGTAGCCAGTGCGAGAGCGGTGAGAGCTTGTCATCATATTGTTCCTGACGCGAAAATTGGCAATATGCTATTAGGCGGATTAGTTTATCCGTTGAGCTGCCATCCACAGGATATGTTACAAGCATTGCAGGAAAACCGTAGTTGGATTTTCTTTGGTGATGTCCAGGCGCGCGGCGCGTATCCTGGGTATATGCAACGTTTCTTTCGCGAGCAAGCAATAAATATTGAGATAACCGATCACGATAAACAAGATTTACAGCACACCATTGATTTTATCTCGTTCAGCTATTACATGACAGGATGCGTTTCTCACGACGAAACGATCAATAAAAATGCGCAAGGTAATATTCTTAATATGATTCCTAACCCTAACCTGAAAGGTTCGGAGTGGGGATGGCAGATCGACCCTACGGGATTGCGAATATTAATGAATCAGCTCTGGGATCGTTATCAGAAACCATTATTTATTGTTGAGAATGGATTAGGTGCCAGAGATAGCATCGAACCTGACGGCACCATTCAGGATAATTATCGCATTCAGTATTTAAACGATCATCTGGTTCAGGTTAGCGAAGCCATTGAGGATGGTGTCGAGGTGATGGGTTATACCAGTTGGGGACCTATCGATCTGGTGAGCGCTTCACATTCGCAAATGTCGAAACGTTACGGTTTTATTTATGTTGATCGTGATGATAACGGACTGGGTACACTTTCCCGAATTCGCAAGCAGAGTTTTTACTGGTATGCAGAAGTTATTCGGAGCAGAGGGTTATCGTTAAAACGGAACTGTGAATAATAAAAAGTAAAGGATTATTATGTTTAGAAAGAATGTTATTACCTCTGCTCTGATTTTAATGACCCCAATTTCTTTCTCTTTTGAGGCATATGCCTCTACGCTGAGCGTAGAGCAACGCCTTGAGTTGCTTGAACGTGAGTTGAAAGATACCCAAAATGAACTTAAAAAGTACAAAGAGGAAGAACGCAAAAAAAATATCGTATGGTCAAAAACTGATAAAAAACAAAATACCGATAAAGGGTATGCAGCTAACCCATTTCCTGCTCCTTCATCGACAAAACCTGAAGCTGTTCTGGTCAAAAATGAGCAAACAGGTGGTAATGGTACGGAATCTATTTACTCGGCAATGACCATAAAGGATTTCAGTAAATTTGTTAAAGATGAAATCGGCTTTAGCTACAACGGCTATTATCGCTCAGGTTGGGGTTCGGCCTCACATGGTTCGCCGAAGTCATGGGCTATAGGATCGCTGGGACGACTGGGGAACGAATATTCTGGTTGGTTTGATCTGCAGTTGAAACAGCGCGTGTTTAACGAAGGGAATAAGCGTGTTGATGCCATTGTTATGCTGGATGGCAACGTTGGACAGCAATATTCCACAGGTTGGTTTGGTGATAACGCGGGTAATGAGAACTATATGCAGTTCTCTGATCTCTACGTCAATACCAAGGGTTTTTTGCCTTTTGCGCCTGATGCGGATTTTTGGGTAGGTAAACACGGCGCACCGAAAATTGAGATCCAGATGCTCGACTGGAAAACTCAGCGTACAGATGCAGCCGCTGGGGTTGGTTTGGAAAACTGGCAAATGGGGCCGGGTAAAATCGATATTGCACTGGTGCGTGAGGATGTAGACGATTATGATCGCACGCTAACGAATAAACAGCAGATCAACACCAACACCATTGATATGCGCTATAAAGAAATTCCCGTATGGGATAAAGCATCATTAATGGTCAGTGGTCGTTATGTTGCTGCTAATCAAAGCTCATCAGAAAAATATAATCAGGATAATAATGATTATTATCAGTGGAAAGATACCTGGATGGTGGGCACATCGCTGACCCAGAAATTTGAAAACGGTGGCTTTAACGAGTTTTCTTTATTGTTAGCAAATAACTCTATTGCGAGTAGTTTCTCTCGCTATGCAGGCTCAAGTCCTTATACCACTTTTAATGGTAAATATTATGGCGATCATACCAACGGTACCGCCATACGCTTAGCCTCGCAGGGAGAAGCTTACATTGGCGATCATTTTATTGTTGCTAATGCGTTAGTCTATTCCTTTGGTAATGATGTTTATAGCTATGAAACCGGAGCGCATACTGATTTTGAGTCTATTCGTGCTGTTGTTCGGCCTGCTTATATTTGGGACAAATTTAATCAAACGGGTGTTGAATTAGGTTATTTTACGCAGCAAAACAAAGACGTTGTGGGTAATAAATACTACGAGTCTGGATATAAAACAACGCTGTTCCATACCTTCAAAGTTAACACCAGTATGCTGACTTCCCGTCCGGAAATCCGTTTTTATGCCACTTACATTAAAGCGACAGATACCGATCTGGATAATTTTACTTTTGAAGATGAGAAAAACGATCAGTTTGCAGTTGGTGCACAGGCTGAAATCTGGTGGTAAATGGAAATTAAAAGGATTATTAGTATGAACCTAAAAATATCAGCTCTGTCGCTGGCGTTGGCTGGGGTATTTATTACGCAATGGAGCTTCGCGGCAGACCTTCCTGCTAACCCTGACTCTACTATACCCGTTAATCAATATGTGACCCAGGTAAACGCCGACAACAGTGTGACTTATCGCTTTTTTGCACCATCGGCAAAAAGTGTTTCTGTCGTGGTTGGGATCCCAGGGCCGGAATCAATTCATCTTATGACGAGGGATGCCTCAGGCGTATGGAGCTGGCAGGGACCGGTACAACAACCTAATCTGTATGAATATTTTTTTAACGTAGATGGCGTCCGCAGTATTGATACCGGAACGGCAATGACCAAACCACAGCGTCAGGTTAATACTAGTATGCTCCTGGTTCCTGGCAGTATTCTTGATACCAAAGCTGTTCCACACGGCGATCTGATAACCCTGACCTACCATTCTCATGCCCTCAACGCTGAGCGTCAGATGTACGTCTGGACACCTCCTGGCTATAACGGACAGGGAGAGCCATTACCTGTTCTCTATTTCTATCATGGTTTTGGTGATACCGGACGTTCCGCGATTGATCAGGGACGTATTGCACAGATGATGGACAATCTACAGGCGGAAGGGCGCATTAAACCAATGTTGGTCGTGGTTCCTGATACTGAGACCGATGCGAAGGGTATTGTTCCTGAAGATTTTGTTCCACAGGACAGGCGTAAAGTGTTTTATCCCATGAATGCTAAAGCCGCCGATAACGAGTTGATGAACGATATTATTCCCTTGATCGATAAACGATTTAACGTTCGAAAAGATGCCGAAGGTCGTGCATTGGCTGGGTTATCTCAGGGCGGGTATCAGGCTTTGGTCTCCGGGATGAATCATCTGGATCGCTTTGCCTGGTTGGCAACGTTTAGTGGCGTCACGACCACTACGGTTCCTGATGCCGGTGTTCATGCCCGCTTGAACGAGCCTGAGGCTATCAATAAACAACTACGTAATTTCACCGTTGTGGTTGGTGATAAAGACGTTGTTACCGGAAAGGATATTGCAGGCCTGGTAACGGAACTTAAGAAGCAAAATATCAAATTCGATTATCGCGTTTATCCAGGCTTGAATCATGAGATGGATGTCTGGCGACCCGCGTATGCTGAATTTGTACAGAAGCTATTTAAATAAGATAAAGGAGCTATTTTATGCGGTTAATCGTAACGGAAGATTTTGAAGAAATGAGTCGGGTTGCGGCGCAACATCTGTTGGGGTACATGACGCAACCGCGCAGAGTTAATTTGGCTATTACCGCTGGTAGTACGCCAAAAAGAATGTATGAGTACCTGACAGAAGCTGTAAAGGGCAAAGCATATTATCAGCAAGCATATTTCTATAATTTTGATGAAATTCCATTTCGTGGTCGATCGGGTGATGGCGTAACCATCACCAACTTACGAAATCTTTTTTTTACGCCAGCAGGCATTAAAGAAGAGTTAATTCAGAAGTTGACCCTCGATAATTTCAAACAGCACGATCAAAAAATTGATCATGAAGGGGGGTTGGATCTCGTCCTGATGGGGCTGGGCGCTGATGGACACTTTTGTGGCAATTTACCCAATACAACCCATTTTCACGACACGACAGTAGAGTTCCCTATTAAAGGGGAGATGGTTGAAATTGTTGCTCATGGTGAGCTGGGCGGTGATTTTTCTCTTGTTCCGGACAGTTATGTGACGATGGGGCCGAAGAGTATTATGGCGGCGAAAAATCTGATCGTTATTGTCAGTGGAGAGGCCAAGGCACAAGCGTTGAAAAACATGCTGGAAGGACCGGTAACGGAAAATGTACCGGCCTCTGTGTTGCAACTACATCCGTCATTGATTGTGATTGCAGATAAAGCAGCAGTTTCAGCATTAACGCGTTAAAACACGCAGGATGGCGATGCTTGAGCGTCGCCATTTATTCACTACCGTGTAATATCCCAACCCCGCGCCTTCCACAATTCCGGCAATTGTGCCAGATCGGTAAACGTGGTGACTTTTGGATGATCAATCGGTTTGTTGTGCGGATCGGCGCAGAAGTAGAACACTTCCATCCCGGCTGCAATCCCCGCCTGCGCGCCTGCGCTGGAATCATCAACCAGAATGCAGTTCTCAACGTTAACGTCCATCGCTTTCGCCGCATGGAACATCAGGGCCGGATCGGGCTTCCAACGCTGAATATCGTAGCCGCTGAACAGTAAATCAGGGAAATGGTGCAACATGCCCAGCTTACCCAGCGAATGCTGCATTTTGCTGACCGGACCGTTAGATACCACACACATTGGTACGGCCATGCTGTCCAGTAGCGCATTGGCACCTGCAATCACCTCCAGTTCCGTATCGAACAGACGTGCGACCTCAGCGCGGTAAACCGGTTCTAAATCGGCTTTTGCCAGTTCGACACCGTGCTCTTCGTTGATAATGTCGATGATCTCGTACAGCTTTACCCCCTTGAAGCGTTTGAAAATTTCTTCAAGATCGAGCGTAATGCCAAACGCCTGGAACATGCTGACATACGCGCGAGAACAAATCACTTCACTGTCGACAAGGGTACCGTCACAGTCAAAAAATACGGCTTCTATCTGGGACATGTCATTTCCGTTTTAACAAGTTTAACGTTTTCGTAATGCATTATTGGGCGACGCAATCGTTGCCGTATAAGCAAAATCAATGAAAAAAGTTGCTCATAACCCAACCCTATTGTCGCATTTTGGTATAGGATAGCGACGAATTTTCCCTCCTTGTTCGGAAATTGATAATGAGTCAACAACACACAACCCAGGCTTCTGGTCAGGGGATGCTGGAACGCGTGTTCAAACTGCGCGAACATGGCACGACGGCACGGACCGAAGTGATCGCCGGTTTAACCACCTTCCTGACGATGGTGTATATCGTTTTTGTTAACCCGCAAATTCTTGGCGTGGCTGGCATGGATACCAGCGCCGTCTTTGTTACCACCTGCCTTATTGCTGCATTTGGTAGCATCCTGATGGGGCTATTTGCCAACCTGCCGGTCGCACTTGCGCCTGCTATGGGCCTGAACGCATTCTTCGCTTTCGTGGTCGTTGGCGCGATGGGCCTGTCATGGCAGATTGGTATGGGCGCTATCTTCTGGGGCGCGGTAGGCCTGCTGCTGCTGACGATTTTCCGCGTACGTTACTGGATGATTGCCAATATCCCGGTTAGCCTGCGCGTAGGCATCACCAGCGGTATTGGTCTGTTCATCGGCATGATGGGGCTGAAAAACGCTGGCGTTATCGTCGCTAACAAAGACACGCTGGTGTCGATCGGCAACCTGACGTCTCACAGCGTACTGCTTGGTATTCTGGGCTTCTTTATCATCGCGATTCTGGCGTCACGTAACATTCACGCGGCGGTGCTGATTTCTATCATTGTAACCACGCTGCTGGGCTGGATGCTGGGCGATGTCCATTACAACGGTATCGTTTCTGCGCCACCGAGCGTGATGTCCGTTATCGGACATGTCGATCTGGCCGGTTCGTTTAACATTGGCCTGGCTGGTGTGATTTTCTCGTTCATGCTGGTTAACCTGTTCGACTCCTCCGGTACGCTGATTGGCGTTACGGATAAAGCCGGTCTGGCGGATGCGAAGGGCAAGTTCCCGCGCATGAAGCAAGCGCTGTATGTGGATAGCGTGTCGTCAGTTACCGGGGCGTTTATCGGGACTTCTTCCGTTACTGCGTATATCGAATCTTCTTCCGGCGTTTCTGTCGGCGGACGTACCGGTCTGACCGCTGTGGTCGTTGGTCTGCTGTTCCTGCTGGTTATCTTCCTGTCTCCGCTGGCAGGAATGGTACCGGGTTATGCTGCCGCGGGTGCGTTGATTTACGTTGGTGTCCTGATGACATCAAGCCTGTCACGTGTGAAGTGGGATGACCTGACTGAAGCGGTTCCGGCGTTTATTACCGCCGTGATGATGCCATTTAGCTTCTCAATTACCGAAGGTATTGCGCTGGGCTTTATTTCTTACTGCGTGATGAAGATTGGTACCGGTCGTTTCCGCGATCTCAGCCCGTGCGTCATCATTGTCGCGCTGCTGTTTGTGCTGAAGATTGTGTTTATCGACGCGCACTAATCGCTGCTTATTTGCCCATATATAAATAAGCCCGGCATATCGCCGGGCTTTTTCTTTTACGCTTTCACGCGCTGAATGTAGTCACCAAATGCGGTCAATTGACCGGTCAGATGGTCCAGCGTGCTTTGGTCAATCACTTCACCCGTTTGCGGATCAACTTTGTTCTGAATGACGCCGCCCATAAATTCCGGCTTGTTCATTACCATGGCGTCGAGGAATACCAGGATCTGACGCAGATGGTACTGACAGCGCGCGCCACCAATAGCGCCCATGGAACTGGTCTGGATCAGTACCGGCTTACCGGATAATGGCTGATCTGGCAGGCGGGACAGCCAGTCGATGGCGTTCTTCAGTCCACCCGGAACAGAATAGTTATACTCTGGTGTGACGATGACGACACCGTCAGCCTTTCTGATTTGCTCAGCCAGCGCTTCTACGCTGGCCGGAAAACCTTCTTCCTGCTGGAGGTCGGCATCGTACAGAGGGATATCACCAATCGATGGCAACGCGTTCACTTCCATTCCCGCTGGAGCAATCTTGGGCAGCGTACGGGCAACCATTCCATTAAACGAACCTTTGCGCAGACTTCCCAGTAACGTAACAACATTCAATGTTTCAGACATGGTGACTCCTGTTTCATCATGAAGGTTAAATCAAAGCGTATGGCTCTTCGCTGCACATAATTGAGAGAACCGGATCAGACGACCCGTTGGCTCATTGGCGCGAGTCTGGATATCAGGCAAACTTTTCCAGTCCTGTTTACCATCAAACTCCCAAACTTTGAGTTTTTCAATGGTTGGCGTAACCGCAACCGACCACACCAGTACATCCTCCGCATCGCAAATGGCTTCAACCTGCGCCACATGGGCACATTTCAGGCGTCCTGCACCAGGTAAAAGCTGGAGTTCGCGCGGATCGTCATTGCACACATCGCCGGTGAGTTTGAGTACGCTCTGGCGCAACGTAATGAGCTGCGCGCGTGCTTCGTTGGGGTCGTTTTGATTGTTGATCCACAGATTTTCGTTGCTGGAGAAACGCCAGGTTTCCGCTGCATTCGGATTGTGAAACCCGTGGGTAGCCCGCTGAAGTTCCATATCCAGGCCGCACGTTCCTTCAGTTGTTAGCACAACGCCGACGATATTCCCGGCATAAGAAATCGAAAATCCCGGCAGGTTCTTATCGCGAAAAACGGGCTTACCTTTGGCCTGAGTAACAATTTCGGGCAGCGTGCCGGTGCCGTAAAGCATAAACATCAGTTCAGCGAGAAGACTTCGGGAAGCCAGGAAACGTGTCCGGCGATGAGCGGGTAGATCTCTTGCTTCGATATGACATGGAGAAGGGAGGCGAGCTGAAACCAGGTGTCCCTCCGTAAGAATCCCTCTGGCAAAATGTGTCGCCATTTGTCGCTCCGTGATTAATGGTCCGTGATTATTACCAGAGTAACATTTACACGGCTTCCGGGCAGGCTTTGCTGCCCAAAAAGTAAGCGGAAATGGGATACATTACGCGATATTTACATTTCTGTTGCCAGAATGGTCGATTTAGCAACACTAAAATGACGGATCGTCAGGAGATATCGCGATAAAGTGCCTTGATCGTGTCTTTTAGCCAGACGATCTTAGGATTGTGGCTGTTGCGTTTATGCCAAAGAAGGGTGAACGGGACGCGCATTTTTTCCAGTTGCGCTGTATCAAATGGCATCGGTCGCGCCACGAGCGGGAGCTGGTGGAGTTGGTTATAACGCTGACAATAGACAGGTGCGGTGGCTATCAGCGCGTGATCCGGTTGCGCGGCCATAAACAGCGATTGCTCAAAACCAGGCAGACATAACGCGATATTGCGTGCGCGCCCCATTTCTTGCAGGACTTCATCCAGCGCCCATGTATCGCTTTGCTCCCAGCTAATACTGATGTGCGGATAGCGCAGAAAGGTGTCCAGATTCCACTCTTCCTGCAGTGCGGGATGATCTTCACGTAGCCAGACGCAGGGCAGATCGGAAAACAGCACTTCATGGTCGATCGACAATGGTAACAAACTCAGTAGTTCGCGCGAACGCGGATGACTTTCGCGCCCGGTAAACCCGATATCCACTTCACCGCGAATAATGGCATCCAGCGAATCATAGTCCCAGTTGCGTATTTTGATCGTCGCCTGGGGATAGCGCTGGTAAATCTGCCGGGAGAGCGCGTTGAACATGATCATCACTAACGGCGTTTCGGCCACCAGATCAAACTTCAGGCCGCGCGGAGACTCATGGTGCGGCTTATCGAGCAGCTGATTGCCCATCTGCATCCATTCAGCAAGGCTCTGCTCCATGCTGACCATAAGCGGCGTCGGCGATAGCCCCAGCGGGGTGTTCACAAACAAGGGATCGTCAAACCAGACCCGCAGCTTCGACAGCGACTTACTGACCGCCGACGGCGTGACGTTCATCCGTTTGGCGGTTTTGGTGACGCTGCGCTCCTGCATCAACAGCTGCAGGCAGAGCAATAAATTAAGATCGAGACTGCTGAGGGATTTCTTCATGAGTTGGCGCGGACCGGTTAGGTGCAACAGTGATAATCAGCATGATACTGACTATGCTACAGCCAATCAGAATCCCGATCAGCATATTCAGCGCATCAAGGCCGAGCACTGCCGCCAGCCATATCCACAACGAGGAACCGCAAACCTGCGCAATACCTAATGCAGAGCTGGCGACGCCCGCGCGCAGCGAGAACGGCCCCAGCGCCTGGCTCATCGCAACACCGAAGCCGACCGAGAACCCAGCGCAGATTAGTGTTAACCCGAAAATCGTTACTGCGTGTGAAGTGGCAAGGGTTAACACCACGCCTGCACACAGAAATAGCACCTGTGAGGTCAGCATCAGAACGCGAGGCTTAAACACGCTCAGCGCAAATGGCGTAGAGAAAGAGACCGCCATACTGATGCCTGCGGTCATGGCCATCGTGGTGGCGTACTCACCACGGTCGAAGCCCATCACTTCCATCAGCAGTACCGGAGACGTATTCACGAAGGTCAGGATCACCGACACGCTGAGGGTGGTAATGGCCAGACGGCTTAAGAAAAAGCGGTTTACCAGTGATTCGGTTGTGTGGTTCTTTTCCGTCGTCGCTATAAGCGTTGCTGGGCGCGATTCTCGCAGGATAAACACAGACAGCAGGCAAACAGCCACACCCATACCCATCATCGTGTAGAACAGGCTCTGCCATGGGTATTTGAGCATGATCAGATGCCCCATCACCGGAGCCAGCACCGGCACGATACAGGTAATACCGTTCAACAACGACAGTACTTTCGCCCGACGGCGATCGTCGAGTGTGTCGCGCAGGATGGCGAAAGCTACCACGTAGCAGCAGCCCGCACCTACGCCCTGAATAAAGCGACCTATGAGAAACGGCGTTCCGCTTTCGGCAAACGAACACAGTGCAGAGGCGAAAATAAAGATGAGGGAGCCGACAATGGCGACAGGTTTGCGACCTGACTGGTCGGCAATTTTTCCGGCGAACAGCATCGCCGTCGCCATTCCCGCCAGATAAACCGAAAACGCGATATGCAGTTGCGCCTCGCTGGCCTGTAAATCGGCAGCAATACGGGGCAGCCCTACCAGATACATATCAATACCGGCAGGATAAAGAAGAACCAGGGCGAAACTGCAGATTAGAAAGCGTGTCATAGCGACCTCATGAGAAATGTGGCGCTAAGCATACGGTCAGAGAGTCAACTGCACGAGTTGCCATTTGGACAACAGTGATTTCCACATGGGAAATTGTTGTTGCCGGATGACGGTGTAAACGCCTTATCCGGCCTGCGGGGCCTGTAGGCCCGGTAAGCATGACGCCACCGGGCAACACAACGTTACTTCCCAATACAGAAGCTGGAGAAAATCCGTCCCAGCAGATCGTCGGAGGTAAACTCTCCGGTGATTTCACTGAGGTTCTGCTGCGCCAGACGTAGCTCCTCTGCCAGCAATTCTCCGGCCCATGCTCCGAGCAGTTGGGCTTTTCCTTGCTCGAGATGCTCCGCCGCTTCTGCCAGCGCCTGCAGGTGACGACGACGCGCCAGGAAACCTCCTTCCATATTGGTTTCAAAGCCCATGCTCTGTTTGAGATGGTTACGCAGTACGTCAACGCCTTCACCGGTTCGTGCTGAGAGACGAACCAGTGAGTGGCCATTTACTTCGCTAAGGCCCAGCGTCTCACCGGTAATATCCGCTTTGTTACGCACCACGGTGATCGGCAGTTTGGCTGGCAGACGGGCAATGAAGTCTGGCCAGATGTCAGCCGGGTCCACGGCGTCGGTGGTGGTGCCATCAACCATAAACAGTACGCGGTCGGCCTGTTCAATTTCCTGCCAGGCTCGTTCGATACCGATGCGTTCAACTTCATCGCTGGCATCACGTAGACCGGCGGTGTCGATGATGTGCAGCGGCATGCCGTCGATATGAATATGCTCACGCAGTACGTCGCGGGTCGTCCCGGCAATGTCGGTGACAATGGCCGCCTCACGGCCAGCCAGCGCGTTCAGCAGGCTTGATTTCCCGGCGTTTGGACGCCCGGCAATCACCACCTTCATCCCTTCGCGCAGCAGGCTGCCCTGACGCGCTTCCGCACGCACGGCATCAAGATCGCTGATAACGCTGTTGAGTTGCGCCTCAATCTTGCCGTCAGACAGGAAGTCGATTTCTTCATCCGGGAAGTCGATCGCCGCTTCGACATAGATGCGCAGGTGAGTGAGCGCTTCCACAAGATGATTTACCCGTGCGGAAAATGCGCCCTGCAACGAGTTCAGCGCCGAGCGAGCGGCTTGCTCTGAGCTGGCATCGATCAGGTCGGCAATCGCCTCTGCCTGGGCTAAATCGAGCTTATCATTGAGAAACGCGCGCTCGGAGAATTCACCTGGTCTGGCAATGCGCAGCCCAGGAATGGTCAGAATACGTTTGAGCAGCAGGTCAAGAATCACCGGACCGCCGTGGCCCTGAAGTTCTAAAACGTCTTCGCCGGTAAAGGAGTTTGGGCCGGGGAACCACAGGGCAATCCCCTGATCCAGCGCGCTGCCATCCGCGTCCTTAAACGGCAGATAATCGGCATAACGTGGTTTGGGCAGTTTCCCCAGTACAGTTTCTGCGACCTCACGCGCTTTCAGGCCGGAGATACGCAGGATACCCACGCCACCACGTCCCGGTGGGGTGGCCTGAGCGACGATGGTGTCGTTATGGCTCATGGTTTGTCTCTTCTTAATGCAATAAAAAAGGCGGTCTAATGACCGCCCTTTACTTTATATTCCGTCTGCCGGATGGCGGCTTCGCCTAATCCGGCCTACACCGAATCAGGAGTTTTTCTTCTCGCGGCTATGCAGGCCACGTTTCTCCAGACCACGGTAAATCAGCTGCTGCTGAATAATGGTTACCAGGTTGCTGACGATATAGTACAGCACCAGACCTGACGGGAACCACAGGAAGAACACGGTGAAGATGACCGGCATAAAGGTCATGATCTTCTGCTGCATCGGGTCGGTTACAGTGGTCGGAGACATCTTCTGAATGAAGAACATCGTCACGCCCATCAGAATCGGCAGGATGTAGTACGGGTCCTGTGCAGACAGGTCATGGATCCACAGAGCGAACGGCGCATGACGCAGTTCAATGGAGCCCATCAGCATGTAGTACAACGCCAGGAAGATTGGCATCTGGATGATCAGCGGGAAGCAGCCGCCCAGCGGGTTAACCTTCTCAGCTTTGTACAGGGCCATCATTTCCTGGCTCTGACGCTGTTTGTCATCGCCCAGACGCTCACGCATAGCCTGAATCTTCGGCTGCAGCATACGCATCTTCGCCATGGAGGTGTACTGCGCTTTGGTCAGCGGGTACATGATGCCACGAACGATAAAGGTGATAACGATGATGGAGAAGCCCCAGTTACCCAGGAAGCTATGGATCCACTTCAGCAGTTTAAACAGCGGCTGAGAAATGAACCACAACCAGCCGTAATCCACGGTCAGATCCAGGTGCGGTGCAACGGCCGCCATTTTATCCTGAATTTCCGGGCCGACCCACAGGGTGCTGGTCATCGCGCCAGTCTGGCCAGGCTGTACCAGTACCGGCTGTGATTTATAGCCGATAGCGGCAATGCCGTTACCCAGGTTAGCGGTATAGAAGTTATTGGTGCCGTCGTTACGCGGAACCCATGCCGTTGCGAAATACTGTTGCAGCATTGCGACCCAGCCGTCTTTAGCATTGACGTTCAGGTTTTCGTTTTCAGCAATGGTGTCGAATTTGTATTTCTCATACTTCTCATCCGGCGTGGAGTACGCCGCGCCACGGAAGGTGTGCAGCGCAAAGTTGCTGCTACCGGTGTCACGATGAGATGGCAGATTGATGGATTGCTTCAGCTGACCAAAGGTGGAGATTTCCAGCGGTTTTTCGCCGGCGTTCTGCACGCTGTAGTTAACGTTGACAGCATATTCACCACGCTTAAGAACAAACGTTTTAGTGAATGTGTTACCCGCTGCGTCAGTATAGGTCATCGGGATCTGCAGTTCGTTCTGACCGTCAGCCAGTACAAACGCGTCTTTATCGACGTTGTACAGCGGACGTGGGCCGTTAGCCGGGTTATCCGGGCCGTCACGACCTGTCAGGCCACTCTGTGCCTGGTAGATGAACTGTGGCGTGGTTTCCAGTAACTGGAACGGTTCGGTAGAACCGAGTTCTTTCGGGTAAGCTGGCAGTGAAGCCTGTTCCACATCACCACCACGGGTGTTGATGGTCAGATCAAGCACGTCAGTTTTAACCGTAATCAGTTTCCCCTGGCCACTGGCCGGTACGCCCTGGTCTGCGGCGCTACCCGCTGCGGTGGTCGTTGTCTGCGTGGTCTGTTGGGCCTGAGGTTGCGGGTTTTTATCCTGCTCCCAGGCTTGCCAGATCATGAAAGACACGAACAGCAAAGCGATGACTAAAAGATTGCGTTGCGAATCCATCGTTAGTGTTCTCTGGTATCAAATGGTCCGGGCGGGACGGGATCGTCACCACCAGGGTGTAAAGGGTGGCATTTTAATACGCGTTTCACCGTCAACCAACTGCCTTTTATCACTCCAAACCTGCGCAATGCCTCAATTCCGTAGCTCGAACAGGTTGGAGTGAAACGGCAATGCGGCCCAAGCAGCGGACTGATCAGGCGTTGATAGACCCGAATGAGGGCTATCAGGACCCGCGAGCCAGGCGACAATGGCGACGCCATAATTTTTCCAACGCTTCCGAGAGAGCACGGTTATCGAGGTCAGCAACCCCTTTTTTCGCCACCACCACGAAATCCATTGCTGGAAGCTCGTGCTGACGTAAACGGAAGCTTTCACGCGTCAGACGTTTAATCCGATTGCGTTCATGCGCACGTTTAACATTTTTCTTGGCGACTGTAAGACCGATACGGGGATGCCCCAGCGAATTCAGGCGGCCGAGGATGGTGATTTGCGGCGTGCCAGCCCGTTGTGGCTGCTGGAAGACGAATGTGAAATGAGTGGGAGTTAACAAACGTAACTCCCTGGGAAATGCGAGCTTAACCACTCAGGGGCTAGCTTTTATTACTTAGAAACGGTCAGACGAGAACGGCCTTTAGCACGACGACGTGCCAGAACCTGACGACCATTTTTATTAGCCATACGAGCACGGAAGCCGTGAGAACGGTTGCGCTTCAGTACAGACGGTTGAAAAGTGCGTTTCATGGCGATTTCTACCTAAACTTGAATAAATTCACTGACTTTTGCGTATACCCGAACGAATTTCGAACGACTTACGCCACAGTGTGGGTGATTAAAGAGGCCGGATTGTAATAATTGTACACTCCGGAGTCAATTCTCTTTCCTTATTTCCCGCTTTTTTCCGCATGGTTTCGCGTAAAAAACAGGCAGCGTTGACGCCGTAAGGCGACCGTTACTCGCTGGGGGTAAGAATTATACGGGCTGGTGGATAAAGCGCAAGGATCGCTCGGGATCTTTATTAGATCGTTTAAGCAGTAAAGCATCTTTACTCATTAATTTTTTCAATATGCGCGCTAAAACCTGCAGCACTTCTCCAGGATCGTTTACACTTAGCCGATTCTGGATCATCCTGTGGATAAATCGGGAAGAATCTGTGAGAAACAGAAGATCTCTTTCTCAGTTTACGCTATGATCCGCGGTCCTGATCGTTTCAATGGATCCTGATCGGGTAAAAATTGCAGATAGCAATTCGCACGTCACCCTTTGCATAGGGTCTTGTCGATGTGCGTCAACAATCATGAATGTTTCAGCCTTTGTCATTTATCGACTTTTGTTCGAGTGGAGTCCGCCGTGTCACTTTCGCTTTGGCAGCAGTGTCTTGCCCGATTGCAGGATGAGTTACCAGCCACAGAGTTCAGTATGTGGATACGCCCGTTGCAGGCGGAACTGAGCGATAACACGCTGGCTTTGTATGCGCCAAACCGTTTCGTGCTCGATTGGGTAAGGGATAAATACCTTAATAATATTAATGGATTACTCAATAATTTCTGTGGAGCGGATGCCCCACAGCTGCGCTTTGAAGTCGGTACTAAACCCGTCACGCAAACGCTGAAAACGCCGGTCAACAACGTTGTTGCGCCCGCCCACGTGGCTCAGCAAGTGCAACCACAACGCGCAGCTCCGGCGGCGCGTCCAGGCTGGGATAACGTCCCGGCTCCGGCAGAACCTACCTATCGTTCTAACGTCAACGTCAAACACACGTTTGATAACTTCGTTGAAGGTAAATCTAACCAGCTGGCGCGCGCGGCGGCACGTCAGGTGGCGGACAATCCTGGCGGCGCCTACAATCCGTTATTCCTTTATGGCGGTACGGGTCTGGGTAAAACCCACCTGTTGCACGCTGTCGGTAACGGCATTATGGCGCGTAAGCCAAACGCCAAAGTGGTGTATATGCACTCCGAGCGTTTTGTGCAGGACATGGTCAAAGCCCTGCAAAACAACGCGATCGAAGAGTTTAAACGCTACTACCGTTCCGTTGACGCGCTGCTGATTGACGATATTCAATTCTTCGCGAATAAAGAACGATCGCAGGAAGAGTTTTTCCACACCTTTAATGCCCTGTTGGAAGGCAATCAACAGATCATCCTTACCTCGGATCGCTATCCGAAGGAGATCAACGGCGTTGAAGATCGTCTGAAATCCCGTTTCGGCTGGGGACTGACTGTCGCGATCGAACCGCCTGAACTGGAAACGCGCGTTGCGATCCTGATGAAAAAAGCCGACGAAAACGACATTCGTCTGCCGGGTGAAGTCGCGTTCTTTATTGCCAAGCGTCTACGCTCTAACGTACGTGAGCTGGAAGGTGCACTGAACCGCGTGATCGCCAACGCCAATTTTACCGGCCGGGCGATTACTATCGATTTCGTGCGCGAAGCGCTGCGCGATCTGCTGGCTTTGCAGGAAAAGCTGGTCACCATCGACAATATTCAGAAGACGGTGGCGGAGTATTACAAAATCAAAATTGCGGATCTGCTTTCTAAGCGTCGATCTCGCTCGGTAGCTCGTCCGCGCCAGATGGCGATGGCGCTGGCAAAAGAGCTCACTAACCATAGTCTGCCGGAAATTGGCGACGCGTTTGGTGGGCGTGACCATACTACCGTGCTTCATGCCTGCCGCAAGATTGAGCAGTTGCGTGAAGAAAGCCATGATATTAAAGAAGATTTCTCCAATTTAATCAGAACATTATCTTCGTGACGCTATGAAATTTACCGTTGAACGTGAACATTTATTAAAACCGCTTCAGCAGGTCAGCGGCCCGCTGGGTGGACGTCCTACACTGCCTATTCTCGGAAACCTGCTGCTGCAGGTTGCTGACGGCACGCTTTCGCTGACCGGTACCGATCTCGAGATGGAGATGGTGGCGCGCGTGGCGCTAATCCAGCCTCATGAACCTGGTGCGACCACCGTTCCGGCGCGTAAATTCTTCGATATTTGCCGTGGATTACCGGAAGGCGCGGAAATTGCCGTTCAACTGGAAGGCGACCGTATGCTGGTGCGTTCTGGCCGCAGCCGTTTCTCGCTGTCTACGCTGCCTGCCGCCGACTTCCCGAATCTGGACGACTGGCAGAGCGAAGTCGAATTCACCCTGCCGCAGGCGACGATGAAGCGCCTGATTGAAGCCACGCAGTTTTCGATGGCGCATCAGGACGTACGTTACTACTTAAACGGCATGCTGTTTGAAACCGAAGGGGAAGAGCTGCGTACCGTGGCGACCGACGGTCACCGCCTGGCGGTCTGTTCAATGCCGGTTGGTCAGCCGTTGCCTAGCCATTCGGTGATCGTACCGCGTAAAGGCGTGATTGAACTGATGCGTATGCTCGACGGCGGCGATAACCCGCTGCGCGTGCAGATTGGCAGCAACAACATTCGTGCGCACGTTGGTGACTTCATCTTTACCTCTAAGCTGGTTGATGGCCGTTTCCCGGATTATCGCCGCGTATTGCCGAAGAATCCGGACAAACATCTGGAAGCCGGTTGCGATATCCTCAAACAGGCGTTTGCTCGTGCGGCGATCCTCTCTAACGAGAAATTCCGCGGCGTGCGTCTGTATGTCAGCGAAAATCAGCTCAAAATCACTGCCAACAACCCGGAGCAGGAAGAAGCGGAAGAAATTCTGGATGTTTCCTATCCTGGTACAGAACTGGAAATCGGCTTTAACGTGAGCTACGTACTGGATGTTCTGAATGCGCTGAAGTGCGAAAACGTGCGTATTCTGCTGACCGATTCCGTATCGAGCGTACAGATTGAAGATGCAGCCAGCCAAAGCGCGGCCTATGTTGTCATGCCTATGCGCTTGTAAAAAATATCGGGCTATCTTACTTGTTATTCTGGCTCCGGGCAGTGCTCGCAATCCTCACGTACTTCAGTACGCTCCGGTTGCTGTGCGCTGGCCGTAACCAGACTAACTGCGACGATAACGCCCTGGTTATGAGTTGATATGTCGCTATCCCGACTGCTAATCAAAGATTTCCGCAATATTGAAAATGCGGATCTCGCTTTATCCCCCGGCTTTAACTTCCTGGTTGGCGCGAACGGCAGCGGCAAAACCAGCGTACTGGAAGCTATCTATACGCTCGGCCACGGTCGGGCGTTTCGTAGTTTGCAGATTGGCCGCGTGATTCGCCACGAGCAGGAGTCGTTTGTTTTACACGGGCGTTTGCAGGGTGAAGAACGTGAGACGTCGATTGGCCTGACGAAAGACAAGCTGGGCGACAGCAAAGTGCGCATTGACGGCACTGACGGGCACAAGGTCGCAGAACTGGCGCACCTGATGCCGATGCAGCTGATCACGCCTGAGGGGTTTACTTTACTCAATGGCGGCCCCAAATACAGAAGAGCATTCCTTGACTGGGGATGCTTTCACAATGAAGCCGGATTTTTCACCGCCTGGAGCAACCTGAAGCGACTGCTCAAGCAGCGCAATGCAGCACTGCGCCAGGTGAGTCGTTATGAGCAACTGCGCCCGTGGGATAAAGAACTGATCCCACTGGCGGAACAAATCAGCACCTGGCGCGCGGAGTACAGCGCTGGCATCGCGCAGGATATGGCGGATACCTGCCAGCAGTTTCTTCCTGAGTTTTCTCTCTCCTTCTCATTCCAGCGCGGCTGGGAGAAAGAGACGGATTATGCCGAAGTGCTGGAACGCAGTTTTGAACGCGATCGCATGTTGACCTACACTGCGCACGGCCCGCATAAGGCGGATTTCCGCATTCGCGCCGACGGTGCGCCGGTGGAAGATACGTTGTCGCGTGGGCAGCTAAAGCTGCTGATGTGCGCCTTACGTCTGGCGCAAGGGGAGTTCCTGACCCGTGAAAGCGGGCGGCGCTGCCTGTACCTGATAGATGATTTTGCCTCTGAACTGGATGACGCGCGTCGCGGACTGCTGGCCAGCCGCTTAAAAGCCACGCAATCTCAGGTCTTTGTCAGCGCAATCAGCGCTGAACACGTTATAGACATGTCCGATGAAAATTCGAAGATGTTTACCGTGGAAAAGGGTAAAATAACGGATTAACCCAAGATAAAATGAGCGAGAAACGTTGATGTCGAATTCTTATGACTCCTCCAGTATCAAAGTCCTGAAAGGACTGGATGCGGTGCGTAAGCGCCCGGGTATGTATATCGGCGACACGGATGACGGCACCGGTCTGCACCACATGGTATTCGAGGTGGTAGATAACGCTATCGACGAAGCGCTCGCGGGTCACTGTAAAGATATCGTGGTAACGATTCACGCTGACAACTCCGTGTCCGTTACTGATGATGGCCGTGGTATCCCAACCGGTATTCATCCGGAAGAGGGCGTTTCGGCAGCGGAAGTTATTATGACCGTTTTGCACGCAGGCGGTAAATTCGATGATAACTCCTATAAAGTTTCCGGCGGTCTGCACGGCGTGGGTGTTTCCGTCGTTAACGCCCTGTCACAGAAACTGGAACTGGTGATTCGTCGTGAAGGCAAAGTGCATCAGCAAACTTACGTGCACGGTGTGCCGCAGGCGCCGCTGGCGGTAACTGGCGAAACTGAATTGACGGGGACTCAGGTCCGTTTCTGGCCAAGCCACGAAACCTTTACCAATGTCGTTGAGTTCGAATACGACATTCTGGCTAAGCGTCTGCGCGAGCTGTCATTCCTGAACTCCGGCGTCTCTATTCGTCTGCGCGACAAGCGCGACGGCAAAGAAGACCATTTCCACTACGAAGGCGGCATCAAGGCGTTTGTTGAATACCTCAACAAAAACAAAACGCCGATCCACCCGAATATCTTCTACTTCTCCACCGAAAAAGACGGTATCGGCGTTGAAGTTGCGCTGCAGTGGAACGATGGTTTCCAGGAAAACATCTACTGCTTCACCAACAACATTCCGCAGCGTGACGGCGGTACTCACCTTGCAGGCTTCCGGGCGGCGATGACCCGTACCCTGAACGCCTACATGGACAAAGAAGGCTACAGCAAAAAAGCGAAAGTCAGCGCCACCGGTGACGATGCCCGTGAAGGCCTGATTGCCGTTGTTTCCGTGAAAGTACCGGATCCGAAGTTCTCCTCACAGACCAAAGACAAGCTGGTCTCCTCTGAGGTGAAATCGGCGGTAGAACAGCAGATGAACGAACTGCTGAGCGAATACCTGCTGGAAAACCCGTCTGACGCGAAAATCGTCGTCGGTAAAATTATCGATGCTGCGCGCGCCCGTGAAGCTGCGCGTCGCGCGCGTGAAATGACCCGTCGTAAAGGCGCGCTGGACTTAGCGGGCCTGCCGGGCAAACTGGCAGACTGTCAGGAACGTGACCCGGCCCACTCTGAACTCTACCTGGTGGAAGGGGACTCCGCGGGCGGCTCTGCGAAGCAGGGACGTAACCGTAAGAACCAGGCGATTCTGCCGCTGAAGGGTAAAATCCTCAACGTTGAGAAAGCGCGCTTCGACAAGATGCTCTCCTCTCAGGAAGTCGCGACGCTGATCACCGCGCTTGGCTGCGGCATCGGTCGTGACGAGTACAACCCGGATAAACTGCGTTATCACAGCATCATCATCATGACCGATGCGGACGTCGACGGCTCGCACATCCGTACGCTGCTGTTGACCTTCTTCTATCGTCAGATGCCGGAAATCGTTGAGCGCGGCCACGTATACATTGCACAGCCACCGCTGTACAAAGTGAAAAAAGGCAAGCAGGAACAGTACATTAAAGATGACGAAGCGATGGATCAGTACCAGATCTCTATCGCTCTGGATGGCGCATCGCTGCACACCAACGCCAGCGCACCAGCCCTTTCAGGTGAATCGTTAGAGAAACTGGTTTCTGAATACAACGCGACGCAGAAAATGATTGGCCGTATGGAACGTCGTTTCCCGAAAGCGCTGCTGAAAGAACTGGTTTATCAACCGACGCTAGATGAAGCCGATCTCGCTGATGAGGCGAAAGTCACTGCCTGGGTTTCTCAGCTGGTTAACGTGCTGAATGAAAACGAAATGCACGGCAGCACCTGGAACAGCTTTGTGCGTAAAGACGCTGAACTGAACCTGTTCGAGCCGGTGATTCGCGTCCGTACCCACGGTGTGGATACCGATTATCCGCTGGAGCATGAATTTGTGACCGGTGGCGAATACCGTCGTATTTGTACGCTTGGCGAGAAGCTGCGCGGACTGATCGAAGACGATGCGTTTATCGAACGTGGCGAGCGTCGCCAGCCGGTTGCCAGCTTCGAGCAGGCGCTGGAATGGCTGCAGAAAGAGTCTCGTCGTGGCCTCGCTATCCAGCGTTATAAAGGTCTGGGCGAGATGAACCCGGAACAGCTGTGGGAAACCACCATGGATCCGGAAAGCCGTCGTATGCTGCGCGTTACCGTGAAGGATGCTATTGCTGCCGACCAGCTGTTCACTACGCTGATGGGCGATGCCGTTGAACCGCGTCGCGCATTTATCGAAGAGAACGCCCTGAAAGCGGCGAACATCGATATTTAAGCCAATCTGTAGGCCGGATAAGGCGGTTTACGCCGCCATCCGGCTGTGCCTGATGACGCGTTGCTTATCAGGCCTACAAACGACAACTAATCTACAAAAAGGGGAATCTCGATTCCCCTTTCTATCCCCCTTTTCGTAGCTGTTTTTTGAGCGGAATCGCGTTAGCATGAGGACGGACTCATTTAATCCGGGGAACTCATGGCTATCAAACTTATTGCTATCGACATGGATGGCACACTTCTGCTGCCCGATCACACCATTTCACCTGCGGTCAAAACGGCGATTGCCGCGGCGCGCGCGCGTGGCGTGAATGTGGTGCTGACCACGGGACGCCCGTATGCCGGCGTTCACAGCTATCTGAAAGAACTACATATGGAACAACCCGGTGACTACTGCATTACCTACAACGGTGCGCTGGTGCAGAAAGCAGGGGATGGCAGTACCGTGGCGCAAACCGCGCTGAGCTATGATGATTATCGTTACCTGGAGCAGCTTTCACGGGAAGTAGGCTCACATTTCCACGCTCTCGATCGCAATACGTTGTATACCGCGAACCGTGATATCAGCTACTACACGGTGCACGAATCGTTTGTCGCGACCATCCCGCTGGTGTTCTGTGAAGCCGAGAAAATGGATCCTGCAACCCAGTTCCTGAAAGTTATGATGATTGATGAGCCGGAGATCCTTGATAAAGCTATCTCGCGTATACCTGCGGAAGTAAAAGAGAAGTACACCGTGCTGAAAAGTGCGCCGTATTTCCTCGAAATCCTCGATAAACGCGTCAATAAAGGGACAGGTGTAAAATCGCTGGCCGATGCGTTAGGTATTAAAGCCGAAGAGGTGATGGCGATAGGCGATCAGGAAAACGACATCGCGATGATTGAATACGCAGGCGTGGGCGTTGCCATGGACAACGCTATTCCATCAGTCAAAGAAATCGCCAACTTCGTGACGAAATCCAACCTTGAAGATGGCGTCGCGTATGCCATTGAGAAATTTGCGCTGAATTAAGTCCGCTCCGTCAGGTTACAACCCGCGCCGATCGCGGGTTTTTTTATGCCTCTTTTTACCTTCCAAAAAACATTCCTTTTACCGTTTGTCGTTTTTGTGATCTAAATTGTAGTACAATGCTAGTTGGTTGTACTACATTGTGCGCATGGCAACGATGTGTAATATCACAGTCGTACTACAAAATTGAGGTGAATTTCAGCGATGACGGTAAAGTAGAGCAATACATTCAGGGCACAAGGACTCTTCATGACTCTCAATAAAACCGATCGCATTGTTATCACGCTGGGCAAGCAGATTGTTAGCGGCAAATACGTACCGGGTTCAGCACTGCCGGCAGAAGCGGATTTATGCGAGGAATTTGAAACCTCGCGCAACATCATTCGTGAAGTGTTCCGTTCGCTTATGGCAAAGAGACTCATTGAAATGAAACGCTACCGCGGAGCGTTTGTTGCACCGCGAAACCAGTGGAATTATCTCGATACAGATGTACTGCAATGGGTACTGGAAAACGACTACGACCCGCGTCTGATTAGCGCGATGAGTGAGGTTCGTAATCTGGTGGAACCGGCGATTGCACGCTGGGCAGCGGAGCGGGCGAACTCGAGCGATCTGGCTGAAATCGAGTCGGCGCTTAATGACATGATCGCCAATAACCAGGACAGGGATGCTTTTAATGAAGCTGACATCCGCTATCACGAAGCGGTTTTACAGTCAGTACATAACCCTGTTTTACAACAACTTAGCATAGCGATTAGTTCGCTACAACGCGCGGTTTTTGAACGAACCTGGATGGGGGATGAGGCTAACATGCCGAAGACGCTCCAGGAACATAAGGCGCTATTCGATGCGATACGGCACCAGGATAGCAATGCGGCAGAGCAGGCGGCTTTAACTATGATCGCCAGCTCAACACGAAGGCTCAAGGACATCACATGACAGCTCGCTACATCGCAATTGACTGGGGATCGACCAATTTGCGCGCCTGGCTTTACCAGGGCGACAAATGCCTGGAGAGCAGGCAATCAGAAGCAGGTGTTACGCGCCTGAACGGTAAATCTCCTGCAGCGGTGTTAGCTGAAGTTACGCAAAACTGGCGCAACAGCGCCACCCCTGTGGTGATGGCGGGAATGGTCGGCAGTAACGTGGGCTGGAAAGTGGCTCCTTATCTGACCGTTCCCGCCCATTTCTCTGCCATTGGCGAGCAGTTAACCTCTGTTGGCGACAATATCTGGATTATTCCCGGACTTTGCGTCTCTCGTGAGGATAACCATAATGTGATACGCGGCGAAGAGACCCAACTATTGGGCGCCCGGACACTTTCACCATCTCCCGTCTATGTCATGCCGGGTACTCACTGCAAATGGGTACTGGCGGATGCACAGCAAATTCATGATTTCCGTACCGTGATGACAGGTGAATTACATCATTTATTGCTACGCCATTCACTGTTGGGGGCGGGCTTACCGGAGCAGGAAGCCTCTGCCGGAGCATTCTCCGCTGGACTGATGCACGGTCTCGCCACGCCAGCCATTCTGCCGCAACTCTTTGAAGTTCGAGCCTCGCATGTCCTGGGAACCCTCCCACGCGAGCAGGTTAGCGAATTTCTCTCCGGCCTGCTGATTGGTGCAGAAGTCGCCAGCATGAGCGAACAATTTGCTGCCGGGCTGGCTATTACTCTCGTCGCAGGTTCAGCCCTGACCTCACGTTATCAGCAGGCATTTCACGCCATTGGACGCGAGGTATCAACCGTATCCGGCGACACGGCATTTCAGGCAGGCATAAGGAGTATCGCTCATGCAGTGGCAAACTAATCTTCCGTTAATTGCAATATTACGTGGTGTTACGCCCGATGAAGCGCTGGCGCACGTCGGTGCGGTCATTAACGCGGGTTTCGATGCGGTAGAGATCCCGCTTAATTCCCCACAGTGGGAAAAGAGCATTCCGGAAATTGTGGATGCGTATGGCGACAAGGCTCTAATTGGCGCTGGAACAGTGCTCAAACCAGAGCAAGTGGACCAGCTTGCGCAAATGGGCTGTAAGCTTATCGTCACGCCCAATATTCAGCCTGAGGTGATCCGCCGAGCGGTGAGCTATGGCATGACCGTTTGTCCTGGCTGCGCGACCGCCAGTGAAGCCTTTACCGCGCTGGATGCTGGCGCGCAGGCGCTAAAAATATTCCCTTCATCCGCTTTTGGCCCTGACTATATCAAAGCACTGAAAGCGGTACTTCCACCGGATGTTCCTGTGTTTGCCGTTGGCGGTGTGACGCCGGAAAATCTGACTCAATGGATCAATGCAGGTTGTGCAGGAGCTGGACTGGGCAGCGATCTCTATCGTGCTGGGCAGTCTATTGAACGTACTGCGCAGCAGGCTGCGGCATTTGTAAAAGCGTATCGAGAGGCAATGAAATGAAAATTACTAAAATCACTACGTACCGTTTACCCCCGCGCTGGATGTTTTTAAAGATTGAAACAGATGAGGGGATTGTTGGCTGGGGTGAACCGGTTATTGAAGGGCGAGCACGCACTGTGGAAGCGGCGGTTCACGAGCTTGGTGATTACCTGATTGGCCAGGATCCCGCGCGTATTAACGATCTCTGGCAGGTGATGTACCGGGCTGGTTTTTATCGTGGTGGTCCGATCATGATGAGTGCAATCGCCGGTATCGACCAGGCGTTGTGGGACATTAAAGGCAAAGTGCTGAACGCACCGGTATGGCAACTGATGGGGGGGCTGGTTCGCGATAAAATTAAAGCCTACAGCTGGGTTGGCGGCGATCGTCCGGCAGAAGTGATCGACGGTATCAAGAAGCTGCGCAGCATTGGCTTTGATACCTTCAAACTGAACGGCTGTGAAGAAATGGGCGTCATTGATAATTCTCGCGCAGTGGATGCTGCGGTAAATACTGTGGCGCAAATTCGCGAAGCCTTTGGCAATGAAATTGAGTTTGGCCTTGATTTCCATGGTCGTGTTAGTGCCCCGATGGCGAAAGTATTAATTAAAGAGCTGGAACAATACCGCCCTCTGTTTATTGAAGAGCCGGTACTAGCTGAACAGGCGGAATATTATCCGAGGCTGGCTGCACAAACGCATATTCCGATTGCTGCCGGTGAACGTATGTTCTCGCGTTTTGAGTTTAAACGCGTGCTGGAAGCAGGTGGCCTGGCTATTTTGCAGCCGGACCTGTCTCATGCGGGCGGTATAACTGAATGCTACAAAATAGCTGGGATGGCGGAAGCCTATGATGTGGCATTGGCACCTCACTGCCCGCTGGGGCCAATTGCGTTGGCTGCTTGCCTGCATATCGACTTCGTTTCTCGCAACGCGGTATTCCAGGAGCAAAGCATGGGCATTCACTACAATAAGGGCGCTGAGTTGCTCGACTTTGTGAAAAACAAAGAAGATTTCAATATGGAAGGTGGATTCTTTAAACCGCTAATGAAACCGGGTCTGGGCGTAGAAATTGATGAAGCCCGGGTGATCGAACTCAGCAAAAATGCACCAGACTGGCGTAATCCGTTATGGCGGCATGAGGATGGTTCTGTCGCTGAATGGTAAATGCGCGTCATACTTTGCACTGGTGATGCGTTGGCTGCGTTTTTTACCCCGATCACGCACTTATATATGCTCCCGGGAATGTGAAAATTTGCCGCCTTTCCCCAGCACAAATTATTTAGCGCATTACGGTTAAGTTATTAATAAAAAAATTTCAACACACCCTCTGTAAATTACAGGGCATGGTGAGCGGTCTCGCTATGCCCAAAATCTGGAGACAGATTGCGATGGATATTTCAGTTACTACTGCAAAACCCGGGCGTCGTCGGTATCTGACGCTGATTATGATCTTTATTACTGTGGTTATTTGTTATGTTGACCGCGCTAATCTCGCCGTGGCGTCGGCACATATTCAGGAAGAATTCGGTATTACCAAAGCGGAAATGGGATATGTCTTTTCTGCGTTTGCCTGGCTTTACACATTATGCCAAATCCCCGGTGGCTGGTTCCTCGATCGTGTGGGTTCTCGCCTGACCTACTTTATCGCCATCTTTGGCTGGTCGGTGGCAACCTTGTTTCAGGGGTTTGCAACCGGACTAATGTCGTTAATTGGCCTGCGTGCGATAACCGGCATTTTTGAAGCCCCCGCGTTCCCCACCAATAACCGCATGGTGACCAGTTGGTTCCCTGAACATGAACGCGCCTCCGCCGTTGGTTTCTACACATCCGGGCAGTTTGTGGGTCTGGCATTCCTCACGCCGCTGCTGATCTGGATCCAGGAGATGCTGAGCTGGCACTGGGTATTCATTGTTACCGGTGGGATCGGTATTATCTGGTCACTCATCTGGTTCAAGGTTTACCAACCGCCGCGTCTGACGAAAAGTATCACTCAGGCTGAACTCGATTACATTCGTGACGGTGGTGGCTTGGTTGATGGTGATGCGCCCGTCAAGAAAGAGGCACGTCAGCCGCTGACTAAAGCCGACTGGAAGCTGGTGTTCCATCGTAAGCTGGTGGGCGTCTATCTGGGCCAGTTTGCGGTGACCTCCACGCTGTGGTTCTTCCTGACCTGGTTCCCCAACTATTTAACCCAGGAGAAAGGAATCACTGCGCTGAAAGCGGGATTTATGACTACCGTCCCGTTCCTGGCGGCTTTCTTTGGCGTGTTGCTTTCTGGTTGGCTGGCAGACAAGTTGGTGAAAAAAGGCTTCTCGCTGGGTGTGGCGCGTAAAACGCCGATTATCTGCGGATTGCTGATCTCCACCTGCATTATGGGCGCGAACTACACCAACGATCCGGTATGGATTATGACCCTGATGGCCATCGCGTTCTTCGGCAATGGTTTTGCTTCTATCACCTGGTCGCTGGTCTCTTCACTGGCCCCCATGCGCCTGATTGGTCTCACTGGCGGCGTGTTTAACTTTGTTGGGGGATTGGGCGGAATCACCGTACCACTGGTGGTCGGTTACCTTGCGCAGGATTATGGGTTTGCGCCTGCGCTGGTCTACATCTCAGCCGTTGCCCTGCTTGGCGCGTTGTCTTATATACTGCTGGTGGGGGATGTGAAGCGCGTCGGTTAATGTTCTTTAACCAGCCCGTCAGACGTTATGGCGGGCTGCTCTTCCTGACTCAAGGGAATATGCGCCACGCCGCTGCGCATTATCCATTTACGGGAAAACGCCGATGTCAGGGCGCGACTTTTCAGGATTTTGCCATACAGTTTGAGACGTAACTTACGGGTGGCTTTACGGTAAGCGTGATTCATATCTGGCGTATCCCGCAGCAGTACCGATTTGAGGATCTCCGCGCTGTCCAGCGCATAGCTAATCCCTTCCAGCGAGCTGGCGCTGATAAAACCGGCCGCTTCGCCAATCAAAAATGCGTTGTCCTCTCCGCAGACGAAGTCTTTCCAGCGTGAGGGGAATAGCACCGTACATTTTTCACTTTTCACCGGTTTGCCGAACTGGAAATGGAACGCTTCCAGCTTCTCTTTCAGCGCGTCAAAGCGTGCCTGGCCGTCCTTCATGGGGTAGGCGCCACCAAAGATAAAATAGCCATCTTTGCTGATACTCCAGGAATAACAGTCAGTTGCATCGTTATCAAAAATACAGGAATAGAACGGTACGGGATGTTTTTCCGCAAACCATTGTTGAATAGCGACATATTTACGGATTTGGTG
The DNA here is from genome assembly GCF_002042945.1 of Citrobacter sp. A316. Lineage (NCBI taxonomy): Bacteria > Pseudomonadati > Pseudomonadota > Gammaproteobacteria > Enterobacterales > Enterobacteriaceae > Citrobacter > Citrobacter sp. A316. The sequence continues at coordinate 67,204 of NZ_MVFZ01000013.1, forward strand.
TTGGGGATAGAGATGACGGCGTACCAGTGAATTGCACCGTCTGCCCCCACCAGATAACGCGCGGTGATCTGCTGCTCCCAACCGTCGGCGCGGAAGATAACATGCCATTTATCGCACTCGCGCCAGATTTTCCGGCACAGGCTGTCGTGGTATACCTGCACATCATCAGGGATGAGGGATTTAAGCCATAAATCAAAAGCATGGCGGTTGATATTAATGTAGCTGCGTTGGTAGTTACGCGTCAAAGAAGCGGCAACATCAACCGTTTTAACGCTAAAAATCTGCGGGTTAGCGATGACATCAACGGGTAAGGTTATCCCATCGCGGATAAACGAACGCTGGGCGTCCGGGGCCAGCAGACCGCCGCAGGGTTTAGTGAAACCTTCGTTACCGCACTGGCGTTTTTTATCCAACGCAATCACGCGCATTTTTCCGCTCAACTGCCGCGCCAGCGCTGCGCCTGCCGGGCCTAATCCGATAATCGCTACGTCAAAATGTTCCATCTTTCTGTCCGCAAAAATGAAGATGGCGATACGCTAAAGCCTGAAAGTGAAGTGCTTGTGAAGTATGATTGCTGAAATCGTCTTGTATCAGGGCATCCCATGAAGCAAATCACCTTTACGCCGCGTAATCATCAGCTTACCAATATCAACACCTGGACACCGGACAGCCAGTGGCTAGTCTTTGATGTACGTCCTTCCGGCGCCTCTTTTACTGGTGAAACAATTGAGCGCGTCAATATCCATACTGGCGAGCTGGAGGTGATTTACCGAGCTACTCAGGGATCGCATGTTGGCGTGGTGACCGTTCATCCAAAGTCGGAAAAATATGTATTCATTCACGGGCCTGAAAATCCCGATGAAACATGGCATTACGACTTCCATCATCGTCGTGGGGTGATTGCTTCGCAGGCGGAGGTGGTTAATCTGGATGCGATGGATATTACCGCGCCGTACACGCCAGGCGCGCTGCGCGGCGGCACTCATGTGCATGTTTTTAGCCCGAACGGCGAGTTTGTTAGCTTCACTTATAACGACCATGTACTGCATGAGCGTTCTCCGGCGCTCGATTTACGCAACGTCGGCGTGGCTGCACCGTATGGTCCGGTGAAGGTCTCCGCGCAGCATCCGCGTGAATACAGTGGCAGCCATTGGTGCGTGCTGGTGAGCCAGACGACACCAACGCCAAAACCGAGTAGCGATGAGATTAACCGCGCCTATGAAGAGGGCTGGGTAGGCGAAAACAGGCTGGCGTTTATCGGCGATACGCTATCAGCCACTGGCGAGAAAGTACCGGAGCTGTTTATTGTCGATTTGCCACAGGATGAAAGCGGCTGGAAACAGCCGGGGGACGCGCCTCTGGAGGGGACTGACATGACCATGCCTGCGCCGCCATCCGGTATTTGCCAACGCCGTCTGACGTTTACCCATGAGCGCGGCTTTCCGGGGCTGGTGAACCAACCTCGCCACTGGGTACGCAGTAATCCAAAGGCATCTGAGATTGCGTTTTTAATGCGTGATGACAATGGTATTGTGCAGCTATGGCTGATTTCCCCACAGGGGGGAGAGCCGCGTCAGCTTACCCAGTGCGCTACGAATATTCAGTCAGCCTTTAACTGGCACCCATCGGGGAAGTGGCTGGGATTTGTACTGGAGAACAGAATAGCCTGTTGTGATGTTCAAACGGGCGAGATTGATTTTTTAACGGAACGTCATGGTAACCCACCATCGGCCGATGCGATCGTCTTCTCCCCTGATGGTAGACAGGTTGCGTGGATGGAAGACGTCGAGGGTTTTCGCCAGCTGTGGGTGACTGAAACCGGGCGTTAATTTATGGAGCGGACATTTCTGCCGGAGGAATAACGGCGTTCGTGGCCTGGGTTCTCTCCTCGCTCTTTTCTACGCGGGATCTCACCGAGTTATCTTTGCGAAAGAGATCCCATGGTAGCAATACCGTATCGAGCACCGCGGTGAAAGGCATATCCAGAATCGCCAGCGACTTGGTTCCCCAGTTCGTATCACTTTCGCTAATCATTGTGGCACTGGCTCGCGTGCCAGGATACGTCCCTTCTTTGCCACCGGTATGCGACATGATGCTGGAACAGCCGCTTACAAACGCCATCCCACTACACATCGTCAGTGTTACCAACATTTTTTTAATCATCATTTATTCATCTGTATTTATCGTGTTTGCATGGTGAGTTAAAGCGATCCGTTGCGAAAATAACATCACCATTTCGTCGCACTGTGGCGGCTATCGCGATTTAACGAGAACAACTGCTCCCCCCAGTGTATGCAATAGACAACAAACTGCAAAAAAAGTCAGATGAATACGCTTGAAAAGTTTGTATTAAGACCCATTTTTAGAGTGTAGACAAATGAAGGGCATGCCTGATGGGTGTCCTGGCTACCTGACCTGTCCATGATGGAAGGTCAATTATTCTCGCTGATTTCAGGAGCTATTGATTATGCGTAACTTTGATTTATCCCCACTGTACCGTTCTGCTATTGGTTTTGATCGCCTGTTTAACCTGCTGGAAAACAATCAGGGCCAAAGCAATGGCGGCTACCCTCCGTACAACGTTGAGCTGGTAGACGAAAACCATTACCGCATTGCAATTGCCGTTGCCGGTTTTGCTGAAAGCGAACTGGAAATTACTGCCCAGGACAATCTGCTGGTGGTAAAAGGCGCCCATGCGGACGATCAAAAAGAACGTACTTACCTGTATCAGGGTATTGCCGAGCGCAACTTTGAACGCAAGTTCCAGTTAGCGGAGAACATTCATGTTCGCGGCGCAAACCTGGTAAATGGTCTGCTGTATATCGATCTTGAGCGCGTGATTCCTGAAGCGAACAAACCGCGCCGCATCGAAATCAACTAATTCTGTAGGCCGCTTCAGGCGGCCTTGCTAAGTCATCGGCTCGCCGTCAGGGAGCCGAAAGGTACCTACTCGCTTCTTAGAAGGAGATTATTATGCGTAACTACGATTTATCCCCACTGCTGCGTCAATGGATCGGTTTTGACAAACTGGCCAATGCCTTGCAAAACACCGGTGAAAGCCAGAGCTTCCCGCCTTATAACATCGAAAAGAGCGATGATAACCACTACCGCATTACCCTTGCGTTAGCCGGTTTCCGCCAGGAAGATCTGGATATTCAACTGGAAGGCACGCGCCTGACCGTGAAAGGTACGCCGCAGCAGCCGGAAAAAGAGACCAAATGGTTGCATCAGGGGCTGGTCACTCAGCCGTTCAGCCTGAGCTTTACGCTGGCTGAAAATATGGAGGTTTCCGGCGCAAGCTTCACTAACGGCTTGCTGCATATTGATTTGACCCGGAATGAACCTGAAACCATTGCTCCACAACGTATCGCCATCAGCGAACGTCCCGCATTAGACAGTTAAATAGCTCCATGCCTTTGCCCCGCCAGAAATGACGGGGCTTTTTTGTGCTTTACCACCCATACATTGCGACTGTACTCTGCGAGAATCCATTTACTTAATGATGTTATTCACAGGGAACAGGATAATGAGTGATATAGCATTGACGGTCAGCGTTCTGGCATTGGTGGCAGTTGTCGGGTTATGGATCGGCAACATAAAAATACGTGGTGTGGGTTTTGGCATTGGAGGCGTGCTGTTCGGCGGTATTATCGTCGGGCATTTTGTCGATCAGGCAGGGATGACCCTGAGCGGCGACATGCTGCATTTTATTCAGGAATTTGGCCTGATTCTTTTCGTCTACACCATCGGTATTCAGGTGGGGCCGGGCTTTTTTGCTTCTCTGCGCGTTTCGGGCCTGCGGCTGAATCTGTTTGCTGTGCTGATTGTCATCATGGGTGGCCTGGTCACCGCGATCCTGCATAAGATTTTTGCCATTCCTCTCCCTGTGGTGCTGGGAATATTCTCTGGTGCGGTCACCAATACCCCGGCGTTGGGTGCGGGGCAGCAAATTCTGCGCGATCTGGGTACGCCTGGTGATGTGGTTGACCTGATGGGGATGAGCTATGCCATGGCTTATCCTTTCGGCATTTGCGGAATTTTACTCACCATGTGGCTGATGCGCCTTATTTTCCGCGTTAACGTCGATGCTGAAGCCCAGCAGCATGAATCCACGCTGACCAACGGGCACGCGCTGATTCAGACGATGAACATCCGCGTGGAAAATCCAAACATCAATAATATGGCGATTCAGGATGTCCCGATTCTGAACAGCGATAAAATCATCTGCTCGCGTCTTAAACGTGACGAGACATTGATGGTGCCGTCACCGGGGACGATTATCCAGATGGGCGACCTGCTACACCTGGTTGGTCAGCCTGGCGATTTGCACAATGCGCAGGTAGTGATTGGGCAGGAGGTTGACACATCGCTGTCGACGCGAGGTACCGACTTACGCGTTGAACGCGTGGTGGTGACCAACGAGCAGGTGCTGGGTAAACGTATCCGCGACCTGCACTTTAAAGAACGTTACGACGTGGTTATCTCCCGCCTGAACCGTGCGGGTGTTGAGCTGGTAGCCAGCAGCGATGCCAGCCTGCAATTCGGCGATATCCTTAATCTGGTGGGGCGTCCTTCGTCCATTGATGCTGTTGCCAATGTTGTGGGTAACGCGCAGCAAAAACTGCAGCAGGTGCAGATGCTGCCGGTATTTATCGGTATCGGGTTGGGTGTTCTACTGGGTTCAATCCCGCTGTTCATCCCGGGATTCCCGGTGGCGTTGAAACTGGGGTTGGCCGGCGGGCCGCTGATTATGGCCTTGATCCTGGGGCGTATTGGTAGCATCGGTAAGCTGTACTGGTTTATGCCTCCCAGCGCTAACCTTGCGCTGCGAGAGTTGGGGATCGTGCTGTTTCTCGCGGTGGTTGGTCTGAAGTCAGGCGGTGATTTTGTTCATACCCTGACGCAGGGAGATGGCCTGAGCTGGGTGGGTTATGGCATTTTCATTACCGCGATTCCGCTCATTACCGTGGGCTTGCTGGCGCGAATCTTCGCCAAAATGAACTATCTGACGCTGTGCGGCATGTTGGCTGGCTCAATGACCGATCCCCCAGCTTTGGCTTTTGCTAACAACCTGCATGCCACCAGCGGGGCGGCAGCGCTCTCCTACGCTACCGTTTATCCGCTGGTCATGTTCTTGAGGATTATCACCCCGCAACTGCTGGCGGTGCTCTTCTGGGGATTAGGTTAAAACTGACTTATCCGGCCTGCATCTCCTGTAGGCCGGATAAGACGCAACTCGCCATCCGGCATTACAAACACCCTCTCTCTTTTCCATTGTCTCATCACCCGACCCGCCCTTTCGCTTGAGAATCAGGTTCATACTCCTTAACTGTTCCGGTATAACGACCAGACAACAATATTTAAGGAGCTGTCATGAAGATTTCTCGCCTTGGGGAAGCACCGGACTATCGCTTCTCGCTGGCAAATGAACGTACCTTTCTGGCGTGGATCCGCACCGCGCTCGGATTTCTGGCGGCGGGGGTTGGCCTTGATCAACTGGCTCCGGATTTTGCCACGCCGGTCATCCGTGAGGCGCTTGCCTTGTTGCTGTGTCTGTTTGCCGGCGGTCTGGCGATCTACGGCTACCTGCGCTGGCTACGTAACGAAAAGGCGATGCGACTGAAAGAGGACTTGCCCTACACCCACAGCCTGCTGATTATCAGCGTTATGCTGACTATTGTGGCGGTGATTGTCATGACTTTGGTGCTGTATGCCGGATAGCCGCAAATCGCGACGTATCGCCGACCCCGGGTTACAACCGGAGCGAACATCGCTGGCCTGGTTTCGTACCCTGCTGGGTTATGGTGCGTTAATGGCGCTGGCGCTGAAGCACAACTGGCATCAGGCGGGCTTCCTGTTTTGGGTTTCAATTGTGGTGCTGGCGATGGTGGGAATCGTACTTTGGCGCTATACCCGCAGCCGTAATCTGATGGATGTTACACATAGCGATTTTTCTGAATCTCGCGCGGTGCGTGACAAATTTATGATCTCCCTCGCGGTGTTATCCCTCGCAATACTGTTTGCTGTAACGCATGTTCGCCAACTTATCGTATTTATCGGGAATTTTGCATGACAGGATGTGAGAACATGGATGTTAGTGATGATGTTTTAAACGTGGTGATTGACCACCAGAAGTGTTTACAACCGGTCGAAGTGTACCGTGGTTTGCAACAAGGAAATGTTCGCCTGGTACAGTTTATTCCGCTGGTTAAGCATGATGGTTCAGGTCATCTGACAGACGAATCGGTTACGTCTGAGGCGTGGGGCCGATTTTTAATTACGATATTTGATATCTGGGTACGTGAAGATATTAATCAGATATCTATCCAGCTTTTCGACAAAACGCTCCGCCAGTGGTGTGGTCTGGCAGCACAGATTGAACGACAGACCATGTCATCAATGAATACGCGTTGCCAGACATGCTCATTGTTTCAATATTACCATGGTGATTGTCCTGCGTACTGCGAGGAAAATGGAAAGGGCGTGCTGTGTGCAGGATATCAGGCTTTCTTCAACCATACCGCACCGCATATGCGGGTGATGCGTGACCTGCTTAAGCAGCATCGCTCACCGATGGAGCTGATGGCGATGCTGCGTTAAGCTCAGTGGTATTTAACGTCCTTTGGCCAGATACTGCGCCATTTCAGATTCCGGCACCATTCCGCCGCCGGTCGCCCACACCAAGTGGGTGGCGTTATTGAGCTGGTTCGCGCTGAAGCCGTGCATGTGCTGATAGTCCGTAGAGGCGCAAACGTGTTGCGGACCTGCCATCCCTGCCAGTGCTGACGGTTCGAGGCGAATACCTTCTTCCTGCGCCAGCCAGCCCAGCATGTCGTACATAGTCTGATCGTCCAGGGTGTACAGACCGTCGAGCAAACGTTCCATTGCCCGGCCAACAAAGCCAGACGCACGGCCGACAGCCAGCCCATCAGCCGCCGTCAGGTTGTCGATGCCAATGTCCTGCACGGAAATCGTATCGTGCAACCCGGTATAAATCCCCAGTAGCATGCACGGTGAATGGGTTGGTTCGGCGAAGAAGCAGTGCACGTTATCGCCAAACGCCAGCTTCAGGCCAAACGCCACTCCGCCAGGGCCACCGCCGACTCCGCACGGCAGGTAAACAAACAGCGGATGGTCTGCATCCACCACGCGCCCCTGCTGGGCAAACTGCGCCTTCAGGCGCTGTCCGGCTACCGCATAGCCTAAAAACAGCGTGCGGGAGTTTTCATCATCGATAAAGAAGCAGTTTGGATCGGACTCCGCCGCCTTACGGCCCTGTTCAACCGCCACACCGTAATCTTCTTCATACTCCACGACCGTTACGCCGTGACTGCGCAGTTTGGCTTTTTTCCATGCGCGAGCGTCGGCAGACATATGCACCGTCACCTTAAAGCCGATACGGGCGCTCATAATGCCAATCGACATGCCGAGATTACCGGTGGAGCCTACCGCGATGCTGTACTGGCTGAAGAACTGTTTGAACTCGGGCGAAAGGAGAACGCTGTAATCGTCTTGTGTGGTCAGCAGACCGGCTTCCAGCGCCAGTTTTTCCGCATGGGTCAGTACTTCATAAATGCCACCACGGGCTTTAATCGAACCAGAAATTGGCAGGTGACTGTCTTTCTTCAGCAGAATTTCGCCATTGATGTGCTGCCCGTACTCTTTCTCCAGCCGCTTTTGCATGGCCGGAATCGCGGCCAGCTCAGATTCGATAATGCCGCCGGTGGCCGCTGTTTCCGGAAATGCCTGTGCCAGATATGGTGCAAAGCGCGTCAGACGGGCGTGAGCATCCTGAACATCGTGCTCTGTCAGGCCAACGTACGGTAAACCTTCCGCAAGAGAGGTGGTGCCAGGGTTAAACCAGGTTGTCTCCTTGAGAGCAACCAGATCTTCCACTAAAGGATACTGGGCGATAAGTGTTTGAATGTTTTCCATAGTCAGTCTCTTTGCGCTTAGATAATAAAGGAAAGCAGGAATGTGCAAGCCAGTGCAATCACGGACGCGATAAATGTCGCGGTCGTATAATATTTGAATGTCTCATTCAGGGTAGCGCCGCAGTACTGCTTCACCAGCCAGAAGAGGGAATCGGTGACGATCGTGCAGCCAATAGCGCCAGAACCGATAGCAATGGCGATGATCTCCGGGCTGACGTTGGGATAGAGCGGCAGCATCGGTGCAACGATTGCCGTGGCGCCCATCATCGCCACCGTGGCGGAACCCACCGCGGCATGCAGGATTAACGCCACCAGCCAGGCCAGCAGAATCGGGTGCATATGCATGTTCGAGAGGATCAGTGCAAGCGTATCCGCCAGCCCACTGCTCTTGAGGATAGCGTTGAACGCGCCGCCTGCACCGATAATCAGCAGAATGTTAGCAATGGAGCCAAAACCGTTTTCTGTGTGAGTCAGCAACGTACCCATACCGATGTGCTGACGCAGGCCGAGGATGTAATAGGCCACGAAAACGGCAATAAACATCGCGGTGATCGGGTTACCAATAAACTCCAGCAGCGTATATACCGTGCTGCCTTTCGCCATGTTCAGCTCAGCAACGGTTTTAACCAGCATCAGGCCAATCGGCAGCAGAACGGTAAACAGCGTAGCACCCAGCGACGGTAGCGTACTTTCGTCGCGTACTTTAAGGTCGGAAAACTCAGCCGGAACCGGTTTAAACGGCAGACGGTTACCCAGGAATTTCAGATACAGCGGACCGCCGATCAGCGAAGCCATCAAACCAACCAGTAAGCCGTAGACAATCACCGTGCCAATGTCTGCGCCCAGCTTGTTCGCCACGAACAGGGCAGCCGGATGCGGCGGGACCACGCAGTGCACCGCCATCAGCGCCGTACACAGCGGGATCGCCAGCTTCAGCAGTGAGGTATTGGTCTTTTTGGCAATCGAAAAAGCCAGCGGAATCAACAGCACCACGCCGACTTCAACAAACAGCGTGATCCCGCAAATCAACCCAACCAGTACCATAATGACGTCGGCGGATAGCCAGCGGCAGCGCTGGAGCGTCAGGCCAATGCGTTCAGCCGCGCCGGACACTTCCATCATTTTGCCCAGAATGGTCCCAAGGCCGATAACCGCGGCGAGGAAGCCCAGCGTACCGCCGATGCCACTCTCAATGGCATTGACCATATCCAGCGGCCCCATACCCATCATCGTACCCACGAAGAAGCTGGCTAACAGCAGCGCCAGAAACGGGTGGAATTTGAACTTCACGATGGTCAAAACGATTAACACGATGCTTATCAGCAGCGTGCTCACAACCCAGATTTGAGAGTGCATAACTCACCTTGCCCTGTGATTAATATAGGGTTATTGGACAAAAATAAGGCATGGTCTGACAAACGATATAAATCCCCCTTCACATGAGCCAGATTGCATCAAATGAGTGATTTATGTCTAATTGCGCTTTGTTTATGCGATATGGTTCACTCTAATTCATCTTTGAGCTGATTTTTGCAGCGAACTTTTTTACACTCCGCCGAAGAGGAATCAGGATGAAAGAGGTGAGTATGGATCCCCTGCGCGAGGTCAGAAACCGGCTGCTCAACGGCTGGCAGTTGTCAAAGCTGTATACGTTTGAAGTGGCGGCCCGGCATCAGTCGTTTGCGCTGGCGGCAGACGAGCTGTCATTGAGCCCCAGCGCCGTCAGCCATCGCATAAATCAGCTTGAAGATGAGCTTGGCATCCAATTATTTGTTCGTTCTCATCGCAAAGTGGAACTCACTCACGAGGGCAAGCGGGTATTTTGGGCGCTGAAGTCGTCGCTGGATACGCTCAACCAGGAGATTCTTGATATTAAAAATCAGGAGCTCTCGGGGACGCTCACCGTCTACTCACGGCCTTCTATCGCCCAGTGCTGGCTGGTTCCGGCGCTCGGTGACTTTACCCGTCGCTACCCGTCAATTTCGCTGACCATGCTGACCGGGAACGACAACGTCAATCTACAGCGTGCGGGAATCGATCTCGCCATCTATTTTGACGATGCACCCTCCGCGCAACTCACGCATCACTTCCTGATGGATGAAGAGATCCTGCCGGTATGCAGCCCGGACTACGCTCGTCGCCATGACCTTACCGGTTCGCTGGTGAATTTGCCGCACTGTACGTTGCTGCACGACAGACAGGCGTGGAGTAACGATTCCGGGACCGATGAATGGCACAGTTGGGCGCAGCATTTTGCAGCGAATTTGCCGACATCGTCGGGGATTGGTTTTGATCGTTCTGATTTAGCGGTGATTGCGGCAATGAACCATATCGGCGTGGCGATGGGCCGAAAACGGCTGGTGCAAAAACGTCTCGACAGCGGAGAGCTTGTAGCGCCTTTTGGCGATATGGCGCTGAAATGCCATCAGCATTACTACATCACCACGCTGCCCGGCAGGCAGTGGCCGAAAATCGAGGCGTTTATTGGCTGGCTACAGGAGCAGGTTAAATAAACGGGTCGCGAATATTTTTTACGCTTTCTCTCTACACGGAAAGTGAAAAAGCGTGCTAAATACGTGATATCACTCCTGATGATTTGCGTAAGGACGACCGTGTTAAAGCCGATTGTTTCCCTTTTACTGTTGGCCAGCGCCACCGTGTGTGCCGCGCAACCTGCGTTGACGGCGGCGCAGTATGTGCAGCAGCTTGGGGTTGGGATGGACGTAGATTGGGCGCGTACCGATCGGGGCATCCGTGAATTCGATCCGCTGGTGGTGCGGGATTATAAGGCTAAAGGGTTGACCCACGTGCGCATTCGCGTGGCGGGAGAGCCTACGGAGGCGCGGCTCATTCATCTGCGCAAGCTGGTGGAGGCCTGCGAGCAGTATGGCGTGATCCCGATAATTGCCTATCAGGCTGATGAGTATAAAAAAGACCCCAGTGCCAGTAACGAAAAGGAGGTGGTTAACTGGTGGGTGGCGGTGGCGCATTACTTTGGCCAAAGCTCGCCGTTGCTGGGTTTCGACCTGATTTACGAACCTGCCGATAAGCTCACCCATAATCAGGCGTCGCTCAATCGGGTGTATGACAAAACTATCCGTACCATCCATGCCATCGATCCACAGCGAATGATTTTTATCGCGCCGCGACTGCATGCCGCTCCGGAAGATTTGGTCAACCTAAAGTTGCCGCCGCAAAGTCAGAATACCGTGCTGGCCCAATGGCATATTTTCCCGTGGGGACCGCTGAAAAATAACGGCAAATACCCGTGGACCTCTGGGACTGCGTCAGAAAAGGCCGCCATTCGCGCCCGAATTAATACCGCTATTCACTGGCAGCAGAAAACCGGTCATGTCAGCTGGGTAGGTGGCTGGTCGGCGGGAGAAACCATCAGGAACGCGCCTTCAGCCTCACAAATGGCGTTTGCCCGCTTTATGGCGTGCGAGCTAAAGAAAGCGAAAATTCCCTATGCTATCAATGCGGATACGCAGTTCTATGATGGCGAGGAGGGGGCCTGGCGTCCGGCGCTGGAGCCGTTGTTGACGACGATGATTGCGCCAGAATGTGAAAAGCCCGGCGAGAAGCCGGGCCATCATACGCTTAAACCGCCTGTCCCTGATGCGACACGCGTGACGCCAGCGGGAGCCAGCAAACAAAAATCAACAGCCCCATAAGGGTCATCAGCAGGCCCAGACTGGCTTGTCCGGTCTGCGGCAGCATGGCAGAGAACCACGCCAGCACGCCGGAACCAATGTTCTGTAATCCCCCGACCAGCGCACCAGCAGTACCGGCCAGGAACGGGAAAGGCTCCATTGCGCCGCTGGTTGCCAGCGGAAACAGCATCCCGGCACCGAAGAAAAACAGTGCGGCGGGAACCAGCAGCGTCCAGACGTTCATCACGTCAAGCAGCCCCGGGATCCACATCATCAAACCGGCGATCAGACAGCAGATAACCGACTGCCACATCAGCGTCGAGAAACGCTTATTCGGGCGACCGGCGAACCAGGCGCCGAAAAACGCCGCCGGGATGGGCAGAATAAACAGGATGCTGACCACCATGCTGCTTAAGCCGAGCCGCGCGCCTAACAAGACCCCGGAACAGGCTTCGAAGACCGCAACGCCCGCCAGGCCGCCGATCAGCATCAGCACGTAACAGGTGAAAGAGCTGTTGCCAAACAGGGTCTTGTAGCTGGCGATAAGCCGTGGACGCGGCGCACCTGCGGGGCGCGTTTCCGGCATCCAGCGCGCCATGCTAAACGTGACACCTGCGCACAGCACCAGCAGGAAGATGTAACAGGCACGCCAGTTCCACAGGGTATCCAGCATACCGCCAATCAATGGCGCCAGCAGTGGGCTGACCAGAATCCCCATGTTTAACAAACTATTAGCATGGCGAAGTTGCGTGCCTTCGTACAGATCCCGCGGTAAGGTTCGCGCCATCACACCACCGACGCCCGTTCCCATCCCCTGGATTGCGCTGGCGATAATCAGTACCGTCAGGCTGTGGGTGGTTATGGCGACCAGCGTAGCCAGCATAAAAATGGACATCCCGGCGAGGATCACCGGGCGGCGGCCAACGCGATCGGAAAGTGGGCCGTAAATCAGTTGTGACAGGCCGTAAGTCAACAGATAGGCGGCCATCACGCTTTGCACCGCCCCTTCGCGAACGTTCAATTCACGCGCCATATCAGCAATCGCGGGGATATAAATGGTTTGCGCCATCTGACCTACCGCCACCAGTAATACCAACATCAACAACAAATTGACGCTTCTATGCCTTTTCATTTCGCTGATTACTTTTAAAAAAGAGAAAAAAGAAGAATAAGGTGCTGCACTTTCCCGTAAATGCGCGTGGAATCTACCACATCAGAAAAAGAAGGCCAGATAGTAGGCTGGAATGTTTACGCGATGATCGGCAGGAAATGTAAACAAAAAGCGGCAACAAATGTTGCCGGATTGCATCGGGTTTACAGAGGTCATGATAAGCGTAGCAAAACCGCACCTATGGCAATACCTCCAGCCGCAACAAGACGTATTCCGGCAACCTTCTCTTTCAGCAACAGCCACGCGAGCAGCGCGCCAAACAGGATGGAGGTTTCACGCAGCGCAGCGACTACCGCCAACGGAGCCTGGGTCATGGCCCACAGCGCCAGGCCGTAAGAACCCATCGTGCCAATCCCGCCAAGAATACCTTTCTTCCATTGCTGCACCAGATAGCGTGACGCTTCCCGGCGTCGGGCAATCATCGCCCAACCCAGCAGGCAGGAACCGTTCAGAAAGAAGGTCCACAGTGTATAACCCAGCGCGGTTTCTGATAAACGTACGCCGGTGCCGTCAACCAGCGTATATCCGGCGATAAAGCAGGCGTTAATGAGCGCCAGTACGATCCCGCGTTGCGAGCTGCTGCGTCCGTTAAACGCCATACCGAGGATCGCCAGACAGATTGTGGCAATCCCTACCCAGGCCAACATAGAAAGGCTATCGCCAAGAAACAGGACGCTGATAATCGCGACCAGCAGTGGCGCTGTGCCGCGCATTAACGGATAGGTCTGGCTCATATCCGAAACCTGATAGGTTTTGGCGACCAGGACGGTATATACAATTTGCAACGCAGTTGAGACGGCCAAAAACGGCAGGCTGGCGGCGGAAGGTTGCGGCGCAAAGGGTAAGCAAATCAACGCCATAATTGCGGCAGAACCGCTGACACCGATCGCTGAGTACAGTTTATCGTTTCCAGCTTTAACAATGGCATTCCAGCTGGCATGCAGCAGTGCGGCGAACAGCAAAATGCAGAAAACAGAAAGCGTCATGGTGGAATTCTTCCCTGAGAATGTCATAAAAACGTAACATATTGGCGCGACACAAGCACCAGGGAGAAGGTGAAAGGGGAGCGGAGTGTTGCCCGCCCCCCTTAGGTGCGACTTGAATCTGAATTACTTAACGTATTTCAGAACGGCATCAAGTAGTTGCAGTGCTGCAACAATGAGTTTGAGGATAAGAATAGCGATATCCACGAGGCTCATACGCTCTCCTTTTGGTACAAGGAGCACGGTGCTGACGTACCTCGCCGCTGCCTGTTGCCAGCACCTTTGTTGACATAACACAGTGTGCTCACACGGGGGTTAAGGCGCTGACGGCACCACCCGTTTCAGCCAGGACTTTGATGCGCCGGTTTACGATGCGGCCCCCGCATAACACATTGCGTACCGAGACATTATAGATAAATACTGTATAAATTAACAGTATTTTGTGGACGTTACGCCTTTCATATTCCATACTCAAAACCATCAAAATTCGTGCCGAAATTGCGTGTTCTTCGTAGAACGCGTATACTTTTTTCGTTGACATAACACAGTGTGTTCGGCGGCTACCAACCGCACCGCGCTAAAAAAAACCTCGCTCCGGCGGGGTTTTTTGTTTTTCAGCAATGCGCAACGAAATGTGATCGTTGACGCATTTTTATGCAGATGAAAATTTTTCCATTGTCACGCTGAAAAACCTGTGTTTGTATAAATCCAGTTAATCAACAAACAGACAGGTCCCTAATGAACCCTTCCATGCTGACTGCGACCCTACTAAAAACTGCGCCATCTCGCGCAGCGGTCGTCGTGCGTGTGGTGGTGGTCGTCGGCAATGCGCCGTAGGGTCCGAATCAACACACGATTCCAAAACCCCGCCGGCGCAAACCGGGCGGGGTTTTTCGTTTCAGAGACCTGCCCGGAGCAAAGGCCCAGAATAAAAGGACTGGAGCATGGCAAGTTCGGGCATAACATCCAAGCGTACGCGTTTTACGGGCGCAGAATTCATCGTTCATTTCCTGGAACGTCAGGGTATTCAGGTTGTTACCGGTATTCCCGGCGGATCGATTCTTCCCGTCTATGACGCCTTAAGCCAAAGCACGCAAATCCGTCATATCCTGGCGCGCCACGAGCAGGGTGCAGGGTTTATCGCGCAGGGAATGGCGAGAACCGATGGCAAACCCGCCGTCTGTATGGCCTGCAGCGGACCGGGCGCAACCAACCTGGTAACCGCCATTGCCGACGCACGTCTGGATTCCATCCCGCTGGTGTGTATCACCGGGCAGGTTCCGGCCTCAATGATCGGCACCGACGCTTTCCAGGAAGTCGACACCTACGGCATCTCTATCCCCATCACTAAGCACAACTATCTGGTCCGCCATATCAGTGAATTACCGCAGGTCATGAGCGATGCGTTCCGCATTGCGCAGTCCGGACGTCCAGGCCCGGTGTGGATAGACATTCCTAAGGATATTCAAACCGCCGTTTTTGATATTGAAGAGATGCCGGAGCCCGCGCAGAAAATGGCGGCACCAGCGTTCAGCCAGGACAGCATTCGCGATGCCGCAGCCATGATTAACGCCGCACAGCGTCCGGTGCTGTACCTCGGCGGCGGCGTGATTAACGCACCTGAGCGCGTGCGCGAACTGGCAGAAAAAGCGACGCTGCCCACCACCATGACCTTAATGGCGCTCGGTATGCTGCCGAAAGCGCATCCGCTGTCGTTAGGGATGTTGGGCATGCACGGCGCGCGCAGCACTAACTTTATTCTGCAAGAAGCGGATTTATTGATTGTTCTGGGCGCACGTTTTGATGACCGGGCGATTGGTAAAACGGAGCAGTTCTGCCCGAACGCCAAAATCATTCACGTGGATATCGACCGCGCGGAGCTGGGTAAAATCAAACAACCGCACGTGGCGATTCAGGCGGATGTCGATGAGGTGCTGGCGCAATTGATCCCATTAATTGACGCGCAGCCGCGAGAGTTGTGGCATCAGACGGTGGCTGATTTACAACGCGAATTCCCTTGCACTATTCCGCAGGAAAGCGACCCGCTCAGCCATTATGGGCTGATCAACGCCGTGGCTGCCTGCGTGGATGACAGCGCTATTATCACCACCGATGTAGGCCAGCATCAGATGTGGGCGGCACAGGCATACCCGCTGAACCGTCCGCGTCAGTGGCTGACCTCCGGCGGTCTGGGAACTATGGGCTTTGGCCTGCCAGCGGCGATTGGTGCAGCGCTGGCCAACCCGGACAAAAAAGTGCTGTGCTTCTCCGGCGACGGCAGCCTGATGATGAATATTCAGGAAATGGCGACCGCCAGCGAAAATCAGCTGGATATTAAAATCATCCTGATGAATAACGAAGCGTTGGGTCTGGTGTATCAGCAGCAGAGTCTGTTCTATAAGCAGGGTGTTTTTGCGGCGACCTATCCGGGAATGATTAATTTTATGCAAATCGCCGCCGGGTTTGGTCTTGAAACCTGCGATTTGAATAACGAAGCGGACCCACAGGCAGCATTGCAGGAGATTATTAATCGCCCTGGACCTGCGCTGATCCACGTGCGCATCGATGCCGACGAAAAAGTGTACCCGATGGTGCCGCCGGGTGCGGCAAACACAGAAATGGTGGGGGAATAAGCCATGCAACAGCACACTCATGACAACGTAATCCTGGAACTCACCGTATGCAACCATCCGGGCGTAATGACTCACGTCTGCGGGCTCTTCGCCCGCCGCGCATTCAACGTGGAAGGTATTCTCTGTCTACCGATTCAGGACAGCGATAAGAGCCGCATCTGGCTACTGGTCAATGACGATCAACGTCTTGAGCAGATGATAAGCCAGATCGACAAGCTGGAAGATGTGGTGAAAGTGGCCCGCAACCAGTCCGATCCGTCGATGTTTAACAAAATCACCGTGTTCTTTGAGTGAATTAGTCGCCGTCTGAATCCGGGGTGATCACTTTGACAGAGCCGTTCCGGCAGTGGGTTGCGTAATCTGCCGGTAACGGACGGTCGCTTATCAGTACGTCAAAGGTGGAGAGTGGACCAATGCTGGCGGGGGCGACCTCATCGAACAGGGCGTGGCGCGTCAGCAGAATTTTGCGTAATCCGCGTTCCATCGCTTTGCGTTTTGTGGCCAGATCGTCCGGATTGAACCAGCTAACGCCGAAATGCTCATGGACTCCGCTGGCGGAGATAAAGACTTTCCGTGGGTTGAGTGCATCCAGCGGGGAGGGATTGCTGGTGTCGTAAAAGGCGTCACTTTTCGCCCGGTAGGTCCCCCCGCAAAGAATCGCTGTGGCGTTGGGCTTTTCATTTAGCGCTACGAACACCCGGTGCGAGTAGCAAATCCCGGTAAAAGAAATATCGTCCGGGATCATGCTGACCACCAACGGCATTTCCGCACCATTATCAAAAAAGACCAGATCATTTTCACTTACCAGTCCCGCAGCCAGAATGGCAACCGGTAAATCGTCGCGGTGATACTGTTTTTGCGCGGGGAGTGGCGCGTTAACGATGGCGGCAGGTTTGTTCACCATCACAATGTAACCACCGAGCAGCGTGAGCGGTAACGGCTCGTCATCCTGACTGAGATCCCGACGAATAGTCATCACGGAAACTTCCAGCATTCGTGCCGCCTCTTTCAGATGGATTCGGTCGGTCTTCTTCAACAATTCCATCAGACGTCGAATACGTTCTTTTTGCTTAGTTTCCATGTGCTTCTCCACGAATCATGTTCCCATGTTCCTTCAGTAACATTTTTGTGTTTCTGAGAACATGGCATTGCCGCATTACTATACGTCTGACTATTCGGAAATAAAAGCGTGTTTTTTCACGTTTTATTGATTATATCCAGTTAACTTTCAGTCAATTGTAAGCAACTTCATCATTTGTAGTGTGATGTGGATGCAACATTTAGCGCAATAAATAAACAATAAAATGATCTTCCAATCGCGATCCTAGTCACAAATGATACGAAAGTAACATGATAATGTTATTTTAATATCATTGTTGTGTGATTGTTTCTGAGAGGTAGTAAAATGGATATCGCGGTTATTGGCTCCAACATGGTGGATCTCATCACCTACATCAACCAGATGCCCAAAGAAGGGGAAACGCTGGAAGCACCGGCGTTCAAAATTGGCTGCGGGGGCAAAGGCGCAAATCAGGCCGTTGCGGCTGCTAAGCTCAATTCCAAAGTGCTGATGCTGACAAAAGTCGGTGATGATATTTTTGCGGATAACACCATTCGCAATCTCGAATCCTGGGGAATTAATACCACCTATGTCGAAAAGGTACCCTGCACCAGCAGCGGTGTCGCACCGATCTTTGTTAATGCGAACTCCAGTAACAGCATTCTGATTATTAAAGGAGCGAACAAATTTCTCTCCCCGGAAGATATCGATCGTGCGGCGGAAGATCTGAAAAAATGTCAACTTATTGTCCTGCAACTGGAAGTGCAGCTGGAAACTGTTTATCACGCGATTGAATTTGGCAAAAAACACGGTATTGAAGTGTTACTAAATCCCGCTCCTGCATTACGGGAATTAGATATGTCTTATGCCTGTAAATGCGATTTCTTCGTGCCGAATGAAACCGAGCTGGAAATATTAACCGGTATGCCAGTGGATACATATGACCATATTCGCGCTGCCGCACGTTCTCTGGTTGATAAAGGTCTGAACAATATTATCGTCACAATGGGTGAGAAAGGTGCGCTGTGGATGACGCGTGACCAGGAAGTCCATGTTCCAGCGTTTAAAGTGAACGCTGTCGATACCAGTGGCGCAGGCGACGCTTTCATCGGTTGTTTTGCTCACTATTACGTTCAAAGCGGTGATGTGGAAGCCGCCATGAAAAAAGCTGCTCTCTTCGCTGCTTTCAGCGTTACCGGGAAAGGCACTCAATCATCTTATCCAAGCATCGAACAATTTAATGAGTTTCTTACCTTAAACGAATAATACTCCTGCACTGTAAAAGGTAGCACTATGAACGATAAAAACATCATTCAGATGCCTGACGGCTATTTGAATAAGACCCCTCTGTTCCAGTTTATTTTGTTATCCTGTTTATTCCCGTTATGGGGATGCGCAGCCGCATTAAATGATATTCTGATTACGCAATTCAAAAGCGTATTTTCACTCAGCAACTTTGCCTCGGCATTAGTTCAGAGTGCCTTTTATGGCGGTTATTTTTTAATTGCGATTCCGGCATCTCTGGTGATTAAAAAGACCAGTTATAAAGTCGCCATCTTAATGGGGCTGACCCTTTATATCGTTGGGTGTACGCTCTTTTTCCCGGCATCGCACATGGCCACCTACACCATGTTCCTTGCGGCGATTTTCGCGATTGCGATTGGTCTGAGCTTCCTGGAAACAGCAGCTAACACCTACAGTTCAATGATCGGACCAAAAGCGTATGCCACTTTACGCCTGAACATCAGTCAGACTTTTTATCCCATTGGTGCGGCTGCCGGTATTTTGCTGGGTAAATACCTGGTCTTCTCTGAAGGCGAAAGCCTGGAAAAACAGATGGCCGGGATGAACGCCGAGCAGATCCATAACTTTAAAGTGTTGATGCTGGAAAATACCCTTGAGCCATACAAGTACATGATTATGGTGCTGGTTGTGGTGATGGTGTTATTCCTGCTGACCCGCTTCCCGACCTGTAAAGTCGCGCAAACCACGAGTCATAAACGCCCGTCAGCGATGGATACACTGCGTTATCTGGCCAGCAATGCCCGTTTCCGTCGTGGAATTGTGGCGCAATTCCTTTATGTGGGGATGCAGGTCGCGGTGTGGTCATTCACCATCCGTCTGGCGCTGGAATTAGGCGATATCAACGAGCGCGACGCCTCAACCTTCATGGTCTATAGCTTCGCCTGCTTCTTTATCGGCAAGTTTATCGCCAACATTTTGATGACGCGCTTCAATCCGGAAAAAGTGTTGATTCTCTATTCCATCATTGGTGCGCTGTTCCTCGTCTATGTTGCGCTGGCGCCAAGCTTCAGCGCGGTGTATGTCGCAGTGCTGGTGAGCGTCCTGTTTGGACCCTGCTGGGCGACAATCTATGCGGGTACGCTTGATACCGTGGATAACGAGCATACCGAAATGGCAGGTGCCGTCATTGTCATGGCGATTGTCGGCGCGGCGGTGGTTCCGGCGATTCAGGGCTATGTGGCCGATATGTTCCATTCATTGCAACTCTCGTTCCTGGTCTCCATGTTGTGCTTCGTGTACGTCGGGATCTACTTCTGGCGTGAAAGCAAAGCGCGCAACAACCTGGCTGAAGCGACAGTTTCCTGAGGAGAGCGATCATGACAACACGTATAACGCTGTGGCGGGAACTCTTTGCAGAGCATCCGCGAATCTTACTGAAGAATAACGACTTCACGGTTACCGCATTTCGTTACGCCAGCGGTGTGGAAGGGCTGAAGGTAGAAAACAGTCGCGGGCACTTGGTTATTCTGCCCTGGATGGGGCAGATGATCTGGGATGCTCAGTTTGATGGCCATGACCTGACCATGCGTAACATGTTCAGTCAGCCGAAACCGGCGGCGGAAGTGGTGGCGACCTACGGCTGTTTTGCCTTCCACTCAGGTCTGTTGGCTAATGGCTGCCCATCGCCAGAAGATTCACATCCTTTGCACGGTGAAATGGCTTGTGCCGCGATGGATGACGCCTGGCTGGAGCTGGAGGGGGAGAATTTGCGCGTGGGCGGACGCTATGAGTATGTGATGGGATTCGGTCATCATTATCAGGCGCATCCTGCGGTGGTAATGCACAAAGCGAGCGCGCTGTTTGATATTCAGATGGCGGTTACCAACCTCGCCTCAGTGGCAATGCCGTTGCAGTACATGTGCCATATGAACTATGCCTACGTACCGGAAGCCACCTTCAGCCAGAATATTCCTGATGAGGCCATGAAGCTGCGTGAGTCGATACCCGCGCATGTTAAGCCTACCGAGCAGTGGCTGGCGTTTAATCAGCGGATTTTGCAGGGCGAGGCTTCTCTGGCGCGGCTCAACGAACCCCATTTTTACGATCCGGAAATTGTCTTCTTTGCTGATCAACTGGACAGGTACACCGATAAGCCAGAATTTAGCATGATCGCCCCCGATGGCACCACGTTCGTTACGTGTTTCTCCAGCGCGGAGCTGAATTATGTGACGCGTTGGATCCTCTATAACGGCGATCAACAGGTTGCGGCATTCGCCTTGCCTGCAACTTGTCGACCCGAAGGATTCCTGGCAGCACAACGCAATGGCACTTTGATTGAAATAGAACCGCAGCACACCCGGACATTTACCGTCACGACAGGCATAGCCTGATCGCTCAAGGCTTGAACAGCGACGCGCTTATCGTTAAGGTAAGCGCTTTTGCTGGATGGCGGCATTAATGCCTTATCCGGCCTACAATGGCACCCGCCCGTAGGCCTGATAAGCGCAGCGCCATCAGGCATGTCTTAGCGCCAGGATGAACCCATGATTACCGTTGCCCTTATTGACGACCACCTTATCGTCCGCTCCGGCTTTGCCCAACTGCTGGGGCTGGAACCTGATTTGCAGGTGGTAGCTGAGTTTGGCTCAGGCAGTGAGGCGCTGGCGGGATTACCGGGACGCGGCGTGCAGGTGTGTATCTGCGACATCTCGATGCCTGATATCTCCGGTCTTGAACTGTTAAGCCAGTTGCCAAAAGGAATGGCGATTATCATGCTCTCTGTCCACGACAGTCCGGCGCTGGTGGAGCAGGCGCTCAACGCGGGCGCACGTGGTTTCCTTTCTAAACGCTGTAGCCCGGATGAGCTGATCGCGGCGGTGCATACCGTGGCGACCGGCGGCTGTTACCTGACGCCGGACATCGCTGTCAAACTGGCGGCTGGTCGCCAGGATCCGCTCACCAAACGCGAACGTCAGGTGGCGGAAAAACTGGCGCAAGGTATGGCGGTCAAAGAGATTGCCGCTGAACTGGGTCTGTCGCCGAAAACGGTGCACGTGCATCGCGCCAACCTGATGGAAAAGCTGGGGGTCAGCAACGACGTCGAACTGGCCCGCCGGATGTTTGACGGCTGGCAATGAACACGCTCTGTTCCCGGTTAATCACCGTTGTTGCCTGCTTCTTTATCTTCTCTGCCGCGTGGTTTTGCCTGTGGAGCATCAGCCTGCATCTGGTTGAGCGCCCGGAGCTGGCGGTACTGCTGTTTCCGTTTGGCCTACGTCTGGGGCTGATGCTGCAATGTCCACGCGGCTACTGGCCGGTGTTGCTGGGCGCGGAATGGCTGCTTCTTTTCTGGCTGGCGCAGGAAGTGGCGCTGGCCCATTTACCACTTTTGATGATCGGCAGCTTCCTCACGTTACTCCCGGTGATGTTGATTTCGCGATACCGTCATCAGCGCGACTGGCGCACGCTGCTGTTGCAGGGCGCGGCGCTGACGGCGGCGGCATTGCTGCAATCGCTGCCCTGGCTTGGGCAAGGCGAAGTGGCGTGGAACGCGCTGCTGCTGACGCTCACCGGCGGATTAACGCTGGCGCCGATCTGCCTGGTGTTCTGGCACTATCTGACCAGCACGACCTGGCTGCCGCTGGGCCCGGCGGTGGTGTCGCAGCCGGTGAACTGGCGCGGGCGGCATCTGGTCTGGTACCTGCTGCTGTTTAGCGTCAGCCTGTGGCTACAGCTCGGTTTACCCGCCGAGCTTTCGCGCTTCACGCCGTTTTGCCTCGCGTTGCCGATCATTGCGCTGGCCTGGCACTACGGCTGGCAGGGGGCACTGATTGCCACGCTGATGAACGCCATTGCGCTGATTGCCAGCCAGACCTGGCACGATCATCCCGTCGATCTGTTGCTCTCGCTGCTGGTGCAAAGCCTGACAGGGCTGCTGCTCGGTGCGGGTATTCAGCGTCTGCGCGAACTTAACCAGTCGCTGCAAAACGAATTAGCGCGCAACCATCGTCTGGCGGAACGCCTGCTGGAAACTGAAGAGAGCGTGCGCCGTGATGTGGCGCGCGAACTGCACGATGATATCGGCCAGACCATCACCGCCATTCGCACTCAGGCGGGTATTGTCCAGCGGCTGGCGCCGGAAAACGCAGGAGTGAAGCGCAGCGGGGCGCATATCGAACAACTTTCTCTCGGCGTATACGATTCGGTGCGTCGCCTGTTAGGCCGTCTGCGACCGCGCCAGCTGGACGATCTCACGCTGGAGCAGGCCATCCGCTCACTGATGCGCGAAATGGAGCTGGAAAGCCGTGGCATCGTCAGCCATCTCGACTGGCGAATTGATGAATCTGCACTTAGCGAAAGCCAGCGGGTGACGCTGTTTCGCGTCTGTCAGGAAGGGCTGAACAACATCGTTAAGCACGCCAACGCCAGCGCGGTGACGCTTCAGGGCTGGCAACAGGATGAACGGCTAATGCTGGTGATTGAGGACGACGGCAGCGGCCTGCCACCAGGGTCGAATCAGCAGGGATTTGGCCTTACGGGGATGCGTGAGCGGATTAGCGCCCTCGGCGGATCGCTCTCGATTTCCTGTACACACGGCACGCGGGTCAGCGTGTCGTTGCCCCAGCGATATGTGTAAGGCGTGGTCATGTTTTCGTTTTTAAAAGCTCCGGCCAGTGCGCCGCTCATTACTGATAAGCGTGAAGTGGATGCCCGTTACCGCTACTGGCGGCGGCATATCCTGACCACCATCTGGCTCGGCTACGCGCTGTTCTATTTCACACGCAAGAGCTTCAATGCCGCCGTACCGGATATCCTCACCAGCGGCGTGCTGACTCGCAGCGATATTGGGCTGCTGGCGACGCTGTTTTACATCACCTACGGCCTGTCGAAGTTTGTTTCCGGTATCGTCAGCGACCGATCCAACGCTCGCTATTTTATGGGCATCGGGCTGATTGCCACGGGCGTGGTAAACATTCTGTTTGGATTTTCCACCTCGCTATGGGCCTTTGCGGTGCTGTGGGCGCTGAACGCCTTTTTCCAGGGCTGGGGATCGCCGGTCTGCGCGCGTTTATTGACCGCGTGGTATTCGCGTACCGAGCGCGGCGGCTGGTGGGCGCTATGGAACACCGCGCACAACGTCGGCGGGGCGCTGATCCCTATCGTGATGGCGGCGACAGCGCTGCACTACGGCTGGCGCGCCGGGATGATGATCGCCGGGCTGCTGGCGATTGTGGTGGGGGTTTTTCTCTGCTGGCGGCTGCGCGACAGGCCGCAGGCGATTGGTCTGCCGCCGATTGGCGACTGGCGGCATGATGAACTGGAAATTGCCCAGCAGCAGGAAGGCGCAGGGCTGAGCCGCAAAGAGATCCTCACCCGCTATGTGCTGTTGAATCCTTATATCTGGCTGCTGTCACTGTGTTATGTGTTGGTGTACGTGGTCCGTGCCGCGATCAACGACTGGGGCAATCTGTACATGTCGGAAACGCTCGGCGTGGATCTGGTGACCGCCAATACCGCCGTGACAATGTTTGAACTGGGCGGATTTGTCGGTGCGCTGGTGGCGGGCTGGGGTTCGGACAAGCTGTTTAACGGTAACCGCGGTCCAATGAACCTGATTTTTGCCGCCGGAATTTTGCTCTCAGTTGGCTCGCTGTGGCTGATGCCGTTCGCCAGCTACGTGATGCAGGCCGCGTGCTTTTTCACCACTGGATTCTTCGTCTTCGGCCCGCAGATGCTGATCGGCATGGCGGCGGCGGAGTGTTCGCACAAAGAGGCGGCGGGCGCGGCAACCGGATTTGTCGGGCTGTTTGCTTATCTGGGAGCATCGCTCTCCGGCTGGCCGCTGGCGAAGGTGATGGAGGTCTGGCACTGGACAGGATTCTTTGTGGTGATTGCTATTGCGGCGGGGATTTCCGCGCTATTGCTGCTGCCGTTTTTGAACGCCCAGGCCCCGCGCGATCTCAACGAAGCGTGATGCACCTCACCTTTTTGCCCTGAGTGGGGCAAAACTAAGAAATTTTCCCGGTTTCACCTGGACGCTGTCTCAGGCGCGTCCCGCGGCTGATTTTTACAATGCCTGCCATTCGCAGGTATAAAAATTAGCTCGGGAGTGTCAAATGCTGGCCTTTCTCAACCAGGTGCGCAAGCCGACCCTGGATCTGCCGCTCGATGTGCGGCGCAAAATGTGGTTCAAACCGTTCATGCAGTCCTATCTGGTGGTCTTTATCGGCTACCTGACCATGTACCTGATCCGCAAAAACTTCAACATCGCACAGAACGACATGATCTCCACCTACGGGCTGAGCATGACGCAGCTGGGGATGATTGGTCTGGGCTTCTCTATCACCTACGGCGTGGGTAAAACCCTGGTTTCCTACTACGCGGACGGCAAAAACACCAAGCAGTTCCTGCCGTTTATGCTGATCCTCTCCGCCATCTGTATGCTTGGCTTCAGCGCCAGCATGGGCGCGGGTTCAACCAGCCTGTTCCTGATGATCGCTTTCTACGCGCTGAGCGGTTTCTTCCAGAGTACCGGTGGCTCATGTAGCTATTCCACCATTACCAAATGGACACCGCGTCGCAAGCGGGGTTCTTACCTCGGCATGTGGAATATCTCCCACAACCTCGGCGGTGCGGGTGCGGCAGGCGTGGCGCTGTTTGGCGCAAACTATCTGTTCGACGGTCACGTCATCGGTATGTTTATCTTCCCGTCGATAATCGCCCTGATTGTTGGCTTTATCGGCCTGCGCTACGGCAGCGACTCCCCGGAATCTTATGGTCTTGGTAAAGCTGAAGAGCTGTTCGGTGAGGAGATCAGCGAAGAAGACAAAGAAACCGAAGAAAACGAGATGACCAAATGGCAGATCTTTGTTGAGTACGTGCTGAAAAACAAAGTGATCTGGCTGTTATGTTTCTCGAACATCTTCCTGTACGTGGTGCGTATCGGTATCGACCAGTGGTCCACCGTCTACGCTTTCCAGGAGCTGAAGCTCTCCAAAGAAGTGGCAATTCAGGGCTTTACCCTGTTTGAAGTGGGCGCGTTGGTTGGCACGTTGCTGTGGGGTTGGCTCTCTGACCTGGCTAACGGTCGTCGTGCGCTGGTGGCCTGCGTAGCGCTGGCGTTGATTATCGCTACTCTGGGCGTTTATCAGCACGCCAGCAACCAGTACGTTTATCTGGCTTCGCTGTTTGCGCTGGGCTTCCTGGTGTTTGGTCCGCAGCTGTTAATCGGTGTAGCAGCCGTCGGTTTTGTACCGAAAAAAGCGATCGGCGCAGCCGATGGGATTAAAGGCACCTTCGCCTATCTGATTGGTGACAGCTTCGCCAAGTTAGGTCTGGGGATGATTGCCGACGGCACGCCGATTTTCGGCCTCACCGGCTGGGCGGGCACTTTCGCCGCGCTGGATGCTGCCGCCATCGGTTGTATCTGTCTGATGGCCGTCGTGGCCGTATTTGAAGAACGTAAAATTCGCCGCGAGAAAAAGATTCAACAATTGAAAGTAGCTTAAGTTAAGTGTGCATTGGTAACTTTTGCCCGCCTTAATGGCGGGCTTTTTTATTCCTCGTAACCCGTCCTGAACAGCGTTAACACGTTCAGTCGTCGACAGAGGTGAATTTGCCGCTATGATGGGCGTCCTGTCTGGTAATGGATGTTCGCATGATTTGGATAATGCTGGCCACGCTGGTGGTTGTTTTTGTGGTGGGATTTCGGGTGCTAACGTCCGGGTCGCGGCGGGCAATTCGTCGTCTGAGCGAGCGACTGAACATTGATGTCGTGCCGGTAGAATCGATGATCGATCAGATGGGAAAAGTACAGGGTGAGGCTTTTTTACAGTACCTCCACCGTCCTGATGAATCGCATCTACAAAATGCTGCCCAGGTGCTGTTGATCTGGCAAATCGTTATTGTCGACGGCAGTGAGCAGAACCTGTTGCAATGGCACCGCTGGCTGCAAAAGGCCCGGCTGGCTGCACCGATTACCGACGCGCAGGTGCGTCTGGCGCTCGGTTTTCTACGCGAGATGGAGCCGGATATGCAGGAGCTTAATGCGTTCCAGATGCGCTATAACGCCTTTTTCCAGCCTGAAGATGGCGTGCATTGGCTGCACTGATAGTCCTCTTGATGGCGCAACGCTTATCAGGCCTAACGCAGTGTCCCATCGTAGGCCGGATAAGACGACGTCGCCATCCGGCGATAAACAGTTGCTGAAACGTTAAATGCGTCACAAATTTAATGTTACACTGCGTAACTTTTCTACAATAACCCCACGCAGGTAACAAAATGAGTGAAGCTGTTGAACAAAAATCCCGCGCTGAGGCAAATTCCCGACCTAACTGGTCGGCGGTATTTGCCGTGGCGTTCTGCGTTGCCTGCCTGATAACCGTTGAATTTCTCCCCGTTAGCCTGTTAACGCCGATGGCTCAGGATCTGGGGATTTCTGAAGGTGTGGCGGGGCAATCGGTGACCGTGACGGCATTTGTCGCCATGTTCGCCAGCCTGTTTGTGACGCAAATTATTCAGGCGACCGATCGTCGTTATGTGGTGATCCTGTTTTCAGTGCTACTGACGCTCTCCTGCCTGCTGGTTTCCTTTGCTAACTCTTTTTCGCTGCTGCTCGTTGGCCGCGCCTGCCTCGGTCTGGCGCTTGGCGGCTTCTGGGCGATGTCGGCGTCGCTGACCATGCGTCTGGTACCTGCACGTACGGTGCCGAAAGCGCTGTCGGTTATTTTTGGCGCGGTCTCCATCGCGCTGGTAATTGCCGCGCCGCTGGGGAGCTTTTTGGGCGGCATTATCGGCTGGCGCAACGTGTTTAATGCGGCGGCTGTAATGGGCGTGCTGTGCACGATTTGGGTGGTGAGAGCGTTGCCTTCGCTGCCTGGCGAACCTTCGCATCAGAAACAAAACATGTTCAGCCTGTTGCAGCGTCCAGGGGTGATGGCCGGGATGATTGCCATCTTCATGTCCTTTGCCGGGCAGTTTGCCTTCTTTACCTATATTCGCCCGATCTATATGAATCTGGCGGGTTTTGACGTTGATGGCCTGACGCTGGTGCTGCTGAGCTTCGGTATTGCCAGCTTTGTCGGTACGTCGTTCTCGTCGATGATTTTGAAGCGTTCGGTCAAACTGGCGTTAGCCGGTGCGCCACTGGTGCTGGCGCTCAGTGCGCTGGTCCTGATCCTGTGGGGCAGCGACAAAGTGGTGGCGGCGGGTATTGCGATTATCTGGGGACTGTTGTTTGCGCTGGTACCGGTCGGCTGGTCGACGTGGATCACCCGTTCGCTTGCCGATCAGGCAGAAAAAGCCGGATCCGTCCAGGTCGCCGTGATCCAGCTTGCCAATACCTGCGGGGCAGCGGTGGGAGGCTATGCGCTCGATACCCTCGGACTGCTGTCGCCCCTGATGATTTCCGGTAGCCTGATGCTGCTGACGGCGCTTCTGGTGGCCGCAAAAGTTCGCATAAAAGATATGCAATAAACTAAAGCACGGTATGCCGGATCGCTATCCGGTATCCTGGTTGGTTTTAATTAAAACCATTATTTTCGGCGGTATGGGCAAACCATTCGCCGCTCTTTTTCACCGTGCGTTTTTGCGTTGCTAAATCTAACTGAACAAAACCGTAGCGGTTTTTATATCCGTTGAGCCATGACCAGTTATCAATAAAGGTCCACATATGGTAGCCAAGACAATTACAGCCTTCGCTAATTCCTTTATGTAGCCATTTAAGATGCTCTGAAACAAATTCAATACGGTAGCTGTCGTTGATTTGCTCTTGCTGAATAAAACGCTGCTCATTCTCGACACCCATACCGTTTTCAGAAATAAAACAGCGCGGGTTGCCATAATTATCACGCAAATTGGTAATAATATCGTAAATACCCGGCTCATAAATTTCCCAGCCACGGTAGGGGTTCATTTTACGCCCCGGCATTTCGTAATAATCAAACAGCCACTCCGGCATAAACGGTGCATCCGGGTTTACGGCGCTATCGCGACATTTCACGCGACGTGGCTGATAGTAGTTGATGCCGAGCAGGTCGATTTTGCCCTCGGCGATTAACTGGCTGTCGCCTGGCTGGCATGCCGGTAATTGATCGTACTCTTTCAGCAGTTCAACCAGATCCGCTGGATATTCACCCTTCAGCACCGGGTCGAGGAAGCTGCGGTTAAACAGCAGATCAGCATAGTGTGCGGCTTTCACATCCGCCGGATTTTGCGATCGCGGGTAGGACGGCGTTAAATTCAACACCACGCCGATTTCACCGTCAAGGTTTGCAGCGCGATATGCCCGAACCGCCATCGAATGTGCCAGTACGGTGTGATACGCCACGGTGGCTGCACGTTTGAAATCCACCACATTAGGGTAATGGAAGTCATACAGATAACCGCCTTCAACCGGGACAATTGGCTCGTTAAAGGTAAACCAGTGCTTCACCCGGTTGCCGAACAATGTAAAACACGTCTGTGCGTAGCGGCCAAACGCCTCGACCACTTCACGGTTTTCCCAGCCGCCTTTCTCCTGCATCACCATCGGCATGTCGAAGTGGAACAGGGTGATAAATGGCGTAATGCCTTGTGCCAGCAGCTCGTCGATGACGTTGTTATAGAATTCTACGGCTTCAGGATTAACCTCGCCCGTACCGTTCGGGATCAGGCGCGACCAGCTCAGAGATGTACGGAAGCTGTTGTGCTTCAGCTGTTTGAGCAGTGCGATGTCCTGTTTCCAGTGCTGATAAAAGGTCGAGGTAGTTGCCGGGCCAACGCCCTGATGGAAACGACCTGGCTGACGATCGAACCACACGTCCCACGTGGTCTGGCTTTTGCCGCCGTTCAGGCTATCCCCTTCGGTTTGCAGTGCCGAGCAGGCACTGCCCCACCAGAAGTTTTCTGGAAAACGGTATCGCATTGTTGTTGCTCCATTGCTATTTATACGTTCTGGCAACAATACGTGTTTTTGCGATACAGAAACCGGTTACAGTACTCATTTCTCAACCAGATGCCTATAAATCCGGGCATTCAACTTTGCCAAGCGCTTCCCAGTAGTTGTTCTGATTGTTTCTTTGAATTGCCAGAATGGCTTCGCGGATGTGCTGCTGATTACGCGTATCAGCCATAATCGTTTTTTCCCACACCTCATCAGATGGCGACCCTTGCGGGGTGCAAATCTTGCGCAAGTCCTTCATAACAGTATTCTTTTCGTGTACAGCCTGCAGACTGCCATAAGCCGAGTCGGCTTGCGCCAGACTGGGTAGCGTGAAAAGGACGGCAATAATCGGAAAAATAATTTGTTTCATGATAATAATCCTTGTTGTCTATGCGCATCATCTCAAGAGTAAGTGTAGACGGCATACGATTCACTCAGCACCCTGTGTTAATGTCTAAAAATAAATCAGCCAGAAGTTGTAGTTATTTCAGGAGGATAGGATGCAAATTCAGATTACAGATACGATTACCGAAGATGATCAAAATGCCCTGCTTGCCGGATTGCGTGCTTACAATCGCCAGTTCCTGAGAACCACCAATTTTGGTGACCTGGCGGTGTATTGGCGTGATGATCGCAATGAAATTCTGGGTGGGCTGATCGGCAAAATCAAAGGTGAATGGCTGTGTATAGATTTTCTGTGGATGCATGACTCGCTGCGTAAAGGCGGTTATGGCACACAATTGATGCAGGCCGCCGAACAGACGGCGCGTGAGAGAGGATGCCTGCATGCGCTGGTGGATACCATGAGTTTCCAGGCGCTGCCGTTTTATCAGAAAAACGGCTATCAGCTGCAAATGACCCTCGATAACTTCCCGGAAACCGGTTCCGCACGCCATTATTTGTCGAAAACGTTTTGATGACCGGAAGGTCTGGATGCCGCCTCACTTTCTTGCGTAGCAGAATAGTGTATGTTCTGAACAATCATTTATTTCTTAAGCGGTAAAGAGATGAGACGGATTGAGATAATACTGGGAGAGCTGGAACGGCTGACGCGAGGACTGAATCTTGCCCATCTGGCGCAGGAAACGGCGTTCACAGCGGAGGCCATCGGCTTTAACCTCGGGCTGGCGCGCAACTCAGTCAGTAAAGATCTCAATCAGCTCTGGAACGACGGCCTGGCGATTAAAAGCC
This sequence comes from Citrobacter sp. A316, assembly GCF_002042945.1. Classification (NCBI taxonomy): domain Bacteria; kingdom Pseudomonadati; phylum Pseudomonadota; class Gammaproteobacteria; order Enterobacterales; family Enterobacteriaceae; genus Citrobacter; species Citrobacter sp. A316. Next base: position 97,995 of record NZ_MVFZ01000013.1, read on the forward strand.
GCGGGCGTCCGGTATTCTTTCTGCATCGTCAGGCAATTGAAACGCTGCTGGGGCGCAAACTGGATGAGTCAGAGCGTGAAGTGTAAACCGTTGCTGACCTGTTGCCTGTTCAGGAAAACCAGGCAACAGACGACCCCTTTTCCGGCCTGATTGGTTACGATCGCAGCCTGCGTGATGCGGTGGAAAAAGGCCGCGCGGCGGTGCTGTATCCCCACGGACTGCATGTTCTGCTGACCGGTCCCTCCGGCGTGGGCAAAACCTTTTTTGCCGAACTGATGCACCGTTTCGCCTGTGAACGTGCAGCGGGAACGCCTCCACCGTTGGTCTATTTTAACTGCGCGGAATATGCGCATAACCCGGAACTGCTCTCTTCGCACCTGTTTGGTCATCGACAGGGGGCGTTTACCGGCGCAAACGAGAATAAACCCGGTTTGGTCGAACAGGCTGATGGCGGCTATCTGCTGCTTGATGAAGTGCATCGCCTGCCGTATGAAGGTCAGGAAAAGCTGTTTTCTATTCTCGACAAAGGCGAATACCGGCCGCTGGGTTCAAGCGCTGTGGCGCGGTCTATTTCAGTTCGCCTGATATGTGCGACCACCGAACCGGTAAGCTCGGCGTTGCTGCGTACCTTCCAGCGACGTATTCAGGTATGTATCGATCTCCCCGGTATCCGCCAGCGTTCGGTGGAAGAGCAGGTTGAACTGATTGTTGGTTTCTTACAGCGTGAGAGCCGCAAAATCGAGCGTACGATAAGCATCGACCGTACCCTGCTGCTCTGGCTGCTGAATAAGCCGCTGGAAGGCAATATTGGTCAGCTCAAGAGCGACATTCAGTTTCTCTGCGCCCAGGCCTGGGCCTCGGGGATGACGGAGCACAGCGATACGCTACAGCTGGATAAACGTCTGACCGAGATCCCCTTTAACGCCACGCCGGAACAACGTCTGCTGGTTGGGGCGTTGTTCGAAGGCAAAGAACACCTGAGCATTGATGCCCGCACGTTGCCGGCACTGAAAAATTCGCTGGCCACCGGAGCTGAAATTGAGGAGAGCGATCTCTTTTACAGCTTCCTGACCCGGGAATACATCAACCTGCGTAACAGCAACGTACCGCCAGCCGAAACGCTGGCAATCCTCAAAAACAAACTCAGCTCGATTTTTGAATATGGTCTCTATAGCCGCGATAGCGTGGCGCATCCCCCGCGCTATGGCGATCAGATTGAAGAGCGGGTCACGCTGCTGATCGGCTGCGTTGAGCAGGTGCTTGGTTTTACGCTGCCGGAAAATCTGGTTAACCCGCTGCGTAAACACTTTCTGGCGCTGATTGGTTACGTGCAGCGCGGCCTTATTCCGCAACTTTATTCTTCCAGCCTGATCCTCGATCGCTGCAAAGATGAATATGAAAACGCCACGCTGTTATGCCGAAAAATCAATGAACTGCTGCATATTCAGTGTCCGGCGACGGAAGTGGTCTGGCTGTGCCTGTTCCTCAAAGAGTGCCGTCATTATCGCCAACGGATTGACGCCAGTCCGGACTGCGGGGTGATTTTGATTGCCCACGGCGCGACGACCGCCACAAGCCAGGCGCAGTACGTGAATCGCGTGCTGGAGCGCGAGGTGTTCAGCGCTATTGATATGCCTTTCGAGCAGTCGGTGCATGACACGCTGGAGGCCCTGACGCAGATGATCCAGACCCGGCAATATCGCCGATTGATCCTGATGGTGGATATTGGCTCACTGGTCCATTTTGGCAGTACGATCAGCAAATTATTCCAGATAGACGTTCTGCTGATGCCCAATATCACGCTCACCAGTCTGCTGGAGATAGGGCTGGATTTGAGCTACGAAACCAGTGACTTACCGCAGCTGGCGGCGTTGATGCAGAGCAAAAATATTCCCTGTCAGCTCTGTACGCCGCAGCAGGAAAACAGCGGTAAAGTGCTGGTTATCTCCTGCATCACCGGGATGGGAACGGCAGAAAAAATCAAAAAGGTGCTGGAAGAGAGCTTCGGCGAACTGATGTCGCAGGATACGCGGATGGTGATCCTCGATTACAACGAAGTTCGCAGCCTGGAGCGCGTTCAGCAGGCGATTAACGCCAGTGAGCGTCTGGCAGGCATAGTGGGTACTTTCCAGCCGGGACTGCCGGATATTCCGTTTATCTCGCTCGAAGAATTGTTCTCTGAGCAAGGCCCTGAGCTGGTGCTCAGCCTGTTGACGCCAGATCTCTCCAGCAGCGAGCGCCGACTGGAAATGGAGCGCAGCGCGATGCGCTTTATCAGCGCGTTGACCATGGAGAGCATCATTAATCATATTTCGGTGCTCAACCCGCAGCGTATTCTGAAAGAGATGGAAGGCGTGTTGAATCATCTGACCACCGCGCTTTCGCTGAAACCGAGCCGCCAGGTGACACTGCGCTTCCTGATCCACTGCTGCTGTATGGTCGAGCGTATCGTGATTAACCGCAAACCGTTACAGATGGCGCTGGAGAACAAGCCGGATCTGGATGTTCGCGCGTTTAGTGTCATTAAATCTGCTTTCCTGCCGATTGAAGAGGCCTATGCCATTCGCTTATCGGACGCGGAATATTTTTATATCTACGAATTGCTGTATAGCTAATCCCTTGCCCGGTGGGGCTTTGCGCCCCGCCTGCATCCACAACTCCCCCGCGTGACACAAATTCTGGCACAGCCTTTGCTCTGTTTACCTATGTCTATGTAATCGAGCCAGGAGGCCATTTTGACTACCACTGAATCCTTGCCCCAGATCCTGCTGCTGACCCATGGCGGCTGGGGGCAACAGCTTTGCAACAGCCTGCGCATGGTGATGGGTGAAATCAAAGGCGTGACGGAAATTGCCCTGATGCCTGTTGATACGCTCGGCGAGTTTTATCAGCGCGTCGAAGCCGTAGTGAAAGCTATGCCGGAAGGCTCACTGATCCTGACCGATTTTATTGGCGGCACCACGTCTAACGTGGCGGCACGGCTGAGCGCCGATTACCCGGTGGCTGTCATTTCCGGGCTCAACGCCTCTTTGTTACTGGAGGCGCTCGACAAACGCGAGCATGGCCAACTGACCACCTGCGTGGCCGAACTGGTCGAGGCCGGGCGTAGCAGCTGCCTGGACGTTGTTGCCCACGTACGTCAATTACAACAATCACAATAAGGAATAAACATCATGGCAAACATCGTCTTATGTCGTATCGATAGCCGTCTGATTCATGGACAAGTGGTGACCAAATGGGTTGGGCAATCTCAGGCAAACCGGATTGCGGTGGTCAGCGATGAGCTGGATGCCGATCCATTTATGAAAAATATCTACCTGATGGCCGCGCCGCCGAATATCAAAGTGGATTGTTTCGGTAACCAAAGTTTTGCGGCAGCCTGGAAAGAAAACCAGCTTGGTGACGGCAAAGTGCTGGTGCTGTTCCCCTCTCTGGCTGCGGTTCAGGAAGCGGTTCAGTTGGGATTTGATGTCACCACCATTCAGGTCGGTGGGCTGGGCGGTGGGCCAAACCGCAAAGCAGTATTCCAGAACATTACGCTGGATGATAAAGACGTCGGCATCCTGAGCGACCTGAAAAATCGTGGGATTCAGGTGTTCTTCCAGACTATCCCGGAAGATAAGCCGCAGTCGCTGGACGATATCCTGAAAAAATTCTAATTCTTTGATAACAGGGTACTTAATTATGGATACTTTAGTCTTCGCAAGCCTGATGGGGTTGTATTACTGGTTTGCCCGATTACGCCTTGGCTACACCTTCTCCGCCATGCTGCTACAACCCGTCGTGATTGCTGTATTCGTTGGCCTGCTGTTAGGCAACATGGAAACGGCAATGATCATCGGCGCAGGTATGCAGCTGGTTTATCTCGGCGTGACCTCCACGCCAGGCGGCAACGTCCCGTCGGATCCGGCGCTGGCTGCCTGCATTTCAATTCCTATCGCCGTGAAGGCCGGAATGGACCCGAACCTGGCTATCGCACTGGCGATCCCGTTTGGCGTGATCGGCGTGTTCCTCGACCAGTTGCGCCGCACGTTAAACGCAGCGTGGGTGCATATGGCCGACAAGCATGCGGAAACGGCAAACATGGCGGGCATTATGCGCTGTGCGTTTCTCTACCCGGCGTTGCTCGGACTGGTACTGCGTTTCCCGGTGGTCTTCGCCGCTAACTATTTTGGTCAGGACGTTGTGGAAAGCTTCCTTAAGCTGATGCCGCACTGGCTGACGCACTCCTTTGAAATTATGGGCGGCATTCTGCCGGCGCTGGGCTTCGCCATCACCATTATGGTGATCGGTAAAAAGAGCCTGTTGCCATGGTTTATCGGCGGTTTCTTTGCGGTGCTGTACCTGAAGGTAGACATCATGGCGATGGCAATCTTTGGTACCTGCGTGGCCTTCCTGATTAAAGGTCTGGCGAAAAATGAAGGAGCAGCATGATGAGCAGCGACGTAATGCAGCATGAACTGGTGGAGCGCGCGCGCGAAAGCGGCACGCTGACCAAAGCAGACATCACCAAAGCCTGGTTTATCTACTGGCTGGGCGCGGAAGTTTCCAGCTCCTATGAGCGTTTGCAAAGCCTGATTTTCTGCGCCTCGATGACGCCGATCATCAAAAAACTCTACCCGCAAAAAGAGGAGCAGGTGGAAGCACTGAAACGTCATCTGAACTTCTTCAACTCAGAGCAGACGTTCGGGGCGGTGATTCAGGGGATCTCCATCGCGATGGAGGAGCAGAAAACGCGCGGCGAGCCAATCAGTGACGCCTCAATTACCGGGATAAAAACGGGCTTGATGGGTCCACTGGCCGGGATGGGGGACTCCATTATCTGGGCCGCCGTGATGCCGCTGTTAATTGCTATTTTCATCCCGTTTGCCGCCAATGGCAGCGCGATGGGCGGAATTGTACCGTTAATCCTCTACCCCGCCATTACGCTGGCAATCAGCTACGGTATGGTGCACAAAGGTTATACGCTGGGGCGTGACTCGATAATTGGGCTGCTGCAGGGAGGGCGAATAAAGGAGCTTATCTACGGCGCGAACGTGCTGGGCTTGATCATGATGGGTGCGCTGTCGGCAAGTTACGTCAAGATCACCACGCCGTTAAAACTTAGCGCCCTGAAAGGCTCTGAAGTGGTGGTTCAGCAAATCCTCGACTCTATTGCCCCCGGCCTGTTGCCGCTGGCGGCGGTGTTCGCCATTTATTTCTATCTGGTGAAGAAAGGACCGCGTTACACCACGATTTTACTGTCGATTGTCGCGCTCAGCGTGGTCTGTTCGCTGCTGGGAGTGCTGTAAGCCATGACACAGAACATCTACCAACAATTGGGGCTAAAACAGGTCATTAACGCCTGCGGCAAGATGACGATTCTGGGCGTTTCCAGCGTGGCGCCGGAAGTGATGCAAGCCACCGCGCGAGCTGCTTCAGCCTTTGTTGAAATTGATCGACTGGTGGATCGCACCGGAGAACTGGTTTCCCGCTACACCGGGGCTGAAGACAGCTATGTCACCTCCTGTGCATCGGCGGGTATTGCTATTGCTGTTGCCGCCGCTATTACTCGTGGTGACCAGGCGCGAGTCACGCTGATGCCGGATAGCTCAGGTATGGCCAATGAAGTGGTTATGCTGCGCGGGCATAACGTTGACTACGGTGCACCCATTACCAGCGCCATCCGTTTGGGCGGTGGGCGGGTGGTGGAGGTTGGCTCAAGTAATCTGGCGGCCCGCTGGCAGCTGGAGAGCGCGATTACCGACAACACCGCCGCGCTGCTGTACGTGAAGTCGCACCACTGCGTGCAGAAAGGGATGTTGAACATTGCGGATTTTGTGCAGGTCGCGCAGGTTCACAACCTACCGCTGATTGTCGATGCCGCCGCCGAGGAAGATTTACACGCCTGGGTGGCGAGCGGGGCGGATATGGTGGTCTACAGCGGGGCAAAAGCTTTTAACGCGCCGACCTCCGGATTTATCACCGGGAAGAAACAGTGGATTGCCGCGTGTAAAGCACAGCACCACGGGATTGCCCGTGCGATGAAAATCGGCAAAGAGAATATGGTTGGACTGGTGTATGCCCTGGAAAACTACCATCAGGGACAAACCGTGGTCACTGCCGAAGCGCTCCACCCTGTGGCGCAGGCGATTTCAGAGATTCGCGGACTGGATGCGGATATTGAGCAGGACGAAGCCGGGCGCGCCATCTGGCGGATTCGTATTCGGGTGAATGCGCAGGTGCTGGGAATGGATGCTTACGCCGTAGAAACGCAACTGCGAGAGGGCGCTATCGCGATCTACGCTCGCCGTTACAACCTTCATCAGGGCGTATTTAGTCTTGACCCGCGTACGGTCGCAGAAGGGGAAATGGCGCTGATCGTGGCCCGACTAAAGGAGATTGCAGAACATGCAGCACATTAATTTTTATCGCAATAAAGTGGCTATTAACGTGCTGGCGAAGGATATCGCCAATGCGCGGGAAATCTATGATGCTGCCGAAGGCCACGCGGTGATCGGCATTCTTTCGGCACAGTTCTCCTCGGTTGAGGAAGGGGTTAAGGAAGTAAAACGCTGGATGGCCGACGTGCCGTCGATTTCCGTGGGGTTGGGGGCGGGCGATCCGGCGCAGTATTACAAAGCGGCGATGATTGCCTCACAGGTCCATCCGGCACACGTCAACCAGACCTTTACCGGCTGTGGGTTTGCGGCAGGCGCCTTGGCGGCAACGGGTGGTGAACAGACCCATATCAACGCGTTAGTCAGTCCCACGGGCACGCCGGGGGAAGTGTTGATCTCGACCGGGGTCAGCAGCAGCCAGGGCACGCCAGCCCGCGTTTCCTGCGATGCAGCGGTCCGTATGATGTTGGATTCAGGAGCCCATGCGGCGAAGTTCTTCCCGATGGGCGGTGAGCAGTCGCTGCCAGAGCTGTACGCACTGGCGACGACCGCTGCACGTAACGGCATGACGCTGATTGAGCCGACCGGCGGTATCGATCTCGATAACTTCGGCGTTATCCTGCAATCCTGTCTGGAGGCGGGAGTACCGCGCGTCATGCCGCATGTTTACAGCTCGATTATCGACCCACAGACAGGCAAGACCCGGCCTGCAGATGTCGTCAGGTTGATGGAGATAGTCAAAGCCCTGGTGTGATGTCGCCATTGCCGGATGGTTCATAAAAAATGCCCGGAGGTGATCACGCTTACCGGGCATTTTTGCGAACGCTATTCCCTGAAAATGAATACATTGCAAAAGCATGTATTTATCCGCCAAGCCGCCTCGCAGATAGAAAAGTTCCCAGATGTTGTGTGTGCGACTGGCGAGTAAGGTTCCGTCATCTTGTTCTTCTGGTGACGGACCGCCATGAAAAAACCAACAACTTCTACGCCGCATGATGCGGTATTTAAAAAATTCTTAAGTCATCCAGAAACGGCACGGGATTTTCTTGATAGCTATCTCCCCGCACCATTACGTGAACTTTGCGATCTGAACACACTGAAGCTGGAGCCAGGGAGCTTTATTGAGGAAGACCTGCGTGCCAGTTATTCCGATGTTCTGTGGTCGCTAAAAACGAGAACCGGTAAAGGCTATATCTACGCGTTGATTGAACACCAGAGTTCACCGGATGCCCATATGGCATTTCGGATGATGCGTTACGCCATTGCCGCGATGCAGAATCACCTTGATGCCGGGCACAAAACGCTGCCGCTGGTGATTCCGATACTTTTTTATCATGGCATCGCCAGTCCGTACCCTTTTTCACTGTGCTGGCTGGATGAATTTGACGATCCAGAAACTGCGCGGCAGCTTTATGGCGCGGCCTTCCCGCTGGTCGATATCACAGTGGTCTCTGATGATGAGATTATGCAGCACCGGCGAGTGGCGCTCCTGGAACTTGTCCAGAAGCATATACGCGAGCGCGATTTGATGGTGCTGGTCGATAAACTGGTTGCCCTATTGATTAAGGGACACGCTAATGACAGTCAGGTAGAAACGCTATTTAATTACCTGGTGCAGTCTGGCAGCGCATCGCGTTTTGAGGCGTTTATTCGACAGGTTGCCCTGCGCGTTCCACAGCATAAGGAGAGATTAATGACGATTGCAGAATGCTTACGTGAGTCGGGTCATCGCAGTGGCCTGCAGGAGGGACTGCAAAAGGGTTTGCTAGAGGGCAAAAAGGACGAAGCGTTGCGGATAGCCCATGCCATGCTTGAGAAGGGGATCGATCGTGAACTGGTGCTAGTTATTACCGGGCTTTCCATTGATGAGCTAACGGCGTATTCCGGCTAATTATCTCTTTTCTCGTTATGCTTTTTTCTTCTTGCTGATGCTTTTTCGTTTTTTAAACCGCAGCGACCTTCCCGCTATAGTCATTTCATTACTCATCAGGCGGTTATTGCAAAAGGATAAAACGTGAAGCTGAAGATACCTTATTTCGGGGCCGGGGCGGCGGTATTACTGGCGGGATTATTGCTGGCAGGGTGCGATCAACAGAGCAGTGATGCAAAGCATATAAAAGTGGGTGTAATTAACGGCGCAGAGCAGGATGTGGCGGAGGTCGCGAAGAAAGTCGCTAAAGAAAAATATGGCCTGGAGGTGGAGCTGGTGGGGTTTAGCGGTTCTCTGCTGCCCAACGATGCCACCAATCATGGTGAGCTGGATGCTAACGTCTTCCAGCACCGTCCGTTCCTCGAACAAGATAATAAAGCACACGACTATAAGCTGGTTGCGGTGGGCAATACCTTTGTGTTCCCGATGGCTGGTTATTCGAAGAAAATCAAAACTGTCGCCGAACTAAAAGACGGTGCAACGATAGCGATACCTAACGACCCGACCAATCTGGGTCGGGCGCTGCTGCTACTGCAAAAAGAGAAGTTAATCACCCTTAAAGCGGATACTGGCCTGCTGCCAACAGCGCTGGATATTACGGATAATCCGCGGCATTTGAAAATTATGGAACTGGAAGGTGCGCAGCTGCCGCGCGTATTGGACGATCAGAAAGTGGATGTGGCGATTATCAGTACCACCTACATCCAGCAAACCGGGCTTTCCCCGGTACATGACAGCGTATTTATTGAAGACAAAAACTCACCGTACGTGAACATTCTGGTGGCGCGAGAAGACAACAAAGATGCCGTGAATGTGAAAGAATTCCTGCAATCTTATCAGTCACCTGAAGTGGCGAAGGCGGCAGAAACTATCTTTAACGGCGGCGCGGTTCCGGGCTGGTAATCATGACCCTTTGCCGCGCCGGTTGGCGCTAAACCGCTCTGGCGCGGCGACGTGAGTCCATTGAGATAAGTATTACCGAAGAGAGGATCAAAAGCGTGCCCAGCCAGTCTGGCAGGGTAAAAGTAATACCTAACAACAGCAGGGACAGCAACGCGCTGCTCAACGGTTCTGCGCAGCTTAAAATGCTCGCTTTCGGTCCGCCAATCATCTGCGCGCCTTTCAAATACAGGCTAAATGTCAGCGATGTGCCGATGACCACCAGATAGAAAAACGCCAGAATCAAACTGCCATTCACTACGAAATTAGTGCCCTGCCCGGCATAAAACGGCAGCAGGATCATGCCGCCGATTAACATACTCCAGCCGACGACCGGCAGCGTGCCGTAGCGCGCGATAAGCGTTGAGGGATAGGTGGTGTAGAACGCAGCGGCAAACGCCGAGGCAATTCCCCAGAAAAGCGCGGCAGGTGAGATAGACAGCGACGTCGGGTTACCGTGGGTGACCAGCAAGAAGGTGCCGATAAGCGAGGTGAAGATCGCGGTCAGCACTAAAATCCCCGGTCGCGCTTTGCGCACCACGGAGAACCACGCCACGATAATGGTCGGTGACAAAAATTGCAGCACCGTCGCGGTGGCGGCGTTGGATTTTTCAATGGTCAGCAGAAAGGTTAGCTGTACGGTGAGTGCGCCAACCACGGAAAAAATCAGCAGGCTGATGGCGTCTTTGCGATTTTTGATAATGGAGAACACTTTGTCGCCGTGAACGAAAGAGAGCATCAGCAGAATGAGCCCGGCGAAAATCAGGCGCGTCATGGTCAGAAACTGCGATGACATCTGGCTTTGCTCCATGATGTATTGCGCGCAAACGCCTGAACTTCCCCACAATACTGCGGCAATCAGGACATTCATCATCCCTCTTCTGGTGGAACTCATCTTTCCCTCGGCATGTTGTTTTGTTTTATTTGTGTGCAGGCATCATAGCAGAGATGGTTGTGATTTCTGCCAGCACATCCGCAATCAGCCAGTCATTAAAGACTTTTACCTCCGGGCGCATTACCGCGTGCTGCGGCGTAACAATGTAGTAAGACCATGCCAGAGGCCAGCGGGTGTTGGGATGAAGCTGAACCAGTTGCCCGTCTGTCAGTAGCTGCTGCACCAATGCCCTGCGCACAATGGCGACACCTTGACCACTGAGCGCCGCCAGAATCACCGCGGAGGTAGAGTTGATGTGCAATCCACTGTCGCGAACGACAGGTGCCTGGGTGGCGGTCAGGACATCATTCCAGTCCGGGAAATTGGCGCCGGGGTGGGGAGTGTCATCATGGATAAGCTTCTGTCCGGCCAACCATTCACCACAGGATATTTTATCTACTGGCACAATACGTGGGCTACAGACCAGAACCGCTTCTTCATCCATCAGCCAGGTTTTATTTACCCCAGGCCAGTCGCCTTTGCCGCAACGTACGCCCAAATCCGCTTCGCCATGAGCAACATCCATCAGCTTTTCCGTCACGTTCAGGCGTAATTCTATGTTTTCATGCGCTTGTGAGAAACGGTTGAGGCGGCTCATCAGCCAGTTCATCACCAGTACCTGAGAGGCCGTGATGATCACCACCGAGCGCGCCCGCCGACCGCGTAACTTGTTCAGCCCGGATTCCAGACTATCCAGTCCCTGGGTTATCTCACGCAACGCGTCCTGTGCTTCGCTGACCAGCGTCAGGCGCTCTTTGCCTGAACGGGTACGATGCAGCAGCGGGTGGCCAACCCAGTCTTCCAGCGCACGTACCAGTTGCCCAACGGCAGCCGGAGTGACCCCCAGTTCCTGTGCCGCCCCGGTAAAACTGCCGTGGCGGGCAGTGGCCTCAAAAGCGTGTAACCATTTAAGCCGATTCAGCGATCGCATCAGATCATTTCCCGTTTTGTGAATATCCTCAGTATATGTCAACGAGATAGATTTTCTTTCTCGGATCGCTATTTCTTCTCATTCGTCAGCGCCTCAGGGGAGTGGCATTGTTAGCGCATTAACGAATACGTGAAACGAGGCTAGCGATGAACACATTATTTGTCGGTAAAAAACTGTTAGTGGTAGGCGGCACCAGTGGTATCGGATTTGAAACTGCAAAACTAATCCTCCAGGGTGGTGGTCGAGTGGTGTTGGTTGGCAATCGTGCCGAGAAAGCGGAACGGGCTCGTCGGGCGTTGGTGGAGCTGGGTGACGTCTCCGTCATTGTGGCGGATCTGATGTCAGAAGCGGGCGTTAAGCAGGTGATGGCAACGGTGAATACTGAGCACAAAGACATCAACCTGTTGGTCAATGCCGCTGGGGTTTTCTTCCCAAAACCTTTCACTGATCATGAAGTTGAAGATTATGAGCTGTACATGAGCCTCAACCGCGCGACGTTTTTTATTACCCGCGATGTCGTGCGTAATATGGTGGCGGCTAACATCCAGGGTGCCATTGTGAATATTGGTTCGATGTGGGCACAACAAGCAATTGGCGCAACACCTTCTTCAGCGTACTCAATGGCAAAAGCAGGCCTGCATGCATTAACTAAAAATCTGGCCATCGAGCTGGGGGCGAATGGGATTCGCGTCAATGCGGTTTCGCCAGCAGTGGTGCATACACCTATCTACGAAGGATTTATCCCGAAAGAAGACATACAAGGTGTGATGAGCAGCTTTGACAGTTTCCATCCGATTGGTCGGATCGGTACGCCGTGTGATGTGGCTGAATCCGTCGCCTTCCTGTTGTCTGATAAAACGGGTTGGGTGACCGGTGCTGTCTGGGATGTGGATGGTGGTGTTATGGCCGGGCGGAATATCTGATGTAAATCCCCCGCATAGCCGCGGGGGAGCGTCGAGACATTAAGGCGCAATCGGCGTCAGATAATCCAGCCGTAGCGGTTCGGCCAGCAGATCGTTCATTTGCAGAATGAACGCCTGGAAATGTGGCAGAGCGATATGCTCGTCAAGACCGGCCTGACCGCGCCAGGATTCGCGCACGTAGAACACATCCGGCGTGTCGCGTAACTGGAACAGGGCATATTCAATATTGCCCGGCTCCCGGTGCGTGGGCAGCAGCAGAGCCTGTAGCGCCTGCTTCAGTGCATCGATTTTCCCTGGTTTGGCTTTCAGTACCGCAATAATTGAAATCACGTCAGAATCAGACATGTTAAAACCCCTCCAGCACAATCTTGCCGACCGAGCGACCGGTTTCAATTTGCGCGTGGGCTTTTTGCAGATTTGCCGCAGTGATAGCACCAAAATGCTCGCCCAGCGTGGTGCGAAGAGTGTTGTTATCGATCAGCTGCGCCACGCGGGTCAGTAACTGATGCTGCGCAATGATGTCGTGGGTGGTAAACATCGAACGGGTAAACATAAACTCCCAGTGCAGCGAAATGCTTTTGGCCTTCAGCGGACGCGCATCGAGAGTTTGCGGATCGTCAATCAGCGCCAGTTTGCCCTGCGGCGCCAGGGCAGCAATAATTTGCGAATAGTGCTGCTCGGTATTGTTCAGGCTGGCAACGTGCGTCACCTCTTTAATGCCTATCCGTGCCAGCTCTTCCGTCAACGGCTTGCTGTGATCAATCACATGATGAGCACCCGCTTCACGTACCCATTTCTGGCTCTGCGGACGTGATGCGGTGCCGATGACGGTCATTTTGGTCAGCTTACTGGCCAGTTGCGTCAGAATAGAACCGACGCCGCCAGCCGCACCAACAATCAATAACACATCATCTTCATTGCCATTTTCCTCAACGCCCAGACGGTCGAACAGCATTTCCCAGGCGGTGATGGCGGTCAGCGGCAGCGCCGCAGCGGAAGCGTTATCCAGCGTTTTTGGCTTCAGCGCGGTAATACGTTCATCAACCAGCTGAAATTCACTGTTACTGCCAGCGCGGCCCAGCGCTCCGGCGTACCAGACTTCATCGCCAGGTGCGAACAGGGTGACGGATTCACCCACGGACTTCACCACGCCAACGGCGTCCCAGCCCAGTACGCGCGGCACATCAGCGTTAAAACCTTCGCGGACCTTGGTATCCACGGGGTTGACGGAAATGGCTTTCACTTCAACCAGCAGATCGTGCCCGGTAGCAACTGGCATGGGCAGGTCAATCTCTTGTAAAAATTCAATGTTATTACCGTCGGTCGCGGCGCGGGTAATGGCGATGGCTTTCATATTCTCTCCGGTCACAGGAATCAGTTGAATAATTCGATGGTAAACCGGTAACAGAACGGGAAAAATAGCCCTATGGCGACAGGACTTATACTCGGGGAGTGAAAATGTTCCGGCTTGAAGATCTCACGTTGTTTGTCCGCGCCGCGGCGCTGAATAGTTTTAGTGATGCTGCGCGCGAAGTCGGCGTTCAGCCTGCTCAGGTCAGTTCTGCTATCAAGCGCCTGGAGTCTACGTTGGCTATCCGCTTGTTCGCCCGCTCCACGCGCAGCCTGCGCCTGACGCCAGAAGGTGAGGTCTGGTTACCCTATGCCCGCCAGATGCTGGACGTGATGCATGCCGGGCTGCAAAAAATTCAGACCCCGGAAGATGAAGTTTCAGGCACGCTGCAAATAGCCGTGCCTTCCGATCTTGGTCGTAACCTGCTGCTGCCGGTCTTTCAGTCGTTTCGACGCCGCTATCCCGCGCTGCGCCTGCGGATTTTTTTCTCCGACCAGGTAACGGATGTCTTTAAAGACCCCGTCGATGTTGCGTTTCGCTATGGCAACACCGAAGACGCGTCTTACATTGCGCTGCCCGTTGCACCGGGTAACCGACGCGTGCTGGTGGCATCACCGGAATGGGTTGAGCAAAACGGCGCGCCGCAAAAACCGGATGATTTAACACAGCTCAACGCCATGACTTTCGTATTACGCGGCCGCCTGCACGATCGCTGGACGTTTACGCGCAACGGCGAGGTCAGTAGTGTGCAGGTTAACGGCACCATTATGAGCGACGATGCGGAAGTGATCCGACGCCTGGCGATTGCCGGAGAAGGTGTGGCGTACAAGTCGTGGCTGGATGTCAGCGAGGATGTGCGTGACGGTCGATTACAACTGCTGATGCCGGATTATCAGGGAGAGAAAGTTCCGCTGAATATGATTTGCCCGCATCGGAAGCAGCTTTCAACGGCGGTTCGTCTGCTGCACGACGCGGTGAAGGCGCGGTGTGAAATGCTGGCGCAAAGCTAATAAGCGCTTTACGCCAGAATACTATCGTGTCGTTACTCAGTCTTTCTTCGCGGCGTTAGCGAAGAAGATATCAGACTGAATGTCTTTGGTGCGGATGGTAAACAGCTGATTTGTCAGGTCCTCTGTCAGCTTCTCAGCATCGGCCATGATGCGCAGGTTGAAGTCATTCAGCATCTTATCGGCGGCAGGTTTATCGGTTTTCGCCATCTTCAGATACTCTGCTTCGACCTCTTTTTGCTCCTTCGCTACTTTATCTTCCCACGCTTTGTAGGCTTTTTTGACGATCGGCGCGAGCTTCGGATAATCGGTCATCGTCAGCGTCTGTAACTTACGGTATTTCCAGTAAATGGATTGATCGTCCGCTTTATCGCTACCCATCGTGTAGTTTGCCGGATACGCTTTCAGGCCGCTGTAGTACGGAACAAAGGCGGTGAGGTCAGCCATGCCCAGACCAATGTAGGTCGTTTCACCAATCTCTTTTGGCAACCACGGACGGACCTGCATAACGTGCGCTTCATAGGTACGGAAAACGCTAACTGGACGCCATGGCTCTTTGCCGTTCAAACCATTGGTGTATGGGTCATGGCTGGTGCCTTCATAGTGGCTACGCAGTACGGCCTTCACATCGTCCAGCGTCATTTTCTTCTCTGGCGTCATGAAGACCGGGAATTCGCGCCCTTTGGCCATATCCTGATTTACGGAAGGATTAAACTCTTTCTGGATGGTCCATACGCGAGGGTCGTTATACGTGCGGTCACGCTCGTCATCACGGGTATAGGCTTTGGAGAAGTTGAATTTGCCATCTTTCGCCGGATCGTACAGACCTTTTTCGGTCGCAAATTGAATCAGGTTTTTTGACGCCATCATGTCCGGATTTTTAGGATCGTAATCCTGTAAGCGGCCCTGATTACCGGTGGCAAAATACTGGTTATTCGGCAGACGCTGCGCCATCCACTGGTGGCCGCTACCGGTTTCCAGGTACCAGATCTCGTTATCGTCGACGACGGCAACGCCAAAACCTTCGCCTGCGCCGACGGTCTCAACGATATGGCCCAACAGCGCCACGGCTTCACGCGCGGTTTTGCTCTGCGACAGCAGAATATCCGGGATATCGTCTTCGGTGATCCCTTTATCCTCAACGTACGGGTCGGCAGCCAGCGCTTTTGGTGAGGCAAAAATGGATTCTGTACCGCTCACGCCAACGCCCAGCTCGTTAAATCCGGTCGCGCCGTGCAGTTGGGTTTTCCAGTTTGGGACAGTGGTATAACGCAGAGAGTTTTTCGGCAGTGGCCAGGTAAAATCATTCGCACCATTATGTGCTTTGGTGCTGTATATCCCGGTTTGATTTTGCTTTGCCGGATGAATGACAAAATGCTGTGCTTTCAGGGCATCGCTGTCTGCGCTACGGGCGACCAGCATGGAGCCGTCCGCTGATGCTTCGTTGCCGACCAGCAGGGTCGTACACGCAAAACCTGATGAAACAACGGCCAAATTTATAGAAAGTGCAATCAGGCACTTTTTAAAAGTAAACATTACGTATCCCTCATATGTACGCCAAAAATACACCGGAAACACATCGTTTCCTGAAATGCGATAACGCCTGAATGCTCAGACATTGCTCGCGAGAGAGATAAACGCCCCTGCCCACGTCTTCTCCAAATACCCATCCGTAGGTTGAAGTCTTCTGAGCAAAATAAAACGCCCATTTCGCTTAATTATTACGCAACGGATATTGTGATATTCAGGATGTTTCCTGATTCGCGATGAAGAATAGCAATGGGTTATGTGTGGATTCAGTGACCCATGTCGCGTAAGTTAATGATGACAAATGTGAATTTCGTTGAGGGGCTGTACTTTTTGTTTCCGGATATGACGCTACCTTTTGCGGCAATACAGCGAGGGCACATTGGAGCTGGCAAAAATCCATGCACCTTTATACTCCTCCATGACCAGGCTCAGGCTTCGTCCGCTTTGACGATAAAATCCAGGTAATGTGTTGTTAATATCCGCTTCATCAGCGGTGTCGGCGAAGGTTTTGACGACCTGCATCGCCTGTAGCACTCGCGCATCGCGTTTTTGGGTGTAGTTAAAATAGATGTTCCTGCTGATATCTGAGGTATTACGCCCGTACAGTTTGCCGGTAATGGTGGCCAGGCCTTCACTGTTGTACATCCGAAACGATAACGTACCGGTAAAGCGATTGCTGCCAATGTTCCATTCCATGTTACCGATGCAATTCAGCGGCTTGTCGGCATAGCGTGAATACCATAGCCACCCACCTGAACCGAGCAATATCGCAAGACCGATTACGAGCAAAATAAGGTGGTGTGTTTTTTTCATTGCCCGCGCATCCAGTAATAATGAGTAGTGCAAAACGCGTTAGCATCCACCCGTGCATCTTTATCACAGACAAATGCTACGATTCTCTCTGCTTTGCTGTAGCCGGAAAGAAAAACATGTTTGTTGTTTTCACAGAGATAGGGATGTAACTGCATCAGATTGAAATAGCCTTGCTGGTCGTGTTCATTTGGTGAGTAATAGATTTTGCAATTTTGCCGCGAAGGGGTCTGCATAGAGACCGGGACAAATTTACTAAACGGCATAACAGGGCGCGTTTGATACCACACCAGCCAGATGATCAGCGTGGCAATCACGACACTGGCGCTAAATAAAACCTCAAACCAGGGTATCTGCATCGTTTGTTGTGGTGTTGAAGGAATTATCTTTGCGGGTGTGATTTCTTCAATAACCGGTGGCGGGGAAACTTCACTCTGTTGAAGCGTTATTGTCTCTACTTGCGTATTTTCATTTAATCTGAGCCCGCGTCGGGAAATAGTTTTCACCGTATCACGAGGCAACCCCACGTCTGCCAGCGCGTTACGTAGTGTCAGAATAGCCTGGTAAAATGTGTTGGTGGTGGTCACATTATTTCTTTCACCCCAACCAATAGTCATCAACGTGTTCTGGGAAACAATGTCACTTGCGTGAGTAATTAAATAGAGAAAACAGAGCGAGGCAGGGAGCTGGAGCTGAATTGCTCGCCCGGTCTGACGATTGACCAGACTTTTGCTATCAGGATTAAATTCGACCAACTGATTGATAAGGTACAATTGCCCAGCCCTCAGTAACCAAAACGAATCACAGCGTGTGTTAACGCATCTTTTAAATTTTACATCCAAATCGATAATGCGCCTCACTCTTTGTTCATGATCAAAGATAAGAATTTCATCAATTCATTAAAAATCCTTTAAATACAATGCGTTAACACTATTATTTCTTAGGTTAAAATTAACTAAGGTTAAATAATGAGAATTCATTACAGTTTTATCTGAATTATCTTTATATTTGTCCACAACATGACAAGTGTGATTCAGTTATCAGAATTACGTAATTAATAAGCAACCTTTACGCAGGTTATTTTTTAGCAAATAGTGCTTTTTTACTGTTTATCCTAGAATCTGAATTTATGCATAAAATTCCTAAGGCATCGGTTGTTATTCTGAGATAAAGCGTAAATAAGCTTAGCGCAATCGTATTACTCACAGCCTATACATATTAGTGCATCAGGAGTTTATTACATTTTATTAGTACCACTGTTATTAACTGACAAGGAACGTACTACGTGTTGGATTGACACATTTATTTACCAATGAAATATTTATGGAAAAATAACAGGAGTCATTTTTGATGAAGAGATCACCGTCACAGATTGTTCGTTGCATAAGCTGTGAATTATCCTGTCAATTATTTCCGGATGCTGCGGTTCGTGCCAGTTACTGTCACCGTGCCGCTTTTGCGATCTGGCCTGAGGGGAATGGTTTTCTGCAAAAAGGAATTATTGAAAAGCTTCTGCTTAATAATCAAAACCATTTGTCGCGTGGGTTTATTTTTGTAGACTTTTCTTTCCCGAATCTGCGGCTGTTTGCCGACCCGCAATGGGTTGACCGGCTGGCCTACAGCGGTATGCATATTGTGTTGATAGCAGACAGGAACCTGGCGCCGTTAGCCAACTACTGGTTATCAAAAAGCAATAAAATACAAGGAATTATATATTCTGATGATGATGACGACGTTCAACATCAGAAAATTAGGCGACTCTTTACTGGTCATCTCGCTAACAGCAAACGTGGACGCTCACTTAACTATACTGAAATGATATTACTGAAGCGTTTTGTGTCAGGGAAAAGTATTCAGCAAATTACCAAAATAGATAATATCGATATTAAGAAAATATATGTCTACAAGCTCAGACTTGAAGATAAGTTAGGCCATAGTATTCATCAAATATTGTCGAACATTTTATAACGTATTTTTGAGTTTTATTATTTTCACATCCTTGCGATGTGGTGGACGCTCTACGCCTGAAAGCAGGAGGCTAATATGCCAAATCCCAAATCTTATTCTCGTATTGCCATAGCGGTTTCAGCCGCATTAACCTCTATGGTATTTTCCGCTCATGCGGCATGGGTTGACGTTGATAGTCTACCCTCCAGCGGACTGGTTAGCAGTCTGCCCCCGGAATTGCAGGCAATAATTCCAGCGCAGGCAAATGCCAATTTCGCTAAAACCAGCGCCATGCCGAATTATGTTTATCAATGGAGTGCGGGCACGATTCCCGTTTATGGCAATGGATTAACGATTAATGGACCCGGCGCTGAAGCTTTTGAGCACTCTGTTACCGTTATTCAGAACAGTACAACGGGTAGTCCGGGCGTTATTTTTGGGGACGACCTGACGATCCGCACGCAGTCGAAGAATGCCGCCAATAATGGTAAAGATGTTGACGGTATCCGCACGCACGGGGCCAATACGCCGGATAACCCGGTCTTTATCATCACCGGGGATCGCACCAGCATTTATGTGGACGGTCAGGATGGTGACGGTATTAACGCCGGTTACAACTCCTATAGCCAGGGTTGGAAGGGCTCGGCCAGCATTTACGTCGGCGACGATCTGTATATTCAAACCACCGGTTCCCAGGGACGTGGTATCACGGCAAACGCGATGAAAGACGCCACGCAGGCCAAAAATACAATTGTGGTCGGCGACCGGGCACACATTGTGACGATCGGTGACAGTTCAGAAGGTCTTCGCACCGGGCAGAGCGGTTCCTCAATCCTGCTTGGCAATGACGCCACCATCGAGACTTCAGGGGCTTCTTCCACGGGGATTTATGCCGCCTCATCGTCCAAAACGGAACTGGGCAACAACGCGACGATTACGGTCAACGGCGTCAGCGCACATGCGGTTTACTCCACCAACGCGACCGTGAATCTCGGTGAAAACGCAACGATCAACGTGAACAGTTCGGCGAAAGCGGCGTCATATAGCAAAGCGCCACGCGGCCTGTATGCGACTTCACGCGGGGCGATAAACCTGGCAGGCGGTGCCGCCATTGCCATGGCTGGCGATCACAGCAACGAAAGTTATGCCATCAGCACCGAAACGGGCGGCATCGTAGACGGCTCCGCCGGCGGGCGCTTCCTCATTGACGGCGATCTTCATGCCGCTGGCGCGACTGCCGCAACCAGCAGCCTGCCGCAGCAAAGCAGTACCATTAAGCTCAACATGACCGACAACTCGTTGTGGAGCGGGGCGTCATACATCACCAGCGCCACTGCCGGGACGGGCGTTATCTCGCTGCAAATGAGCGACGCGACCTGGAACATGACCAACAGCTCAACGCTCACCGACCTGACGCTGAACGGCGGGTCAGTGGTGAACTTTGGGCATGCTGATGGCGAACCGTGGCAGACGCTTACCATCAATGAAGATTTCACCGGGAACGGCGGCAAACTGGTTTTCAATACCGTCCTGAATGACGATACCTCGGAAACCGACAAGCTGAAAGTGCTCGGCAACACCGCGGGTAATGCATTCGTGGCGGTGAATAACATTGGTGGAACCGGGGCGCAGACCATTGAAGGTATTGAGATCATCGAAGTAGCCGGTAATTCTGACGGTACTTTTGAGAAAGCGGGCCGTATTGTTGCCGGAGCGTACGACTATAACGTGGTGCAGAAAGGCAGTAACTGGTATCTGACCAGCTTTATTCCGGCTCCGCCGGATCCGGAAGAGCCGGACCCCGTCGATCCGCATGACCCTGACCCTGTTGATCCGGACCCGGTTGACCCTATTGATCCAGACCCAGTGGATCCTGTAGACCCGATTCTCCCTGAGCCGGAAGAACCCGTTGCGCCTCCTGTCACTGAGCAGCAATACCGTCCGGAAGCAGGCAGTTATCTGGCGAACAACTACGCGGCTAACACGCTGTTTATGACCCGACTGCACGATCGTCTGGGTGAAACGCAGTACGTCGATATGCTGACAGGCGAGAAGAAAGTTACCAGCCTGTGGATGCGTAACGTTGGGGCGCATACCCGTTTCAAAGACGGTAGCGGGCAGTTGAAAACCCAAAGCAACAGCTATGTGATGCAGCTAGGCGGCGACCTGGCGCAGTGGAGTAGCGACGGTCTCGACCGCTGGCACCTCGGCGCGATGGCCGGTTATGCCAACAGCCAGAACCGCACGCAGTCCAGCCTGACCGGCTACCATTCACGTGGTCAGGTCACCGGTTACAGCGTGGGGCTGTATGGCACATGGTATGCCAATGACGCCGACAAGACCGGCACCTACGTAGATACCTGGGCGCTGTACAACTGGTTTGATAACAAAGTAATGGGCCAGGAGCAGGCAGCAGAGAAATACAAATCCAGCGGGATAACTGCTTCTGTTGAAGCCGGATACAGCTTCAAACTGGGTGAAAACGAACGCAATAGCTACTGGCTGCAACCGAAAGCGCAGGTGGTATGGATGGACGTGCAAGCCGACAGCCACCGCGAAGCGAACGGTACCCGCGTGAAGGACAACACCGATGGCAACCTGATGACCCGTCTGGGGGTAAAAGCCTTTATCAATGGTCACAATGCCATCGACGACGGTAAATCTCGCGAGTTCCAGCCGTTTGTCGAAGCCAACTGGATCCACAATACGCAGACAACCAGCGTGAAAATGGACGATGTGAGCAACGACATGCGCGGCACCAAAAACATTGGCGAGCTGAAAGTCGGCGTTGAAGGTCAAATCACTCCGCGCCTCAATGTGTGGAGCAACGTGGCCCAACAGGTTGGTGACAAAGGCTACAGCGATACCCGCGGTATGTTGGGTGTGAAATATAACTTCTAATGTAATGCAGTAATGTAAAAGCCGCTGATTAACCGATCGGCGGCTTTATTTTTTTATGGGAATTGTATTTCACTGGAGAGTCGCCTGCGCGCTTCCAATCCTATTCATTCGGGCGATATCCCACAATTACCCAAAGAGCAGCTAAATTAAAATAATTAACAAAATTAAACCAATCAACATCACGGGTGCGGTGCGCTTAATGAGATCGATAGGTGAAACCCCAGCCATCCCGGCGACGACAATTGCTGCCGCCGACAGCGGAGAAGCTGTGCGTCCCAGGTAGCTTGCAAAGGCTGCGGCAGTCCCTAGATTGGTGGGATTCATACCAAACTGTGCGGCATGAGGAGTTATAGCCTCATTAAAGGCGTAGGCTGTGGCATCACCTGAGCCGATGACTACTGCCATCAAGAATGGGCCAATGGTTCCACCAAAACGGGCGGCCTGTGGAAAATCAATCAGCGCACTTTTTGCTGCATCAATCAGTCCTACAGAAGTCAGTCCCGCAACGAAAACCCCCGCGCAGATAATAATACCAAACACGTCGCTGTAGGCTTTGCCCATTCCATCAAAGAATGCGGGAATCACTTTGCCAGGATGCGTACGCGTCACCGCCAGAGTGGCTAAAACGCCCCACATCACGGCCTGTGGGACGCCCATTTTCAGCCAACTTATGCCACCAAATGCACCCAACATCAGCAACGTGATGGGGACCAGGGGCATTAACGCAGCCAGTACGTTTATTGGGCCTTCCTGAGGAACTTCCGCATCCAGGCGGGAATGATAGCCTTTGTGCTCTTTACGAAAGATGGCGGTAAGCGTCATGCCGACCATAATGATCAGGCCAAGCCACACCACGGTCATCACACGATTACCGATGATATCCATTACATCGCCGCTGACAATTTTAGCGACTAGTGCCATGTGAGGACTGCCGGGGTTTAACAGGCTGGCACCGAAGGTTCCCGCCAAAACGGACGCTGCAGCCATAACAGGATGAATACCGGCTGCCAACTGGATAGGGATCATGGTGATTCCTGCAGCGGCGGCGGCGCCCGCTGCGCTGGGCAGCGCTAGCTGTACAAATGTGGTCAGTAAGATTGTCCCCGGAATGAGGAAAAGGCCGACGTGTTTTAACGGTGCGCTCAGCAAGCGAACTAAATGACGATCGCAGCCGGTGAATTTCATCACTGTAGCAAAACCAATAGCCGATAAAATGGCCTGAATAAGTCCTTCAGAAACCATTTTCTGAGCAAAACTATTCATCGCCTCCATGGGGTCGAGGGAGATCAGACACATCAACATGCCAGAAAATAGCAGTACGGTACGCGTGTCCTGTTTTTTGATAAGCAGGATGATGGTCATGAGCAGAATGATGATGCCAACAATTAAGGTAAACATGGAGTGTTCTCTATGCTATGCCGTCTGTGGGCGGCGATAGGAAATATGCTGCGCCGCATCAAGCTGTGGCTCCTGGTTTAACCGGCTACGCAGGGTGTCAAATTCCTGCGCCCAGTTTTTTCGCCATTGCGCTTTGACATCTTCTGGCTGCCAGCAGGCATCAATGCCGTTCAACATCAGCTGACGCACGCCGTCGAGATCGAAGCCAAACTCTTCAACCATCACGCGATAGCATTCTGCACCGTTAGTGTTATGCATATGCCAGTCGTCGGTCGCGGGAATAATGTTCATCCCCGCCAACGCCATTTGGCGAATCGGATGATTCTGACGCCACTGAGATTTATCCGGCCATTTCTTTAAGTACCAGGTATTACTGGGTACTACGGTAAATGGGATATTTTCACGCACGCAGCGGGTGGTTAGCTCCGGATTATCCAGAACGGTGTAACCGTGATCGATACGTTCCAGATGAATGAGATCCAGACCAGTTTCCACATTACGCCAGTGCAAACCGAACTCTGAACAGTGTCCCGTCAGGCGTAAGCCACCGTGCTCAGCTTTGCGATAGGCTTTCCAGAAATGCTCAATCGGAGCGTCATTTTCTTTGTAATCGATGCCAATACCTGGCACCAATGGGTGTGGGTATTGCAGTATGGCCTCTACCATCGCGACGGCTTCTTCGGGAGATTTCTCGCGGTTAATCGAAGGAATAAACAGGGCGCGGATATTCCACCGCTTGGTCGCTTTCTCCATCGCCTGGCTCATTGCATCCGTTACTTCCGCGTAGGTTAGTTCCGTATCAGATGGGTTCCAGAATAGTTCCAGATGGCGGATACCTGTTGCCGCAGCGTCTTCGGCTACTTCACTGGTAACGCGATAATAGTCTTCTGCGCTGCGTAACAGAGGATATAAAAAGTTCAGTGCGGCTATGCCACCTTTGACGACGCGGCTTTCATGTTGATAGCGGCGATAGTAGCTTTTAGCTTCCGCCTCCGTGAGCGGCACATCGTACTTTTGTGCCAGCTCCAGCATAGTGGTTAAGCGCACTCCGCCCAACAAATGATAATGGAGATCCACTTTGGGAAATGCCGTGAAGAATTCAGGCAAGGTAATCGTTTGCGTATCCTGCGTCATTAAGGGCACTCATCGATAAAAAAGATAGCACCGATCATAAATAAAGCGCTCGCTACGATGAAATGCTATTCCAGCATAGCCAGATACATTCAGGCACTGCTCTTTGTTGAATTTATCGCGCTAACTAAAATGTCTCCCCCTTTCGAGGTCCGTTGCGACAGACGATGCCAAAATGCTTCCGCGCGTTGATGCAACTGTGACTGGTTGCGATAGAGGCGAATTTGATAGGGGATATGCCATCGCTCGCGATCGACAGCGATAAGTTTGCCTTGCTTAAGCTCTTCAGCAATCTGGCAATCAGGCAACCACGTCAGACCTTTGCCGCGTAGTGCCATCTGTCGATGCAAATCACATAGTGAAGATTCAAAGATGGGCTCGCAGGCAAACGGCTGCTGTGGCATCAGTCGTTCGACCATGCGTGCGCTATAGGAGTCAGCTGGGTAGCGCAAATAGGGCACGGGTTGCTGATGGTTTTCATCAGGTGCAAATAGCGGCTGCCCATGTTCGTCAGGAGCACTGACCAGAAGCAGTTCCCCTTTGCCTAACAGCAGGTTGATAAACGGCGGCTGGAGCAAAGCATGGGTATCAAAGGCCAGCAGGAAATCGCTGGTCCCTTCAATCAAAGATTCTACGGCAAAATCCACCCGTAGAATATTCACAGAAAACGGCGCTGTGTTATCCGTTTGCTCGATTAAATCCAGCAGAAAAGGGGATGAAAGTGAATGTGGTGCGCAGAAACGCACCGGGTTAAGCATCTCAGACGTCAGGCCATTCATTTTCTGAATACCTTCTTTTAGCTGGTTCACCATACTGTGTGCAATTAAACGGAATTGATAGCCTGCGGGCGTTAGCATTACCGGCGAAGAGCTGCGATCGACTAGCTGCTGGCCCACGCTTTCTTCTAATGCGCGGATGTGACGGCCAAATGCAGGTTGAGTGATATTCCGTCGTTGGGCTGCTCGTGAGAAATTACGCAGTTCTGCGAGTGTCAAAAAATCCTCTAACCAACCAATATCCATCTGCGGACATCCCCTTGTTTATCGAACCATTTTAGTCAATCAGAAGGTGTGAATGTGCTCCTGACCACACGCAGCAGTCATCTCCATGATTCAATTTTGCCGGAACAGGGATGGCAGCGAAACCGTTAATTTAAGCTGGTTCCGACAGTACAACTTACGCGGTCATAATGTTTTCCTCATTCACTTAAGATACGTTGAAGTATGTCAAGGTGAGGAGGCCCTGAAAGCGTGATAGATAGGGATTAGAGTGGAATTTTTTGAGTTCAGAAGAGGAATTTTGGCGGAAGATCACAGGAGTCGAACCTGCCCGGGACCGCTGGCGGCCCCAACTGGATTTGAAGTCCAGCCACCTCACCGGAGATGACGATCTTCCGCGCCTCGATTGCTACATGGAGGCGGGGCGCATTATAGCTACTTCCAAACGTTTCCACACCCCCTCACTCACTTTTTTAACTTCCGTTTCTCCATACCATGACCAGTTTCAAATAAATCCCTACGAAATCCATAAGTTACAGTGATGTATGTTTTTTGACGCTACCCCGATCACAGAAAACAAGAATCGTAATTTGATAACGAGATATCGCAATACCCGCGCTCACAGGGATGGTTTACAAGAACTGTAATCGGTATCAGTGCGTGTGAAAGTGCTAACAAGGATGCGTAATGAAAAGTGAGATTTTGTCCGTTAAAGAGAAGATTGGCTACGGCATGGGTGATGCCGCCAGCCACATTATCTTTGATAACGTTATGTTATATATGATGTTCTTTTATACCGATATTTTTGGTATCCCGGCTGGTTTTGTCGGCACGATGTTCTTACTGGCTCGCGCGCTGGATGCTATCTCAGACCCTTGCATGGGACTGCTCGCCGACCGTACCCGTTCACGCTGGGGGAAATTCCGCCCGTGGGTGCTGTTTGGCGCTCTGCCGTTTGGCCTGGTCTGTGTGCTCGCCTACAGCACGCCGGACCTCAGCCTGCACGGCAAAATGATTTATGCCGCAATCACCTACACGCTGCTGACCCTGCTTTATACCGTGGTGAATATTCCCTACTGCGCGCTGGGCGGTGTGATAACTAATGACCCAACGCAGCGTATCTCCCTGCAGTCATGGCGCTTTGTGCTGGCGACGGCGGGCGGCATGCTCTCCACCGTGCTGATGATGCCGCTGGTGAATCTGATTGGCGGCGAAGATAAAGCGTTGGGCTTCCAGGGCGGGATTGCCGTGCTTTCGGTTGTGGCGTTCCTGATGCTGGCGTTTTGCTTCTTCACCACCAAAGAACGTGTTGAAGCGCCGCCAACCAACAATTCAATGCGTGAAGACCTGCGCGACATCTGGCAGAACGACCAATGGCGCATCGTCGGTCTGCTGACCATCCTCAACATCCTGGCCGTCTGCGTTCGCGGCGGGGCGATGATGTATTACGTCACCTGGATTCTGGGTACCCCGGAAGTGTTTGTCGCCTTCCTCACCACCTATTGCGTCGGCAATCTTATCGGCTCTGCGCTGGCAAAACCGCTGACCGACTGGAAATGCAAAGTCAGCGTCTTCTGGTGGACGAACGCCCTGCTGGCGGTCGTCAGTCTGGCGATGTTCTTCGTACCGATGCACGCCAACACCACCATGTTCGCCTTCATCTTCGTGATTGGCGTACTGCATCAGCTCGTGACGCCAATCCAGTGGGTGATGATGTCCGACACCGTTGATTACGGCGAGTGGTGCAACGGAAAACGTCTGACGGGGATCAGCTTCGCAGGCACGCTGTTTGTGCTCAAGCTGGGTCTGGCGCTCGGCGGGGCGATGATCGGCTGGATGCTGGCGGGCGGCGGTTACGATGCCGCAGCGAAAACCCAGAACAGCGCCACCATTAGCATCATTATCGCATTGTTCACGATTGTCCCGGCTATTTGTTACCTGTTGAGTGCCGTGATTGCCAAACGCTTCTACACCCTGAAAACACCGTTTCTGACGGAAATCATGCGTCAGCTGGCTCAGGGCGCGCACCGCAATCAGCAGGATTTTTCGACGAAAGAATTACAGAACTAAGGAACCAACGATGAAAATTAGCGATGGAAACTGGCTGACGCAGCCCGGCCTGAATTTAACCCACCCGATTCAGGTATTCGATGTCGAACAACAGGGTAACGAGATGATTGTCTACGTTGCGCCGCGCGATGTGCGTGAACGTACCTGGCAACTGGATACTCCACTCTTCACCCTGCGCTTTTTCTCGCCGCAGGAAGGCGTGGTTGGGGTGCGTATGGAACACTTCCAGGGTGCGCTGGATAACGGTCCGCACTACCCGCTGAACGTGCTGCAGGACGTCAACGTAGAGATACAAAACACCGCTGAATTTGCCGAACTGAAAAGCGGTAATTTGAGCGTGCGGGTCACTAAAGGTGAGTTCTGGTCGCTGGATTTCCTGCGTAACGGCGAACGTATTACCGGCAGCCAGTTGAAAAATAACGGCTATGTGCAGGACACCAACAGCGGGAAAAACTATATGTTTGAACGCCTGGATCTGGGCGTCGGTGAAACGGTGTACGGGCTGGGCGAGCGCTTTACTGCGCTGGTACGTAACGGCCAGACGGTGGAAACCTGGAACCGCGATGGCGGCACCAGTACCGAGCAGTCTTACAAGAACATCCCGTTTTATCTCACCAACCGTGGTTACGGCGTGCTGGTAAACCATCCGCAGTGCGTGTCGTTTGAAATTGGCTCTGAGAAAGTGTCAAAAGTGCAGTTCAGCGTTGAAAGCGAGTATCTGGAATATTTCGTCATCGACGGCCCAACGCCGAAAGCGGTGCTGGATCGCTATACCCGCTTTACCGGTCGTCCGGCACTGCCGCCAGCCTGGTCCTTCGGTTTGTGGCTGACTACATCGTTCACCACTAATTACGATGAAGCGACGGTGAACAACTTTATCGACGGGATGGCCGAGCGCAATCTGCCGCTGCACGTCTTCCATTTCGACTGCTTCTGGATGAAAGCTTTCCAGTGGTGCGACTTTGAATGGGATCCGGTGACCTTCCCGGACCCGGAAGGCATGATCCGCCGCCTGAAAGAAAAAGGGCTGAAGGTCTGTGTATGGATAAACCCCTATATTGGCCAGAAATCCCCGCTGTTCAATGAACTGAAAGTGAAAGGTTATCTGCTCAAGCGCCCGGACGGCTCCCTGTGGCAATGGGATAAATGGCAGCCGGGCCTGGCGATTTATGACTTCACCAATCCTGAAGCCTGCGAGTGGTATGCCAACAAGCTGAAAGGTCTGGTGGATATCGGCGTTGACTGCTTCAAAACTGACTTTGGTGAACGCATTCCTACTGACGTGCAGTGGTTTGACGGTGCCGATCCGCAGAAAATGCATAACCATTATGCGTACATCTACAACGAACTGGTGTGGAACGTGCTGAAAGAAACCGTTGGTGAAGAAGAGGCGGTGCTGTTTGCCCGTTCGGCCTCGGTGGGCGCGCAGCAGTTTCCGGTGCACTGGGGCGGTGATTGCTACGCCAACTATGAATCGATGGCCGAAAGTCTGCGCGGTGGGTTGTCCATCGGCCTGTCCGGCTTTGGCTTCTGGAGTCACGATATTGGCGGCTTTGAGAATACCGCCCCGGCGCATGTCTACAAGCGCTGGTGTGCATTCGGGCTGCTCTCCAGCCACAGCCGTCTGCACGGTAGTAAATCCTACCGTGTGCCATGGGCGTACGATGATGAATCCTGCGATGTGGTACGTTACTTCACTGAGCAGAAATGCCGCATGATGCCGTACCTGTATCGCGAAGCGGCGCGCGCCAATGAGCTCGGAACGCCGATGATGCGCGCAATGATGCTGGAGTTCCCGGACGATCCCGCTTGTGATTATCTTGATCGCCAGTACATGCTGGGCGATAGCGTGATGGTTGCGCCGGTGTTTAGCGAGGCGGGTGATGTGCAGTTCTATCTGCCGGAAGGTCGCTGGACGCATCTGTGGCATAACGATGAGGTGTCTGGTAGCCGCTGGCATAAGCAGCAGCATGACTTCCTGAGTCTGCCGGTCTATGTACGTGACAACACCCTGCTGGCGCTGGGCTGCAATAACCAGAAGCCGGACTACGCCTGGCATGAAGGGACGGCGTTCCAGCTGTTCCATCTGCAGGAAGGCCGGGAGGCGATTTGTGAAGTTCCGGCGGCTGGCGGCTCGGTTATCTTCACGCTGAAGGCGACGCGTACGGGTAATACCATCACCGTGCAAGGGAGTGGCGAAGCGCGTAACTGGACGCTGTGTCTGCGTAATATTACGCAGGTTAGCGGCGTGAAGGGCGGTTCATCTGTGGGCAGTGAGTGGGGAGCGGTTGTCACGCCGGATGCGGATGTGCTAACGATTACTCTGTAAGTAAATCTCACCGTGGGCCGGATGGCGACGCATTGCGTTTTATCCGGCCCACGCTGCGAGCAGCATTCCAGATCTGAAAATCCAAAACATCCTGAATTAAATTTTTATCTCCCCATATTTGCGAGCGGTATCACTCTGATTCCCACGAAAAATGTGATCTGCGCCGTAAATATCTCACTATTTCCTCTTTTTGTCTTATTTCTGTCCGGAATACAGGACACGATTTAGTATTGTTGGCGCATCGTAGTCCTCTTATATTTATCATCACGAATTACACGTGGAGCATAAACGCTTCTTTATAACCTAAATAATTCGAGTTGCAGGAAGGCGGCGACGCAGCGAATCCCCTGAGCGTACATAAGTACGTGACTGGGGTGAGCAAAGAAAGCCAACGCACATGCAGCTTGAAGTATGACGGGTATAGATATTTAATCTGGTATGTAATAAGGGTAAATAATGCAAATGATTACCTCGCGACAAAACAGATTATTAAAATTTCTTCTGTCTAAGAAGGAATATGTCACACTGCTGAAAATCGCCGAGTATTTATCTGTTTCAGAGAAAACAGTGCAGCGCGATCTGCGGTTACTGGAACCATGGTTATCAGAATGGAAAATAGCTATCGATAAACGTGCTGGTGCTGGGGTGATATTAAGTGCCGATAATATTACCGACCTTTTATATATGGACCAGTTATTAGGATCGGAGGGTGATGATACTGACGGCATGATGAATAATTCACGGCGGGTCAAGATAGCCTCACAGTTATTAAGCGAAACGCCGCATGAAACGTCGATCAGTAAATTATCCGAACGTTATTTCATTAGTAGCGCATCGATTGTTAACGATCTAAAAGTGATTGAATCCTGGATTACCCCACTGGGCTTGTCGTTGATTCGCAGTCAGAGCGGCACGCACATCGAAGGCAGCGAGAGTAGTGTGCGCCAGGCGATGGCGTCGCTGATTAACGGTGTGATTAACCATAATGAACCCGGCAGCGTGATTTATTCACGCCTGGATCCGGGCAGTTATAAAGCGTTAGTGCATTACTTTGGCGAAGAAGACGTTTTGTTTGTTCAGACGCTGTTGCAGGAAATGGAGAACGACCTGTGCTGGTCTCTGGGCGAGCCTTATTACGTCAATATCTTTACCCATATTCTGATCATGATGTACCGCATCACGCGGGGCAATGCGCTTCCGAGAAAAGAAGAGAGCATCACTACCTGTGATGAGAACATATTTTCCATTGCCAGTCGCATGATTCAGCATATCGAAAAACGCATTGCCCACCCGCTGCCGGAAGACGAAGTCTGGTTTATTTATCAATACATTATCTCCTCGGGTGTGGTGATTGAAGAGCATAATGACGTGAGCGTGATTGGCCATATGCACTCCAGCGACGAAGCGCGTTTGATTACCCATCGGTTGATTGCCACCTTCGCCGAGATGGTCGACAGCGATCTTAGCCAGGACACGGCGCTGTATGACGGATTGCTGATCCACATTAAGCCGCTGATTAACCGCCTGAACTATCAGATACGCATTCGTAATCCGCTGCTGGAAGATATCAAAGGCGAGTTACAGGACGTGTGGCGTCTGACCCAGTGTGCGGTGAATCGGGTGTTTAGCGGTTGGGGCGATCGGGCCGTGTCGGAAGATGAGGTGGGATATTTAACCGTGCATTTTCAGGCCGCAATGGAGCGTCAGATAGCGCGTAAACGTGTGCTGCTGGTCTGTTCAACGGGAATCGGCACTTCTCATTTACTCAAAAGCCGTATTCTACGCGCCTTTCCGGACTGGACTATCGTCGGCGTGGTGTCGGCAGGCAGCCTGCCCTCTGTACTGACGGACGATATTGAACTGGTGGTATCGACGATTAATTTACCCGCAGTTGCCATGCCGGTCGTGTATGTCACTGCCTTCTTCAATGATGCGGATATTAAGCGGGTAACAGAAACGGTTATTACGGAAAAATTACATCGGGCGACGTCGCTGGTCGTTGAAAATTAATGTCTGAACTCCATGAGGTATGATTGATGGACATCACGAAAATACTCAATACAAATCGCGTTATTTTGGACATGAAGGCCACAAGCAAAACGGAGGCTATTGAGGAACTGACAGATATTCTGCAAAAAGATGGAGCAATTAGCTGTCGCGAAACGTTTATTCAGGATGTCTGGCAACGTGAGTCAGAAGGCTCGACCGGCTTCGAAAATCATATTGCGATCCCACACGGGAAATCCTCGGCGGTGGTCAATACCACGCTGGCGATTGGGCGTACTCGTCAGGACATTCCCTGGGAAACCCTGGACGGCAGCAACGTGCGCTGCATTATTCTGTTTGCCGTACGTCTTGAAGATCAAAACACCACCCATATTCGTCTGCTTTCGCAGGTTGCTGGCGCGTTGGCAGATGACGACATTATTGAACAACTATTAGTTGAAAGCAGTCCACAGAAAATTATTGAGCTTTTTAGCCAATATGCTGAATCCAATGTCTGCTAAATAAAAAGTGGAGCATGTTATGAATATTGTTTGTGTTGCCGCCTGTACGGCGGGTATTGCGCACACCTATATCGCCCGTGAAAAGTTAATTAAAGGTGCTAAAGCGCTTGGCCATAATATAAAAGTTGAAACCCAGGGCACCATTGGCACAGAAAACGAACTGCTGACAGAAGATATTTCTGCGGCTGATGTCGTGATTCTTGCTGTCGATGTAAAAATAAAAGGGGAGGAGCGATTTTTAAACAAACGCATTGTGCGAGTAAAAACTGAAATCGTCATAAAATCGCCCATTCAGTTTCTTGAAAAGGTCGAAAAATCATTAGTTAATAATAACCAGTAGCGATCCTCATTCTGGAGGGGTTTCACATGAGTGAAAATAAAATTCCGCTATCTCAGGAAATAAAAAGACATTTATTAACGGGGATTTCGTGGATGATCCCGTTAATTGTCGCCGCCGGGATCTGTATTGCTCTCGGGCAAATACTTGGCGGGACTAACGTCGGTGAAAAAACAGGAACCATACCCTGGATGCTCAACCAGATTGGCGGCTGGGGGATGGGGTTAATCGTACCGCTGATTAGCGCGGCGATTGCGTACTCCATTGCTGACCGTCCGGGATTCGCACCGGGCCTGATAGTCGGCTTCGTCTGCGGAGAAATTCATACCGGTTTTATCGGCGGGATGCTGGGTGGGTTTCTGGTCGGTTATACCGTCCTGCTGCTCAAACGCTATATCCGATTGCCACAGTCGATGCAGGGGTTAATGCCCATCATGGTGCTGCCGGTACTGAGTACCGTCATTGGCGGCCTGTTGATGATGACGCTAATCGGCAAGCCCATTGCCTGGCTGCAGGACGCGTTGATTCATCTGCTGGAGTCTATGCAGGGCGGATCCCGCTTTCTGATGGGCGCTATCCTCGGTGCGATGGCGACATTCGACTTCGGCGGACCGGTGAATAAAACCATGTCGCTGTTTGCTGACGGCATGCTGGTCAGCGGTGTGTACGGTCCGGAAGCGGTGAAGTTTGTCGGTTCGATGATCCCTCCATTTGGCATTACGCTCTCTTTCCTGTTGACGCGTCACAAGTACACCCGTGCGGAGCGCGAGGCGCTGAAAGCGGCATTCCCGATGGGGATCTGCATGATTACCGAAGGGGTCATTCCGATTGCGGCACGCGACCTGCTACGCGTGGTGGGCTCCTGCGTGGTGGCCTCGGCGATTGCGGGCGGCCTGATTATGGTGTGGGGTGTCGAAAGCCCGGTACCGCACGGCGGCATGTTTGTGGTTCCGCTCTTTACGCATCCGCTGCTGTTTTGCCTGGCGTTGGGGATCGGTACGGTGATTTGCGGCGTCATGCTGTCGCTGTGGAAGAAACCGGTAACCGAGCGTGATGAAGAGTTTGACGAACTCAGCGATCAAAAGCTGAAAGACGAAGAAATCACCTTCACCCTGGAATAACCGGAGGCCGTATGTTTGC
Organism: Citrobacter sp. A316; assembly: GCF_002042945.1. Taxonomy (NCBI): domain Bacteria; kingdom Pseudomonadati; phylum Pseudomonadota; class Gammaproteobacteria; order Enterobacterales; family Enterobacteriaceae; genus Citrobacter; species Citrobacter sp. A316. The sequence goes on from NZ_MVFZ01000013.1 coordinate 131,488, forward strand.
CGATATGAAAAGCATGGTGACCAAAGCCTGGCGCGAGCAGTACGCGCTGCTGGCCATCAACTGTATGAACCTCGAAAGCGCCCGCGCAGCGGTGCGAGTGGCTGAGAAACACCGTGCGCCCATCATTCTGAATTTGTATCAGGGGCACCTGGAGCATTTTCCGGCCACGATAGCGGCGGCGGTGGTCAAAACGCTGGCAGAGGAAGCCTCGGTACCGATCGCGCTGGCGCTGGATCATGGAAAGGATCCTGTACGCATTCGCCAGGCTTTTCGCGCCGGATTCAGCGGCTTAATGATCGACGCCTCCGCCTTTGCGCTGGAGGAGAACATTCGCCAGACCCGGGCAGTGGTTGAGCTTGCAGCCAGCGTTTCTCTGTGCGTGGAAGGCGAGCTGGGCCATCTGGCCGATGCTCCGTGCTATGACCACGCCGCTAACGCTGATTTGATGACCCAGGCCGCCGACGTGGAACCCTTTATCCAACAGACCGGGATCGATTTGCTGGCGGTGTCGGTGGGTACGGCACACGGTATGTACGCGCCGGGCATCACACCTGCTATTGATTTCCAGCGGTTGGAGGAAATAGCCCGGTTATCAACGGTGCCGCTGGCGCTGCATGGCGGTAGCGGGACGCCGTTTGACCAGCTACAGCGCTGCCCGACGTTTGGCGTCGCCAAGATAAACGTTGGCGCGGCGGTTTTCGAAGCCGGAAAGGCTGCGTTACTGCATACCCTGTGTCGCGACACATCCGGCGAACTCGTTGATGCCCTGGCCCTGATGGAACAGGCCTGCGAGGAAGCCATTATTCCGTACCTGCAGGCCAGCGGCGCTATCGGCAAAGCCTGATTCATTTTCTGTAACGCCTTCTATGCCTCTGCAACGATGCACTGGCAGGGCTTTCTACACCCTGAAACTGGAGAATTAACATGTTAGTTTCGATGAAAGAATTACTGCAACCTACCCGTCAGCACGGTTTTGCCATCGGTGCATTCAACGTGGCGGACAGCTGCTTTGTACGCGCAGTAGTGGAAGAAGCGGAAGCGACCAACACCCCGGCAATTATCTCCATTCACCCCAGCGAACATGATTTTGTCGGCGATGCGTTTTTTAGCTACGTCCGTGATATCACCCTGCGTAGCCCGGTTCCCTTTACTCTGCATCTGGACCACGGCGCTTCGGTTGAGCATGTCCTGCGGGCGATTCAGTGTGGGTTTACCTCGGTGATGATTGATGGCTCGCTGCTGCCGTATGAAGAGAACGTGGCGCTGACCCGTGAAGTGGTCAAACTGGCGCATGCGGTAGGCGTTTCGGTGGAAGGGGAACTGGGTACGATTGGTCAGACCGGGACGTCAGTGGAAGGCGGGGTGTCGAAGGTTACTTATACCGATCCTGCTCAGGCAGAGGATTTTATCGCCCGCACTGGTGCAGACACGCTGGCTGTGGCGATAGGAACCGCGCACGGAATTTACCCGAAAGGGATGCAGCCAGAGCTGCAAATGAACATCCTGCGCGACATCGCCGGGCGTGTGGATATTCCGCTGGTGCTTCACGGTGGTTCCGCTAACCCGGATGCGGAAATTGCCGAATCCGTGACGCTGGGCGTGGGTAAAATCAACATTTCCAGCGATATGAAATACGCCTACTTCCAGAAAGTCCGCGAAATCCTGGCGAAAGAAACCTGGTGGGACCCGAACGTAATCTACCCGGAAGCCATTAGCGCTGCGCGGGACGTGATCCGCCACAAAATGAAACTGTTCGGCTCAACCGGCAAAGCATCACTTTACTAACGGCATGCAGGCGGGGCGACCCGCCTCTTTCGCAACAAGGAAAAGTGGAATGAAGCGTTCACACATTAATTATGCCGTCGATAAAGCGCATGCCATCGCCGAAACTTTTCGGGTCTGTTTGCCTGATTTTGCGTATTTTACGGTCGATGCCTGGCGGCAACAGGATCAAACTCTGTGGCGTGAAGTGCGCGATCTCCAGTTGGGCTGGGATATTACCGACTTTGGGCACGGAGATTTTGCGCAAACGGGGCTGACGTTACTGACGTTGCGCAATGGTCTGATGGGGTCAGCGGATTACCCCAAACCGTACGCCGAAAAGATGCTGCAAATTCAGCAGGAGCAGCAAACACCGTGGCATTTTCATCGCCATAAAATGGAAGATATCGTTAACCGTGGCGGCGGTGATTTGTGCATGCAGCTGGCGTGGGCAACGCCTGATGACGAGTATGACGCCCGACGCGTTGTTGAGGTTAGCGTGGATGGCCAGCGGCGTACCGTTGACGCTGGCGAGACGCTGGTATTGAAGCCGGGACAAGGAGTGTGCCTGCCGCCGCGCTTGTATCATCGATTTTGGGCGGAGAAGGCGTTCGTGCTGGGCTGGGAAATCTCGATGGTCAATGACGACCAGCATGACAACCACTTTCTGGAACCTGGCGGTCGCTTCCCGGCGATTGAAAAGGACGAGCCGGTGAAATGGCTGTTGTGCAGTGAATATATTCGTTTATGAGCGAGAGTAGGCCCGGTAAGCGAAGCGCCACCGGGCAATAAATCATTGTGCAGGTGGTGGTGCAGTGACTTCACTCCCCGAAACCACGCCCGCCTGCATGGTTTGCGTTACCTGCTGTTTCTCCACGTTCACCGCATGCAACTGACCGTTGACCGTTGGCTTGAGCGGCGCATCGGCCTGAATATTGCCGCTGGCGGTAAGCTGGATGTTGCCATCGCCGGAAAGCGGCAGTGCGGGCCAGCCCCACTGCTGCAGGATCGTCATTGGCACGCCGCGCCCGTTCAGGCTGACCTGCGTCTGGCGCTGAGGCAGTTGCGAAATGCTGGCGGTGGCCTCCAGCAGTCCTTTTTCCGTATAGGCGCTCAGTTCGCTGATATTGATGGTGCTGCTGTTTGCCGTCAGCGCCAGTGAAGGACGACGCACATCAGTGCGGTTAAAGGTGGCTGCGGCAGCGTTGAGGGTGGCACTCCCGCTCCAGATCCCCCACTGATTGTTCTGTACCAGCCCGAGGTTAGCGCCGTAGCCGTCCAGCGCGGTGAGCTGCCACGGGAAACTCGGGTCGATATCAATCACCAGATTGCGGCTGGCGCTGAATTTTTTGAGCGTCAGGCTGTTTAGCCACGCTGGCAGGGGTTTCATCCACAGCTGCTTCCAGTTTTCCGGCAGCGTGTATTCCAGACCGGCAATGGCAGCATCATCGAGGACCAGCGCTTTGTTGCTGCGCTGCCAGTTTCCGGATGTTCTGACCATACCGCCTTCCCAGCGGGTGGTGAACTGGCGCAGCGCAATGCCCTGCGGTGAGAACTCGGCGTTCATAATCGGATCGAAGAAGTGCAGAGAGCCGTAGATAAACTCGCTGGCGTTCATCGACAATTTTCCTTCCTGAGTTTGCCAGTCGTCCTTGCTGAAGGTCATGTTGCGCAAGCTCAGATCGAGATCCGTCACCGCCCAGTCGGGGCCTTGCAGACGGGCATCCGTCACTTCCAGACGACCAATTTGCAGGGAAGGAATGGTGTTTAACGGGGCAAAAAAGTCGGCCAGTGATTTGTCGCTTTGCAGCCGGATATCGTTCAGGCGCAGATTCTCCACGACCCAACTACCGTCGGCATTGCGTTGCGCTACGCCGGTTAATGCTCCACGCGCCACATCAGCTCCAATATTGCTTAGCGTCACACGGTCATGGTCGATGCTGCCTTCAATCAAGACGTTGGTAGTTGGAACATCGTTGAGCGTCAACGAACTGGCGCTGAGCTGAATTTGCGCTTTGCTCCCGAGAATTTTACCTGCCTCAGGACTCCAGGGAATGACGCCGCCGTTAACGCGCTGGGCACTGAGGTTCCACTCGCTGCCGGGGCTGTTAAGCGCCATATCCTGCAATTGCAGGCGATCGGCCTGGAACGGCAGCGGCGCGGTTTGCTGAGAAAGATTCAGTGTGCCGTTTTGCAACAAAATGGTGTCTACGTGCAGCGGATCGGTGATTTGGCGGCTACTCAGCCCAATATCAACCGTTTTAGCGACCAGCGTTGCGGGCTGCCCATCCCGGCCAAAGGTGACGTTTTCCAGCAGAATATGGGAAGGGGAAGAAAACCGGTGATCGATGGTATCAAACGCCAGATGGTAGCTGCTGTTCTCCGAGACCCAGGTGCTGACATGCTCTGCGCCCCAGCGGGTTTGCAGTAGAAAATAAAGGCCGAGGATCGCCACTGCAAGGGCGATCAGCACGTAAAGAAGCAGCTTTCCAATAAATTTCATGGTCTTCCATCCCGCGAAGTGCACATAGTCAAGTTATGCACGATTTAGGCGCAATGCTCAAGGCGGGAATGGTGAAAGAGCGTTACAGCGGCGTTGATTCAGAACCAACGCCGCATTTTGCTTATTGCTTTTCTGGCGGGAATACCAGATTCAGAACGATTGCGGTAATACCGCCAGCGGCGATACCGGAAGAGAGCAGGTTTTTCACCCAGTCCGGGGCGAACTGGAGAATCAGCGGCTGCTGGGAAACACCCAGACCAACGGCCAGCGACAGCGCGATAATCAGAATCGCGCGGCGGTTCAGCGGCTCGCGGGACACGATACGCACGCCGGATGCTGCGATAGTACCGAACATCACCAGCGTTGCGCCACCCAGTACCGGCTCAGGAATATGCTGTACAAAACCGCTGACTGCCGGGAACAGGCCCAGCGCGATCAACATCAGCGCCACCACAAAACCAACGTAGCGGCTGGCAACGCCCGTTAACTGAATAACCCCGTTGTTCTGGCCAAAACAGGAGTTCGGGAAGGTGTTGAACACGGCGGAAACAAACGAGTTCAGACCGTTCGCCAGCACGCCGCCTTTCAGGCGTTTCATATACAGCGGACCAGAAACCGGCTGTTCGGAGACATCAGAGGTAGCCGTAATATCGCCGATGGTTTCCAGTGAAGTGATCATAAAGACCAGCATCAGCGGCAGCAGTAAACTCCAGTCGATACCCAGGCCATAATACAGTGGCGTTGGCACCATCAGCAGGTCCTGGCTTACCGGTGCAGTATTTTGCGGCAGCATGTCCATAAACCAGGCCAGCAGATAGCCTGCCGCCATCGCAATCACCAATGACGCAACGCGCAGGTACGGGTTGCGTTGACGGTTAAGCAGGATGATTAACGCCAACACCACGCCTGCCAACAGTAAATTCTTCGGCGCACCAAAGGTGTTGTCGCTCATAGCGGCATAGCCACCGCCAATCGATGTCAGACCTACCTGAATCAGCGACAGGCCGATGATCATCACTACTACCCCTGAGACCAGCGGAGTAATAATACGACGTGCCAGGTGCAGGACACGCGAGATAACCATCTCGGTGCAGCTTGCCAGCATTAGCGTACCGAACAGCGCCGCCATCATGGTTGGGACATCTGCGCCACCGGTTTTTAGCGCCGTACCGCCCATAATCAGTGGCGCAACAAAGTTAAAGCTGGTCCCCTGAATGGATAGCAGCCCTGAGCCTACCGGCCCCCAGGCTTTGATCTGAATGATAGAAGCTACGCCGGAGGCGAACAGCGACATACTGATAATGTGTTGAGTATCCTGAGCCGGTAAACCAAGCGCCTGACAAATTAACAAAGCAGGGGTGATCACCGCGACGAACATGGCCAGCAGATGCTGACAGGCGGCAAACAGGGTCTGGGCTAACGGGGGGCGATCTTCAAGACGGTAAATCAGTTCACTGTTGTGAGTCTGCGCAACCGGTTGCGCATTTGTTGACTCTACGGCGTTAACGGACATCAGAGGCAATCCCATGGTGGAAAAGCGGTGATTTTATCTGACCAGGACAGAAAAGCAAACGTTTGCTAGCAGGTATTCTTAATATTTAAAACGGATAAACAAACATTTTTATATAACTTTTCATCATTTTCTGCTTAAAATCCACTCCGAAAACTCAATAAGAGCTAAAAATCGGTCTGGATTGCATCGTGCGTGATTGTGCTAAACGCACTAATGGAGCTGTAAATGTTTTATCTCGATACGTTATCAACGCTGGTTGCGGCAACCCTTGTGTTGCTGCTGGGACGTAAGCTCGTCCAGTCTGTTTCCTTCCTGAAAAAATACACCATTCCCGAACCCGTTGCAGGCGGATTGCTGGTGGCGATTGCGCTGCTGGTGCTGAAAAAAAGCATGGGTTGGGAAGTGAATTTCGATATGACCCTGCGCGATCCGTTGATGCTGGCCTTCTTCGCCACTATCGGTCTGAACGCCAATATCGCCAGTTTGCGTGCCGGTGGCCGCGTGGTGGGTATCTTTCTGATTGTGGTTGTTGGCCTGTTGCTGATGCAAAACGCCATCGGTATTGGTATGGCGACCCTGCTGGGTCTGGACCCGCTGATGGGTCTGATCGCTGGCTCGATCACCCTCTCTGGTGGACACGGAACCGGGGCCGCGTGGAGCAAGCTGTTTATTGAACGTTATGGCTTCACCAATGCAACTGAAGTGGCAATGGCTTGCGCAACGTTTGGTCTGGTGCTGGGCGGGCTGATTGGCGGCCCGGTGGCACGTTATCTGGTCAAACACTCCACCACGCCAGACGGTATGCCGGACGATCAGGCTGTGCCGACCGCATTTGAAAAGCCGGACGTTGGGCGCATGATCACCTCGCTGGTGCTGATTGAAACCATTGCTCTGATCGCTATCTGTCTGACGGTGGGTAAAATCGTTGCGCAAATGCTGGTTGGAACGGTGCTGGAATTGCCGACCTTCGTCTGCGTGCTGTTTGTTGGGGTGATCCTCAGCAATGGTCTGGCGCTACTGGGCTTTTATCGGGTGTTCGAACGTGCGGTTTCGGTGCTGGGTAACGTAAGTTTGTCGCTGTTCCTGGCGATGGCGCTGATGAGCCTGAAGCTGTGGGAACTGGCTTCTCTGGCCTTGCCGATGCTGGCAATCCTGGTTGTGCAGACCATTTTCATGGCGCTGTACGCGATATTCGTTACCTGGCGCATGATGGGTAAGAACTACGATGCCGCCGTGCTGGCAGCCGGACACTGCGGTTTTGGCCTCGGCGCGACGCCGACGGCGATTGCCAACATGCAGGCGATTACCGAACGTTTTGGGCCATCCCATATGGCGTTTCTGGTGGTGCCGATGGTGGGAGCGTTCTTTATCGATATCGTCAACGCGCTGGTGATTAAGCTGTATCTGCTGTTGCCGATTTTTACGCAATAACGGCTGTGCGGCGGGGTAACATCCGCCGCCGCTATGAATTGACTATGCGTTGGAGTAGCGTTCGGTTTCCGGCATCCAGCGTTCAATCAGCGCCACGGCCTGTTGCGGGTAACGTTCGTGAATATGGCGGGCAATACGCTGAACTTCCGGGATAATCGCCTGATCGCGCAGTAAATCTGCAACTTTGAATTCTGCCGTTCCGGTCTGGCGAGTACCTAACAGCTCGCCGGGGCCGCGAATCTCTAAATCTTTTTGCGCAATCACAAATCCATCGTTGCTGTCTCGCAGAACCTGCAGGCGTTTCTGCGCGGTTTTAGACAGCGGTGATTTGTAGAGCAGGACGCAGTGGGATGCCACCGCGCCACGGCCTACGCGACCACGTAACTGGTGCAACTGGGCAAGGCCTAAGCGTTCCGGGTTTTCAATAATCATCAGGCTGGCGTTGGGTACGTCAACGCCCACTTCAATCACCGTCGTGGCAACCAGCAGATGCAGTTCACCCTGTTTAAAGGCCGCCATTACTGACTGCTTCTCGGCGGGCTTCATGCGCCCGTGTACCAGGCCAATATTGAGTTCTGGCAACGCAAGCTTAAGTTCTTCCCACGTCGCTTCTGCCGCCTGAGCTTCCAACAAATCAGACTCTTCAATCAACGTACAGACCCAGTATGCCTGACGCCTTTCGTGGGTACAGGCGTTGCGCACGCGGTCAATGATATCGCTGCGGCGGGTATCCGGAATGGCGACCGTAGTGACCGGCGTACGCCCCGGAGGCAGTTCGTCAATGACCGATGTGTCGAGGTCAGCATAGGCGGTCATCGCCAGGGTGCGCGGAATCGGCGTGGCGGTCATGATCAACTGGTGTGGGTGGAAACCCTGCTGCTGACCTTTCTCCCACAGCGCCAGACGCTGATGCACACCGAAGCGGTGTTGTTCGTCGATGATAACCAGTGCCAGACCGTTGAACTGAACCTGTTCCTGGAAAATTGCATGAGTACCGACAATCATCTGTACCTGACCGCTGGCGATAGCTTCCTGCTGTGCCTGGCGCGCTTTGCCTTTCTGCTTGCCCGCCAGCCAGCCCACTTCAACGCCCAGTGGAGCGAACCAGTTGCGGAAGTTATTTGCATGCTGCTCAGCCAACAGTTCGGTAGGAGCCATTAGCGCGACCTGCTTACCATGTACGATAGCTCGCAGCGCGGCAAGTGCCGCTACCAGCGTTTTACCGGAGCCGACATCACCCTGCACCAGGCGCATCATCGGCACATCCAGCGCCATATCGCGTTCAATCTCAGCGGTAACGCGGGCCTGTGCGGCAGTAGGTTTGAACGGCAATGCTGCCAGCAGCTTATCTTTTAGCGCGTTGTTAGCACTTAACGGCTGGGCGTGAAAACGCTGTGCCCCGGCGCGTAGTGCCAGCATGCTGAGATTATGCGCCAGCAGTTCTTCGAGAATCAGACGTCGCTGCGCCGGATGTTGTCCGGTTTCCAGATCGCTGAGTTGCAGCGACGGTGGGGGGCGGTGCAATGTGCGCAGTGCTTCGGGTAGGCTCATCATGCCCTGTAACAACTCTGGCGGCAGCAGCTCGGCAATAGCGCAGGTATCGAGTAGATCCAGTGCCTGATCGGTCAGCTTGCGCAGCGTGGCCTGCTTCACACCTTCGGTGGTTGGATACACTGGTGTGAGCGTTTCCTGCAATTCTGGCGTGCTGAGATCGCCTTGTACGCGGTATTCCGGGTGAATCATCTCTGCGCCATATTTCCCGCGTTTGGCTTCGCCGTAGGCCAGTACCCTACGCCCGGTAGCGAGGCTGTTTTTCATCGCTGCGCTGAAGTTGAAAAAGCGCATGGTGAGAATGCCCGAGCCATCGCTGATTTGACAGGTCATCATTCGGCGGCCGCCGAAGGTGATATTGCAGTTCAGCACTTCGCCTTCAACGGTGGCATAGACACCCGGCAGCAGTTCGCCAATTGGGTACAGATGGGTACGGTCTTCGTAACGCAGAGGGAGGTGGAGCAGGAGGTCCTGCACGGTGTGCAGGCCAATTTTCGCCAGTTTACTGCTTTGCGCTGCGCCAACGCCGGTCAGAGAGTTGAGTGGGATGGCATCCAGTAAACGGCCTTTCATCGCGTTTATCTCGCAGATTGCATAGTGGCCCACCACGTTGCATCGGCTTCAATTTCGCCCTGCGTGTTTACGTGAGGGTAGGGAAGACCTTTGCGCTTAGCGACATTCGCCAGCACCGGATAACCGCCTTCAAACAGTAAGCGCTGCTGCTCATCTTGTGGCAGCATGCTGTTTTCTCGTCGGTACATCCCCGCGTTTTGCCGCTGGCGCTGTGCTTCGTACAGAATCAGCGCGGAGGCGACAGAAACGTTCAGCGACTGCACCATGCCAGTCATGGGAATGATGATGTCCTGATCAGCCAGATCCAACGCTTCCTGAGTGATGCCGGTTTTCTCCTGGCCCATCAGGATGCAGGTGGGGCGCGTGTAATCAATCTCGCGAAAATCCACGGCCTTATCTGACAGATGGGTTGCCAGAACCTGCATACCCTGGCTTTTTAAATGTGCGGCCGCATCGCCAATAGTCGGGTGGGTCTTGACTTGCACCCAACTGTTACTGCCTGCGGCAGAAGAAAGCATAGTGCGCATGCGGCTACCCGGCCAGACGGCGTGGACTTCATGCACGCCGACCGCATCTGCAGTACGAATAATCGCAGAAACGTTATGAGGTTTGTGAACCTGCTCCATGCAGACGGTCAGATCGGGCTGACGACGTGCGAGCATCTCGCGGATACGTGCATAGCGCTGTTCATTCATAAGACTAGTTTCGGTTACGGGTGACTTTTATCACGTCCGGCATGACGCGGATTTTGCGCATGATATTCGCCAGGTGCACACGATCTCGTGCTGTCAGGCGAATAAAGGCACTATACACGCGACCATCTTTCTCTTCCGTATTCAGACTCTGAATATTGGAGGTGGTCGTGTTGATTGCCGCCGTCAGGTTCGCCAGAGCACCCTGGTGGTTAAACATATCCACCTTAATCTCGGTGATGAACTCCTGCTCTGTCTCTTTATCCCATTCCACCGCCATAAACTTCTCTGGCTCTTTCTGGTAGCCACGAATATTACGGCAGGACTCATGGTGGATCACCAGACCTTTACCCGGACTGACGTGGGCAATGATTGGATCGCCTGGAATTGGACGACAGCATTTCGCGAAGGTAATCAGCACGCCGTCTGCACCTTTGATTGGCAGATGACCGTGACCAGATTGCGCTGGTACGTTCGCTGTTGCTTCGCCCTGCTGGAGGTTTTTCGCTACCACCACGCTCATGGCGTTACCCAGACCGATTTCTGCGAGCAGATCGTCAAGCGTGGCGAGCTTCATACGCTCAAGCTCACGCTGGATGCTCTCTGGCGGGATCTCAGCCAGTTTACGGCTACCACCCAGAGCATGGTTGAGCAGTCGACGCCCCAGACTGACGGAATCATCGCGCTTGAGGTTTTTCAACAGTTGGCGAATCTTGGCGCGCGCTTTCGAACTGACGACGAAGTTGAGCCACGCTGCGTTCGGACGTGCGCCCGGCGCGGTGATAATCTCAACGGTCTGGCCGCTAAAGAGCGGTTGTGAAAGCGGGTAAGGCTGTCTGTCGACGCGCGCGCCGACGCAGGCGTGACCGATATCGGTATGCACGGCGTAGGCGAAGTCGACAGGCGTTGCACCGGCGGGCAGTTCGACAATGCGCCCTTCCGGTGTGAAAACATAAATCTCATCCGGGAAGAGATCAGATTTGACGCTTTCAATAAATTCAAACGAGCTACCGGCGCTCTGCTGCAGTTCCAGCAGGCTTTGCATCCAGCGCTGAGCGCGGATTTGCGCTGTGGTGCTGCTTTCGCCGCCGTGCTCTTTGTAAGCCCAGTGCGCTGCAACACCCATCTCCGCCATCTGGTCCATGTCTTCAGTACGAATCTGTACTTCAACCGGAACGCCGTGAGGGCCGATCATTGAGGTGTGCAAAGACTGATATCCGTTCGCTTTCGGAATGGCGATATAGTCTTTCACGCGACCAGGTCGTGGTTTGTACAGGCTGTGCATCTGACCGAGTACGCGATAGCAGGTATCGGAATCATGAACGATGACGCGAAATGCGTAGATATCCATGATGGAGTGAAAACGCTGCTCTTTGAGCACCATTTTGCAGTAGATAGAGTACAGGTGCTTCTCGCGCCCGCTTACGCGACACGGAATGCCTGCCTCTTGCAAACGCCCTTCGATTTCCGAGAGGATTTTTTGGATCATCTCTTTGCGGTTGCCGCGAGCGGCTTTAACCACTTCTTTAATCACGCGATAGCGGTTCGGGTACAGCGCTTCAAAACCCAGCTCTTCCAGCTCGGTTTTAATGTGGTGGATACCTAAACGGTGTGCCAGCGGACTATAGATTTCGAGGGTTTCACGGGCGATGCGGCGACGCTTGTCCGGGCGTAAGGAGCCCAGCGTGCGCATATTGTGGGTACGGTCAGCAAGTTTGATGAGAATGACGCGGATATCCTGCACCATCGCCATAATCATCTTGCGAAAGTTTTCAGCTTGCGCCTCTTTCTTATCGCGAAACTTAAGCTTATCAAGTTTCGATACCCCTTCTACCAACTCTGCAACGCTTTTACCAAAAAGCTGTTCCATGTCCTGATAGGTGGCTGGGGTATCTTCAATCACGTCATGCAGCAGCGCAGCCATCAGCGTTTCGTAGTCGAGTTTCATCTCGGCCAGAATGCAGGCTACCGCTACCGGGTGCGTGATATAGGGTTCACCGCTTGAACGTGTCTGGCCCTCGTGAGCGTCACGTGCAACGAGATACGCCTGCCGAAGACGCTTAATCTGGTCTTCCGGCAGGTAGTTTTGAATCAGTTGATTCAGGCTTTCAAACAGATACAAGGGCGACCCGCTTTGTGATTAACGACGACCTTCAGCAATAGCGGTAACGGCTTGTAATTCAGCGGCTTCCTGCTCTTGCTGTTCCTGGCGCTCACGCACGTCGAGGATCTGGTTGTTGATCAGACCTTCTTCGATTTCGCGCAGCGCGATAACGGTAGTTTTATCGTTTTCTTCCGGTACGAGCGGATCCTTTCCGCCTACCTGCATCTGACGAGCGCGACGCGCGGCGACCAGTACCAGGTCAAAACGGTTACCAATTTTCTCTACAGCGTCCTGAACAGTTACGCGTGCCATACTTAAAATGCTCCACAGGTGAAGAAATGACTGGGCATGATACTGAATGTGGGTTCAGTCTGCCAACAGTTTGCTGATTAAAGCGTCATGACGCTGCTTTTGGCGGCTCATGCGCAGACGTTCGGCGCGAATGATGGTTTTCAAATCGCCCAGGGCGGTGTCGAAATCATCATTCACAATAAGATAATCATATTCGGCGTAATGGCTCATTTCTGCAACAGCTTGCGCCATACGTTTCGCGATCACGTCTTCGCTATCCTGACCGCGGCCACGCAGGCGGCGGTCCAGCTCAATCTTAGACGGTGGCAAAATAAAAATACTGCGCGCATGCGGCATTTTTTCACGAATTTGCTGCGCACCTTGCCAGTCGATATCTAAAAAGACGTCTACGCCGGATGCTAATACTTGCTCAATGGTTTCACGCGAGGTGCCGTAGTAATTACCGAAAACCTCCGCGTGTTCCAGGAACGCGTCTCTGCCAATCATGGTTCTGAATTCGTCATGGTTCACAAAGAAATAGTGTTCACCATGCACTTCCCCCGGGCGCGGTGCGCGCGTGGTGTGCGAAACAGAAACCTGGGTGTCATACAACGGTTGGGTCTTTAATAAAGCCTGAATCAGGCTGGATTTACCCGCGCCACTGGGGGCAGAAACAATATAAAGCGTGCCTTGAGCCATGAGTATCTTAATGTATGTGATTGTCGAAAGAGAGCCTACATACGGGCTTATTATACACGTAGCCGCTATGTGACGTAGCCCTTGTCACACTTTTTGCGCATGTTTAATGCGTTTTGCGTACCAGTTTCCTGTTTTATCGGTGATTTGCAGCAATACATGCAAATGTCCGGAAAGCTGTTCGTAGGATGAATTTTTGCCGCTCTGTTTCTATTTCACTTCGCGCTATACCTGCCGGGAAACGTATCGTTCAGCGGAGATAGCATGGGATTATGGAAATGCATAGGGCTGGTTTTACTGGTGTGGCAATTACCCGCGTGGGCGGTATGCCCCGTCTGGTCGCCTGCCAGGGCAAACGAGGAAATTTCGCGACTACAGCAGCAGATTACACAGTGGAATGACAATTACTGGAAAAAAGGGGAAAGTGCCGTAGACGACGGCGTTTACGACCAGCTCAATGCGCAACTAATTCAATGGCAGCGCTGTTTTGGCGATAAAGTCCTACCAGATCTGTCTGCGCCACCAATGAGTGGCGCAGTATCGCACCCCGTTCCCCACACGGGAGTCCGAAAACTTGCCGATAAGCAAGCGCTACAGCAATGGATGCACGCTCGCAGCGATCTCTGGGTGCAACCGAAGGTGGATGGCGTGGCGGTGACGTTAGTCTATCGCAATGGCAATCTGGTACGGGCGATTAGCCGTGGTAACGGCCTGAAAGGCGAAGACTGGACGCAAAAGGTTCTTCAGATCCCTTCCGTACCACATTCCACCAAGGGGAAGCTCGCTAACAGTACGCTGCAGGGTGAGATATTTTTGCAGCAAGAGGGGCATATTCAGAAGCAGAGAGGGGGAATGAACGCCCGCTCGAGGGTCGCTGGATTGATGATGCGCCAGAGCAATCCAGAATTGTTAGGCTCGCTGGCTATTTTTATCTGGGCCTGGCCTGATGGTCCGGCGGTCATGCCTGAAAGACTGGAGCAGCTCACGGCTGCCGGGTTCAGTTACACGCAACGCTTTACTAAGGCCGTGAAGAATGCGGATGACGTCGAAAAGTCGCGCGCCAGGTGGTGGAGTACAGCATTACCTTTTGTCACTGATGGCGTAGTGGTGCGAACGGCAAAAGAGCCACGGGCACAGTATTGGCTACCCGGACAGGGTGACTGGCTGGCGGCGTGGAAATATCCTCCTGTTGCAAGGGTATCTGAGGTAACGGGTATTCAGTTCTCCGTTGGTAAAAGCGGGAAAATTGCGGTGGTCGCATTGCTGACTCCCGTCATGCTGGATGATAAACGCGTACAGCGTGTAAATATTGGCTCCGTCCGACGCTGGAATGAATGGGATATCGCGCCTGGCGATCAGATTCTGGTAAGCCTGGCCGGACAAGGGATCCCCCGTATAGACGAAGTGGTCTGGCGCAGCACTCAGCGTACTAAGCCAATACCCCCCGAGGGGCGCTTCAATTCATTAACCTGTTTTTATGCCACTGCGGAGTGCCAGGAACAGTTTGTTGCCAGACTGGTCTGGCTGGGCGGCAAAGAGGTGCTGGGGCTGGAGGGTATCGGCGAGGCGGGATGGCGAGAGCTCAACCAGGCGTATCGCTTTGAACATATCTTTTCCTGGCTTGGGTTAACTCAGGAACAGTTACAGTCCACACTTGGTGTAATCAAAGGGGAGAAGCTGTGGCATCAGTTCAACCTGTCACGCGACCTCCCGTTCACGCGTTGGGTGATTGCCATGGGAATACCGTTAACACAGGCAACGCTAAATGCCAGTGGGGATGGTTCGTGGCAGCAATTAAAAGAACGCGATGAACAAAGCTGGCGGCAGCTTCCTTTCATGGGCGAGCGGCGAGCACGGCAAATTATTCAGTGGCTGGAGGATCGAGAGGTCACGGCGCTGAGCAACTGGTTAGCTGCTCAGCGGATCGCGGGCTTTATGCCTTAATGGCCTTCATGGCGATAGTAAAATACCGGCAGACCTAACTTCAGGCGCAGTGCCAGTAATCGGGCGGTAAAGCCGAAGAGCAGAGTAGAGATAACCACTACATCGTGGCTGGAGACATAATGCTGTAGCACGATGTACAGCACAGCAGCGGCGAATGATACGCCAGCATACAGCTCTTTCTGGAATACTAACGGGATGCGTTTGCAGAACATGTCGCGTAATACGCCACCGAAGACGCCGGTAGTGACCGCAGCGACCACGGCGATAATCGGCCCATGACCCATATCCAGTGCCACCTGAGCGCCGATAATAGAAAAGACCACCAGGCCCAGCGCATCCAGTACGAGGAATATTTTGCGCAGATAGGGCATGACGGGAGCAATAATGGTGGTGAGTACCGCAGCTGTCGCCACGATAATGACGTATTCAGGGTGCTTTACCCAGCCAAGCGGATAGTGGCCGAGAAGAATGTCACGTACCGATCCGCCGCCAATGGCTGTCGCGGTGGCAATGATAATGACGCCAAATGTATCCATACGACGACGCCCAGCCGCAAGCGCACCGGTCATGGCTTCGGCAGTAATACCAATCAAATATAAAACGTGTAACAGCATGTATTCCCCCTGATTTGCTGGGGGCTAAGGTTAACGACTTGTGCGCTTTGTCACGATTGAGATTTTCTAAGGTGAAGTGATTTTAATAACTACAGCTAATGCGAATTTACTGAAAATGCGTGTTGATATGCGCTTTGTGTTATGAGCTTCAATAAAGAATGATGAGAAAATATAATTCGAATTGAACAAAGGAGTACCAGAGCGTTGGGAAAAACACGTAGCCTCGCCATTTATTGGCGGGCTACGTAGCATATTTCACCAAAACTATCACCTTAGGCCATTGGATATGGTTAACACGCCGGTTTGTGTTTCGATCATAACTTGAATATTGCAGTTAGAAATTAATAGATGTGGTATGTAGTTTGGTGTGCTGCAAAGATGATATATCTTCCAAATACCACACTCCAGATGCCATCGGGGAAGTTATTCTAAGTAAACTCTGATATGCAGCGGCTTCTATTCTGAAAAATGGTTCCCCTCAGCTATCGCTTCTATGCGTGTAGGCGCATTTACAGCAAAATTTTCAGCATTAAGTGAGTCGGAGTGATAGACATGAGCGTAAGAGAGGAAATTCAGGATGGCAGAGAGGCTGGAATTTTAAGAAGCGGGATAATCTACACCGAAGTTTTGGGGTGGATAGATATGGGGCATGCTCGAGGAGATGATGTCAGAAAGTTACTCTCGGATATGCACCAAGGCGAGCATTCAGGAAAGAATTATTACGATGTAAAATATACTCAAAGTATGGGAAGAGGAGGGTTCACAATTGGGAAATTCATCAGATGGAGAATTAGAAAAGGGCGCAGCTTATTTGAACGATATAGTATAGCGCTTTCCATGATGATGGCGCTTGCTCATCGTTTTGAAGGTTTACAGTCAAATTTCCCCTTTTATCTTTACACCGACAGCGGTTTCAGTGGTGAGGATTTAGTATCCGATTTGCTGGGGCTCTACCGCGTAGTCTCATATAGTAACCCATTCCCGCTATTGCAACCCGTCAGCAAAGAGGAAGCCCTCAGACGTTGGGATTATTATGGTCCAATCGGCTCTTTTAAAAACACCTCATTCCAACCGATTTTATTTCCCGATCCGATGAAATCAGCTTTAGCTCTTCCTGTAAAAGGTGTTTTACCCTCATTCATGAGAACAGTGATACCTTACAGCGACTTCAGTTCTGGTAACGTTAAAATAGTTTCCAGAGATGGAACGGTCGTTAACTGGTAACAAAGGGAAACATATGAAACAGGCAGTCATACTAGTGCTGATAGTAATAGCTATATGCAGCTCTTATTTCTGGCCTAATATTAAAATGAGACTTGCAGGTAACGCACAATATACAGAGTTTGATAAAGCCAAATATGATTATTACACTCCCCAAGTTTTAAAGAAAATGCCGAGAATATCCCAAGTGTATGACTTTAATTATACGAACATTTCTGGCCCTAAGGCTGATGTATGGAGTGTGACGTTTTATAATACCAGGGATACGTGGAAAATTAGTGAATATCTCTCAATGGTGGGCTATGAAAAACAGGAAAAATGCGATATAGAGGCCGAGTGCTGGCGCCTCAGGGGATCTGATGAAGTACTGACAGTTGTGAATATGAACAGCAGCAACGCTGTTCGGGTTGATATTCTGAAGAGTCTTTATAACGACAAATATATGCCAGATAAATAATTACTCCAATTTTATATCAATCAGCACTTATTGACGGTAGGGATAGCCCGCATTTAGCAGGCTATCCTGTGCTTTACGATAGCATAGGCATGGTACGCAAAATTACTCGATATTGAATCTGTTTGTTGAGTATGGCTTTCAATGCCTAGTGTTTACTGGTTTTCATGTAATGCGTTTCTCTAATGGGTACACCCTTGTGTACGCATAAAATCAGGGTGTATGTTTTTTACTCATGTCTTTGAGCTTCAAACTCCATTACAGCTATGGTTATCTCCAGCTTGGTTGTTTCAAGTATTTCTTCGCACAAGACCAAATCATGGATAATGTTTTTGAGCAATTCCTTATCTATTGCTCCATCAGCCACCCAAACAGCGATGTTTTCCATTTCACGGACAAAAAGTTGCACACAATGGCCAAAACCATTTATTTCAAGAAAATATGTTGAAAGAGCGATGCCTGATCTTTTGTTGCCGTCACTAAAAGCATGAAACTTATTGATTGCAAAAAATAAGTGGCTTAGTTTGTCCACGAATCCGGGGTAATACCAATCGTTTTGGATATGCTCAAGCGCACTCTCCAGTACCCCTTGGTCTCTGATGCCTTGCAATCCGCCTGTTTTATCAATGATCCAATCATGAACCCGAATGGCGTGATCAATATCAAAATAATTAAATTTTATATCGTCCATTGATGCCCCTAGCGATCTTTCAGTCTTTTAAACACTTCAAGGGTTTCGGGGTCGTTCAGCCTTTCCTCTAATGACTTGCTTTTTTCTCCAAGAAAACGCTCAAAGTCACCGGCAGGAACAGCTTTAACATAAGCTTCAAGTTTTTCATGTAGAGCATCGCGAAAGCATAAATCTCTACTGGCCATTTTAGTCCTAACATCTACTAACATAGGCTCATATAGAGGATGCCCCTCCATTTGCTTAAGTATGGATTCAGCTTCTTTGTAAGTGAGTTTGCGACCAAGTTGTTCTGCTTTCTGCTTGATTTCATGTGCTAATCCAGCTTCAAAGCTTGAGATTAAAGTCAGTACCTCTGAGTACATGGTATCTCTAATCTTGTCATTTTGGTGTAGCTTAAGAACACTGCGATACTCATTGGCATTTTCATGAAAAATACTTTGGTATATCGAATTTGTTAAATTCCCATATTTCCATTTATTGCCTTCGACATACTCATCTAAAGCGTCAGTAAATTTCTTTCTATAGCTTTCGTCTTTGAACGCAGCAACTAAGTAGTCTTCATCACGTTGGTTGATGAATTTTGTATGTCCGCCTGAACGTTCTGCCAGCGTATCGATAACAATATCTAAAAGACGTGCCCTTATGGCACGGGCTTGCTCGCTTTCAACTAGTAGCATTGCTAGGTTCAAAACAGAACGAAACTTGAATATACCTAGAATTGAAGTTTTGGTACCTTCATTGATGAGGGTACCATCAGCTATCTCCTTGAAATCTTTGAGAGATTTCCCTCTTAAAAGTGTGTATCCATTGTTCTTTAATTCATCTAAGTGGTTGTTAATATAGCGTTCAATAGTTGTGTCACTCACATCAAAAAGTTCTATCAGTTGGCTTTTTGTGAACACTTTTTCGCCATTGAACTCAATCCCGCCTAAGGCCATATGTTTTTCAGCATGAGTTAGTGCGTAGGAGTTATTAAGTATGTTCTGTCGGTCGTGTGCGGAGGTTGTAAGATCTTTAGCCATATCCATCGCCTTAAGAGGGAGCGTGAAGCATCACAAAGTAACATTATATCGCAAATAATTTTACCCCATCCCCGATAGTCTGCGAGATCGCCTCGTTGAAAATGTGCGGTTAGTTGTGGTACTGGCGGGCAAGGCGCGGGATAAAGACATTTACAGTGTATGGAAGCGGCAGGGGCGTAACGCTTAGAAGATAACGGCGGCGCTATAATCACAGCTCTAGGTTATCTGCGTGGCGCGGGTTTCTTCCACTGATAGGCTGGTGCTCTCATCATATCCCGGAACCTGTTGCGCCGTACTATATCGGCGTTAACAGTGCGTTCTATCTCCCGCTGATCTGCAGGAGTAAGCTGGTGGCCGTCATGCTCAAGCTTTGCTATAGCCAGCAATCCGATCTCTCGTGGCGTCATCATTTGTCCCCATGCTGGTGGGGTACAATATTATATTGTTATTCATGAGATAACTCACGGCTGGCATAGTTGTTCTTTTTTGCCTAGCGGCTTACTGACATTAACCACTGTTTAAGTGGTTGCCTGCCGCCTAGATACCTCACCTCATTGTTTGCGCCGCCGTTAACAAGCTAAGCCCTGCTCTGTGGCAAGATGTCATCTAGCCTGCAAGCATACTCTGCCAAGTGCGTTGGTGATAAATGCGCATATCTCTTGACCATTTCGAGGCTTTCCCAACCGCCCATTTCCTGTAAAACAAACAATGGGACTCCAGCCTGAACTAACCAACTGGCCCACGTGTGCCTAAGGTCGTGGAAGCGGAAATCTTCAATTCCAGCCCGGGCGAGCGCCAAGCGCCATCCGTTGTTATCATCAACACGCATTTTTCTCACCGATGGGGTCATTTCTCCGTTTGGTTTTGGCTTTGCTTTTGTATGTACAAAGACCCAGCATGGGTGATTACCTTTTTGACGCTCAAGAATGCTACAGGCTGTCTTATTTAAAGCTATGCCTATCGCTTTGCCTGTTTTGGAGTTTTCCGCAGTTATCCATGCAACTCTTCGCGCTAGATCGACTTGTTTCCATTCCAGATTGATGATGTTCGAACGCCTTAGCCCAGTTGCCAACGCAAATTCGACAACTGATTTTAAGGGCTCATTGCAGACTTCGATTAACCTCTGTGCTTCATGTGGTAGCAACCAACGAACGCGGTTGT
Source organism: Citrobacter sp. A316 (assembly GCF_002042945.1). Taxonomy (NCBI): domain Bacteria; kingdom Pseudomonadati; phylum Pseudomonadota; class Gammaproteobacteria; order Enterobacterales; family Enterobacteriaceae; genus Citrobacter; species Citrobacter sp. A316. The sequence continues at coordinate 151,710 of NZ_MVFZ01000013.1, forward strand.
TTTTAACAGGATACAGGCGGATGTAGGGTACATTTGTAATCCATTTCCACTCAAAAAACGCTTTCCTCAACATGGCCTTAAGAAATGCCAAATGAGTGTTTTTAGTCGCGGTAGCTACTTTGCGGGGGATAAACAATGGAGTGGGTAACTTTGCCAATTTCATGGCCGCAATACTGTTCTTTATGTTTTCTGTATGCCGGCGATTAGTCATATTTTCAATTGCGTTGTAGATTTTATCCTCTGTAATCTCATCAAGCGTTTTACCTGCAAAGCTCTCCATCCAGAAGGCAATCCGGCTCTTATCGTCCCGAAGCGTTTTCTTCTCTGCCTTTTCCTTAATCCATCTTGCGCAAGCCTCCTCGAAAGTGGCTATGTGAAAGCCGCCTAAGTTAGCAATCCGCCAAGACTCGTATTTCAGTTTGTCATGGAGTTCTTCCGCTAGCTTTTTATCTGAGGTTTTTAGTGATCTCCTCCTCCTTTTCCCATCAGGAGTCTGATAGTCGCAATACCATATATTTCCTCTTCGAAAGATCGGCATGAGTAACCTCACAGTCATAAAGGTAATGGGGCGGATTAAGGTGGACAGTAAGTCCATGCATACCACTTAATAATGTTAACTAGCGCCTATCGTTAGTTAATGCCAATTAACAAAAATACGCTTTCTACAAGGGCGGTTTCATAAGATAGTTATACATATATCTAGTGCCACTTCTTTAGAAAAAGTGACCCTATGCATTCTGCCTCATAGTGCCACTTTTAAAAAAAGTGACCCTATGCAGTTTCAACATAGGGTCACTTATTGGCGAAAAGTGACCCTATGTATCATCCATTAAACGTGAGGTTGATTCTCTACGCTGGTGGTCAGCGTGTAGGGTTACTATTTTTTAGCTCTTGGCTTGGCTGGCTGCTGGCGTTCAACCCAGTTATCGACTTCGTGTCGGTTGTAAAGAATAGGGGAGTTCTCCTTGGGTTGGCAGTCCCCTGAGTAGTGCCGATACTCTCGTCCCTCCATCCATGAATGTGTACGTGCTGATTTGATAGCGTTCTTTGTCAGGCCGGTGATGGCCATCAATAACTCTTCAGAAACCCATTTGTTGGGAACTGGTTGGATTATGCTTTTATCTGACATAAATCTGCCTTTAAAATCGACCTATCCCAACTACAGCATATAGAGAAAATTATTTTTGTGGTGTGAGCATAATCCCGGCTACAGGTACCCCTTGGCTTTGAAAAACGCCATAACCTCCTTATGCCGGTATAGTGTTCCGCCCTTTGGTGGCATGATGTCGTTAACGGGTTCCGGGAATGGCGTACCTTCTCGTTTCCATCGTTGACGCATGCGATAGAAGGTTGTGCGGGAAATGCCGCCAAGCATGTTCTGAATGTCTGTTCTGGTAATGAGTACTGGTTCTAAATTTCCCATATCAACTCCTGCTGCCCATCGGAGAAGAGATCCACGGGGCAATAGATGGCGATTCCTGCAGAACTACTTTTGAGGCTGTCGTTTTGCCTGGCCTTCTATCCATCGATTAATGGCTTCAATATTGTACATGCACTCGCTGTTTTCCTTTGGTATTCCATCAGGCGCAACGTGAAGATACTCCCGGCCAACAAGCCACGATTTTTTACGCGCAGCTTCAATCGTTCCTGAGCGAAGACCGGTTATTTCTATCAGTTTCTGCTCAGTAACCCATTTATTGGGTTGCAACAAAAATTTCTGCTCCTCTACCATATTTTTGTCTCCTTTCTTTCTGGTAGTTACTCCAACATAGTGTTGGACGTGAACGTCATTAAGCCCTGCATAAACGACGAGTTGTCGCGCCAAAAGCTTTCAATCTTAACAAATCTTAAGATCTCACGGGGTAGGATGGGGCAACGTGATTTGCGGGGAGCTTTTTTGCCATGTCATAGTTGGTGGTACGCACCGCTTATAGGTACTTTTGCTGCGTACCAGACCGCGTACTGCGAACCAGAATGCTGGGGGATGTATAACAGCTTTTTACGCTCAGGTTTTCCAGCTTATAATCCGTCAAGGCATCTAGTATCCACGATCCACTACAGGCGATATGAGCCTTCTTTGCAATTGGCCACATTGATATCCGAGTGGCTATTTTCTCTGCGTCAATAACGTTATGCTTCTGGAAAACATTCAAGGATATGAAATGAACAGATTATCAATCTTTGCTGTTTCCATAATCGCTGGATTCAGCTTCTGTAAAAGTGCGGCTTCTGCTCCTACTGCGGACACCATCATGATGGCCTGTGCGGCTATTACAGCAAGTGCCCATGATAAGCTTGACGCAAATGTGGAAAGAATCGCGGGAAGCACTTTCAACGATAAAGTGATGGATGATTGCGAATGGCTGATAGAAGGGGCGAACGGCGACCCCAAATTAGCTTCGCATGGGTATAAAAAAATAGTTAAGCATTATGAAGACTGGGTAAATAAGAACATCTCCAGCCCGTTAACAACCGATACGCAAAGATACATTTTTACCAACCTGTTAAACGAATACAAGCAAGCTATGTCAGAAGTGGTTCGTGCTGCTGGTGACTATAAATATCTACAACAGCAAGCTGATGTAACAAAGAGGGGCATGGGTGTCCCGCTGGATAAAAAATAATTCGCTCTCATTATCAATGATGAGATTTATTAGCACGCCACCCAACCCACCAGCTTATCAATTGACGCTGCTTGAAAATGCCTGATTCGTTGATGCGCGTCGATTCATCTCTTTAAACCCTTCAGCTAGCTTTGAGGCTTGGTCGGTGGTCGCGCTAACCTTTACCTCTCCTATGTTTTGGCTGTTGTAATTGTTAACAACGCTTTTGGTATAGGATTGGTTGGAAGAGCCATTGGCCAGCCTGGCTTGCGTAGCATAGTAGTCACGATATCTATCTGTGCCAATCGAGTTATTTGCATCGCTCAGCCCCATTGCTGTACGAATTTTACCCGTGTAATCCCTAGTTTCTTTTGGTAATTTTGCTGGGTCGCTTCCGTTGGCGATCCACTTGTCAACATTCCCCATCCCCCAGTTATAAGCCATTAAAGCGTTATCAAGGTTACCGTCATATTTCTTTAATAGCTTACTCATGTAGATTTGTGCTGCCGCTCGTGATTTTTCAGGATCAAGTCGGTCGTCAACTTGGTCATCAACACGCAAGCCCATCTCTCTGCCTGTATCAGCCATAAACTGATACTCACCGACAGCACCTTTATGACTATATAGTTTCGCTCCATCACTAGATTCTACCTTCCTGATGGCATCAAGTAGTGTTTCAGTAGCCCCGGGGATATCCCACTGAATATTATCCCCCATCACGGTGCCGGGCTGACGACCATAATCAGTATCAAACCCAATAGCTCTTGCAGCATCACCGATATTTCGCTTTGTATAGCTTAATGATGATTCAGCACTGTCCTTAATATTATTCTGGTCGTTGTACAGGTATGTGCCATACGCAACCAAACCAGCCAGCCAAGGAGGGATCCCCGCGACTGTTACCTTGCTTCCTACATAAGCTGCTGCCAGTAACTTTAGTGCGTTCTCAGCGCCACCTACGGCCTCTGTAAATCGCTTGGCGGTCTTACCAGCATCATCAAAGAAACCGATAATGTTTCCGTGGTTATTCTCAATCCATGAGCCAAACGCTTTCATTCCGTTAACGACATCAGGGGCAAAGGCAGCCGCTAAATCAGTTTTCAGTCGCGTGAACTGTGAATCCAGTTGCCCAAGTGTAACAGCTACTCTTTCCTGCTCCCTGACCTGCTGGGCGGTGATGTTCGACTTCTTCGTTTCTGAGTCGACCAGAGACTTTAGCTCACCTGATTTAATCTTGGCTGCGTCTGTCGGGTCGAATCCGGCTGCCGTCATCACCTGCATCAGATTTTCCTGAGAGTGTGATTTTCCGTAGCGGGTGAATTCTCCCAGTGCCTTGTTAGGGTCACCAAGGTTATTGATGTTCAGTCCGGTACGCGCACCCAGCACCATCAAGTTTTGTGCCGCCCCGGTGAGTCCGCCAAAGATGGTAGGGTCTTTGATATTAGCCAGCGCCATGCGGGCATTACCAGAAGCGCCAATAAAGGAGTCAGCATTAAGGCCCGCCTGCTGGAATCCACGACGAACACCGAATAACTTATTCACATCAGTACCGAAATACTTCGCCTGATTGCTCGCACGAACGATTTCGTTGGAGGTTGAGGTGAATAGCTGTTTGATGCCGTAAAGGCCAGCGCTTAGCCCGAGAAAGCTGGCAGCGGCTGCCATAACGTTGCGTGTAGCGGAGGCGGCGGATTTACCGAATTTCTCAAGTTCTTCCCGCTGTTTTTTTAGTTCTTTATCTCGCTCTTTTTCCGAGCGGGACAACTCCTGGTTTAGTTTTCTGACTTCATCCTGTACCTTTCGCTTTCCATGCAGGAATTCATCTGTTTTTACTGTGACCTTGTAGGCCAGCTCTTGAATGATCATGCGGACACCTTCATTTTTGCGTGCATCGCCAGTGCGCTATCCACCAGCCCGCGAGCGATTTCATGAATAGAGGGCGCAACCCCGAGCCCTGACTGTTTGCGTTGTTGCTCCTGAATATTTCGAATGGCCTGCAACTGCGCATCACTGAGCAATACAGGCTTGACGCTTTGTTTAGACATTTGCCACCTCCTGATATTTATACAGTTATTTTAATTGCAATAAATGAAACGATCACCATATTTATTGCAATTAATGAAAGATTAAATTCGATCATTACCAGAAGGGGAATTGATTAACAGATAAGGAAACAGTCGTGCTTAATGGAGAGACTGAAATTTTTGACGACTCAAATCACATTTATGCGCCAGCGTTGCTTCTGGCGCGGCTTCTGCGTCGTTCTGGTTCTGAATCCGTCAAGAACAGTACAAATTTTGCAGGTGTTCAGGTGCGAACCTGTCTGCGAACCGACACCGCGAACCTTAGTGTAACCTTAGGGTTATTCTGTTTTGCTGGTGGTTTGACGCCGCTTTTCCTGCCAGCGGCGATAGCCTTCTAACTGCCTCGCTTTACCTTCCGGCGTTTTTGCTCCAGTGCTCATGCCCCCGTGTAATTTACAACGCCCGGATCCGTAGAGAGATGTCAGCTTGCACGGCGTTCCTTTGCGGGTTTTCGCTCCACAGGTCATGCCTCGGCATTCCTCCGGAAATGGCATTGTTCCAAATGGCGATTTAGCCCATTCCCGATAGCGCTTACGACGATGTTCATCAGCCATTTTTATCTCCGAATGTGAAGTTTTATCACCCTCTCATGAGGTAGGGGACGTAATCCCCTCCATGTGACGCTACCCACGCCCTTGTGAGCGCCCCTTACTGGCTGGAAGTCTGAAAGCATCTCCGTTCGGTTGAGCTATCCCCATACGATGCTGTGTCTCTTTTGCGGCTTTGTGGAGATCGCCAAAGTCATCAACTTTGACTAGGGGTCGCTTTACCTTTTCGAGACACGCTTCACGGTGTCGCATTATCCATTCCCGATCGTCGTCGTCAGTGCATAGTTGCATAACTTCCATCCACCTTGCAGCCGCTCGACGGTAGAGTCCTTTTTCCTCCAGAGCCTCGGCTTTGCTATCACGTACTTCCACCATCAATATATTTCCCTCAACGTTCACACTTAACTTTTTCGCATAATAAGCAGAAATAGTGTTGGTTCAGTTGGTTCAGTTGGTTCACTGCCCGCCAGCCCGCGCCAGCACTGGATTTTGCTGAACCAACATCGGCGATTTTGTGTTGGTTCAGCGGGGCTGTATGTTGGTTCACTCCCAGCCAGGACGAATGTCTCGCTCTGTTGGTGTTGGTTCAATTAGGTCATTTGTTGGTTCAGTGTTGGTTCAAAATGAAAATAAAAAACCTTATAAAACAACGATAATTACAAATTGAACCAACTGAACCAACTGAACCAACACCTAAACTACGTATGTGAAAAATTATTCTTCTTGCTGTCCGTATTCCTCTGGCTGGTAACTCAGGACATACACGTTAAATTGCCGTCCCTGAATGCGTGGCGATTTCCTTTGGTACCCGCGCCCGCTGGTGGGCGGGTTGAGCATTCCTGAGCTTTTCAGGACTTCAGCAAACTGTTTAGCATTAAATCCCTTCGCGATTTCCTGCTCAAAGGCCGAGGGGAAAGTGTAGAAAATCATCGGGCTTTCCTCGTGTTCCCCTCTCTGTCGATACCCGGCAAGGTCTTTTATAGGCAGATCTGCAGGACTGTATGGGAATGGGGCGAACCGGCTCAGGCCATGCGCATTTAAAAACGCTTCTGTCTGCTCAATTATTTGCTGATGCTCTTTGTTACCTGTGCCGAACTCTCTTACCCATGCGTTGTAGCTGTGCTGTATCGCATCACGGCAGGTCTGAGCGTCCCACCCGGTAACAACCTCGCCCAGCAATAAAGCGGCCTCCAGAATGGCAAAGCGAGCGCCTACACGGTGTACCTGTTCGCCATAGTCGGCAGGTATCAGACTGCGCCAGCGCTCCTCGCACTCACGGACAGTATCAATAGCCTGTTGCTGGTGGTCTGCCAGCCACTTAATCCACTCTCTCCCGGCTGCGCCGTGGTGGTGTTGATATGCGTCTTTCAGTGCGTCAGCATGCTGCTTGCCGTTCTGATGCTCATGAAAGCGCACCGCCTTACTCAACGGAATATTGAGCAAGCGAACCAGTTGGCCTGCTTTGGTTTTGCGTCCGGCGGTGGCGATGAAGGTCTCTAAATCCATCTCGCCTGTACTGATGGCAACAGTGCGCCAGCGTTTTAGATCCCGGTTCCCGCCGTCCTTAGCTCCCTGCAATTTACCCACGCCGTTAAACAGCGCATAGGCAGACTGTGAGACGCTTATAGGGTCTGAACCCTGTCCAACTTCATCCAGTGGCATCAGTCCGTCATTGTGGGCGGCGGCTTCGTTTGCCAGCCCCAGAGCTGTGCCGTACCACGTCAGGCGGAGTAAGTCTGGATTGCCGTATAAGCTACTTGCCACGTTCGCCGTAGTGGTCTTGCCCGCGCTCGATTGTTCATAAAAGTGGATCCCGAATCCATCCGCGCCCACCAGCCCGATTAACGGAGCTGCGAGAGCTGCGCCGATCCCGGTCATCATGGAATAGTTGCCGAAGGCCAGATGTGCCACTCCATCCCGCCAACTACCAGTAGTACCCTGCACGGTATAACCGGCGGCGGCAGAGCTTCGCCCATTGAACAAAACGGGGTGCGCTGGCGTACCAATGATTTCCCCGTCGGGCATAATGTACGCCCCACATTGCCAGCCGGTAGCGTGAGCCACGCGCCACAAATCACGGGAACCGCTGCGCTGTAGCCAGTCAGCCAGAATAGCCCGTAGGCTGCTTTTGGTCGTGACGTTCACCCCTCCTGCTTTCAGGGTGCGCCAGCCTTCACGCTCACCAATATCGGCCAGGGGGATTGCTGCGGTAGTCGGGATATCTGCGCCAAAGGCCAGCCAGCGAATAATCAGGTACTGATCTTTGTCGTCTCGCCCGGTGCCGATAACTTCCAGCGGTGAGCACAACCAGCTTTCATTGTTGATAATCTCCCCGCTGTCTTTATCCACCTTTGGAGACACGTAGAAAACGCCATCATCCCGGCTTTCAATGCGGGGTTTTAATGGGTCTTTATCACCCGGTTCACTTACCGTGATCTTACCGTCATCAGGTAAATCCATTGCCGTAATCTTACCGTTGGCGGGACAATTTCTTGTTGTGATCTTGTTGTCCTGAGTTTCCGCCTGCGGCTGATATGCAGATTCTTTAAAAGCTAATACAGACGCTTCCAGCCCGTTTTGCTGATGGTAGTCATTCCAGTCGGCTTTATTGCTTGTCGGAGGCAGCGATACCGAGCCCGCCACTGATAAGACGGCTTTTTCTGCAGCATCCCTCCCTGTATTGGGCTGACCGTCTTCGTGGCGGTCGTTATCTGCGGCGATAATGATTTCTGCGTCCGGGAGTTTCCGGCGCATCACTTCCGCTACGGGGAGCAGGTTGCCAGCGTCGATTGCTGCCACTGTCAGCGCATCAGGGCACATCAGGTGAACCGATAATGCCGTTGCCAGCCCTTCAGCAATTAAAACGCTCTGCGGCGATTCTGGTGCGTTTACGGCGTGATATGCTCCGCGCTTTGCTGAACCGGTCAGGAGTCGCTTTTCTCCCATTGGCGTAATGGTCTGCGCGGCAGTTACAACGCCGGATTCGTCCACCAGCGGCAGTAAAATTGATCCATCGGTAAGAATGGTGAAGGTGAATCCACTCAGCCCTTTAGCAATAAGGTACTCAGATTCGCCCTGCGCGGCATTCTGACACATCCCATCAAACAGGCGGGTAAATGTTGCCCGGCGCTGCGTCGCGTCATTTTCTGCCCGCTGCTGGCGCTCCTGCTCGCGTCGTTGGCTCTCAGCCTCCAGTTGCTTCCGCCTCTGGCTGGCTTTCGCTTCGTCCTGTTCCTCTGCCCGGGAATCAATACCCAGCACACCAGCGGCAAGCTTCGCCGCTTCTGTGGTGTCGCAGTTGTTCACCTTCTTAATCAGGTCTAGGCCGTCGCCAGCGCCGCACTGGTTGCAGATGTGAGCGCCGCGCCCGTTATCGTCGAACCGGAAGCGATCCGTCCCGCCACATGCGGGACATCCTGCGTGGCGGTGAGGCGAGTCGGGAACATCGATATTCAGGCCAGCCAGCACATGAGGCCAGTTGTTAGCTGCGGCGCTGGTCACTTCACGAATAAGGTCGATATTACGCATTATTTCCCCCTACCGTTGCGCCCATGTCGGCAGTCATACTGGTCCACGCGCTGACCCCTTCATACGTAATTCCCTCAGCATCAACGCACCGGGACAGATACGCGATCCCGATACTTTCCCATTGTGCCGCCGGATAATGCTCTTTGAGTGCCCCCAGTGCGTAACCATCAACAAGGTCACGTATCCCTTTGATACCGCCGATAACCTCCACGCGAACAGCCTCACCATTTGCGTCAATCATGAAATAATCACCGCCGCTGGTCGCTGTAATATGGTCATACAGCGCCGCCGCATACTGGTTAGCCAGCGCATTCAGTCGAAAGTTTTTAGTAATCATGCTCTCTCCTCAGTGCGCCACTGGCGTTTCAGGCCAGCCGTTTACTTCCAGATCGTTAATAAAGTGATCGTGTAGCTCTGCCAGTACCTCACGCCCGAACGGCGTTAGCTCGCCCAGCTCAACATCCAGCATGGAGTGATAGAAAATAATTATATTCTCCGTCCCTTGCTCAATACCGTAACGCTCGAGCATGGCTCCCTCGATGTTGTTTGCCATCGCCAGTCTTTCAACTGAGGGATATAGCGGAATTGTTGTATCTCCATTGGAATAAAGGGCTGCCCATGAGGTTGTACCGTCTAAATCAGTCACAATGGTTGTGCCGTTCTCGCGCTTCATTTCTGCAATGAATGCGGCAGCAATCAGCCAGCGCCACATCTCCAGATTGTGCTGTGCGGTGTAGTCGAACCATCCAACGTTGCCACCTTCTGCTACAGCAAGATGTATCGCGAAACCCTTATCCAGATTGTTGTCGTATTCGCCCACTACCAGACGCGCCACGGCGCACTCATAGCTGATCAACTCAACATGTTCAGAAATCCCGGCATCATTGCGGGTCATGATGTTCACTCCTTCCGGAGTGGCTTCTGCGCGATAGTTCATAGTCCTCTCCATCAGTGAATAGCCCGGTTATCAGGGAACGCGCCGGTAACAGCCATAGTGACAAAAGCATCCAAAAAGCCGGTGATTTGTCTCATGCCCTCGGCAGACAAAATCAAGCCACCATCCTCAGGGGAATTTGTCACCATTGCCCGGTAGGCTTCTGTGCAGGCAACCCTGCCCTCATCACCTCCCAAAATCTGCAGAAGTTGCGTTTCCACTAGGCACATAAGCGCATTGCGCACATTCCTCATCCTCAGAGGCACAGGGATCCCGCCCCCTGCGTAGGTGTAATATTTATCCTCACCCGGCGTGATGCTTTCTGACTCGCAACCGTTTTTAGCAAGTTCACGGATGAACATGCCCGCTACCAGCCACCGCCACATAACAATCTGCTGGTCCATATCGGGATCAACCCAGCCACGTTGATGGGCCTCGTTTATTTCCTGTAAAGCCTGATAAGCATCAATCGGGCAGGAATCATATGTGCCGTTCTCAAACAAACTGATGACGTCCGAGTAGGCCTGCAGCTTCCCGTTGATAATTATTCCTTCAGGAATCGCTTTAATCTCATTCATGCCTTGTTCTCCCGGTAATCACGCATCACATAGTCCGCCAGCTGGCTTTCTGCCTCGTTCATCGCCTCTGGAACGCCATGCAGTAAAGTGAGAATTGAACCGATAAGGCGTGTTAATTCTGGACTTGGGCATTGTGGGGTTCTTTCCACCCACATAGATAAAACGGCCTGTGCCTGCTCAACCTGGCGGGTAGCATCAATAAGTTGTAACTGGCTCATGCTCTCCCCTCCGCATCAATACGGGCAATATCGATAATCGTCAGGATTTTGTTTAACCAGCAATTCAGTACTACCCCCTGTTCTTCGTCGAGTTCGGGAAGCAACTCCGTCATCACATGAGCCAGACCTGTACGGGCGCGGTTCATTCGTTCCACGGTACGCTCGGCGAGTGCGAATGATTCGGGGTAGGGATGTTCACGAGCTAGCATTTCTTCGGCATTCAGTTCCGCCGGGTGGCGATAGATTGCGTTGATATTCATGCTGCGACCTCCATTTCCTGATTTATTTTTCTTTGCTGTACACAAATGATTTTTCCAACGCTCCAGCCATTGCTCTGCGCTTCATGGTTCATTTTTTGGATTGCGTCACTGGGGCTGGTGGCGTTGCCATACCATGTCACTGGGATCGGTGCGCCCGCACGGTCGAAACAGTTAACTAACACACGGTACTTATTCATTCTTCACCCTCCAGAATTGCCAGCTCACAACGCGCCTCATTGACCAAACCAGAACACGCATCAATAGCGTCTGAAATATCGCAAGGCTCCATTTCTCCGGCTGCGTGGCGGACAGCAATCAGTACAGCGGAAGCCTGCTCTATGGATCTGAGGGCAATAGCAATGCTGCTTTTCAATGGTTTTTTACGCATGGCTCCCCCCGACAACTGGCAGGCGGGCAGCCAAAGAGAGAATGAAATGCGGGGCTAAGATGCTGCGAGCTTCGCGCTCAGTTCCAGCCTCAACAGATAGGCGGCATGGTTTAGCCTTTTTGTCGTGGCGGTTGATAGCGAGAAAACGCCATGTGAATTTTTTAAGGGTGTAAGAATCCCGCCCTTGCGGGTGTGTGTTATGATCGCTCATAGCTACCTCGTTACTGTAGATAACGCTGGTGGTAAGAAGCTCGGTAGATGTTAGCGCATCTCCGGGCTTCGCCATTTTTTGTACTTCCTGTGCCTTACCTGTGGATAAGGTGTTTAAACACTTTAGTGTGAGAATAGCACTATCGTCAAGCCCTTTGTGTTTAAACACTTCCTGTTTTTTAAACCCTCCTGTATGCTCAGCAGTGTTAAAACACCAAAAGAGAGATTTCTCAATGGCAACAGGACACAGAAACAATAAATCTGCATACAAAGGCATCCGATTCCCATATGACCTAGTCGAATCGATAGATGCCAGCATAGAAAATGAAAAGAACGAAAACCCTACAGCCAACTTCTCAGCATGGGTACTAGACGCCTGCAGCCGTAAACTAAAATCAGAACACCGTAAAAAAACGAAAGAAGACCAGAAGGGCTGACATACGAAAATTGCGCCCCCGTGCGCTATGACGTCAGATAAATCTTCTCGTACATGCGCACTGACCGCAAAATTCACCGCGTGGTGACTTCCGGCAATAGCAATCCAGTTCATACCACCAGCCAGCAGGGGGAATTTATTCCCCACAGTCGGCTTTTTAGAGGTGATTATTTCTTTGTTTGAAATGTCATCATTTGTCGTCATTCCCCGTGCGTGGATGTCAGGTTTTGTGAGGTTCAGGCTAAGTTTTGCTAAGCCATTAACCATAACAATTGATAACAGGCAGCCGTTCGTGACCTTGGGTTTTATAAGGTTCTGAGGGTTAACATTTGTTAACAGGCCAGCCAGGAGAAAACCCTTGCTCTGGACGGTAGCCATCATTGCGCCACCTCCCGGAATTCTTTGGTAAAGCGTTCCAGCGGCTGTACGCATTGTGAATGATATCCGTCACGGTAGAACGTCACGCGGTTGGACGTAACGCTTTCAACCGTCACCATAGCGCCGTGTGCGTCCTTAAAGCGCTGCTGCGGGCGTGGGACGCTGGTGGTCTTAGTCATGAGGAACCTCCAGATGCTTTGCCATCCAGCGCTGTGACAGGCGGGTTAATTCTGCTTTGCGCTGATCAAACTCCATGCCCATATCGATCAGCGTGATGTTGGTATTCTCAAGGTAAGCAAGGTGCTCAAGTTGCTCAGCGTTCATGCTGTCGCGCGGCTCACCTTCAACCCCGTTAGCCTGCGCCCACTGTTTAGCCGTCATGCCACCCAGAACAATGCGGGAAAGCATGTTGCTCTCATTGGTGTAGTGATGGCGCTGGGTGGCTTTACCTTGCTCCATTCGCGCCAATTCAAGCGCTTCACACATAGCGGTGAAACGACCAGCCGCATTGATGCGAGCTTTAAGATGCTGGCGGTACCGGGCGGCAATCTCCGGTACGCTGCGCTGTAGTTCTTCCTCGCACTGGATGAAGTAGCGGCGAACGGCTCGGCCTTGTTCGTTACGCTCGAGCATTGCGATTTCTTTGGCGGTGCTGATAGACAGCAAGTAATCCTTACCCGGCCTGCCTACAGCAATCGGGCTGCAAGCCGCGCCAGTAGGGGTTTTCCCCAATTTTGGGGAAATTGCCTTGTTAACGATGTAATCACTGCCAATAGCAAAGCCATAATCAGTAATACGGTCGGTGATCCACGTTGAGAAATCTTTGCCAACACCGAGCGCTTTATGCAGATCTCTTGCGCTCACAATATTGGTTTGACGCCCGCCAATCAGACCTGAATTAACCGGCACAATGGCGGCAAAGTCGTTATTGATAATTACGCCCTGGCCTACGTTAGATTGTGGGGCGGCCTCCGAAGTGAATCGGCTTTTTTCGAGTTTCATATTTCAGACTCCGTTATGCGGCGGTGAATGCTTCCGGGTAGAGGTTGAGAATGTCGGTTATTTCAGGCTGAGTAAGTCCCTGATAACCACATGCGGCAGCGTTGCTGTTAACCAACTGGATAACTCGCATCACGTCACCACGGCTTACAAAGCGGTAGCGTAGGTGTGAGCCAATGCCATCCGGGTTTTTTTCGTCGATACGCTCAAGCTGAATATCGAGGCGGCGCTCGATTTCAGACGCATAGTTGCGGCCAGAAGAAAGACGGCAGTAGCGCAGAATATCGTTCTCTGTCCATCCCTCTACACCAGTGCGCAGCATATAGACGCGGGCACGATGCTTTTTCGGCGTGCGCTTCATCTGTTGAATAGAGTGGGCTGGTGGCGTAACATCAGATCCGCGAATATCTGAGTTAGCCGCCTGCTGTACTGGGCGGTTTTTCTTTTCCATTACGCCACCTTCCCGCGGCGTTCTGCCAGCCAGTTATGAATCTCTACCGCGTCAAATGCGGTGATCTTTTCACCTAGTTTTACCGGGCGAGGAAGTGAGCCGTCACGTACTTTGCGGTCGATAGTAGATACGCTAACGCCCAGCAATTCAGCTAAGCGAAAGCGTCGTATATAACCTTTGGTGGGGATGGTCTCTATGTTCATGCTTCTCGTAACCTCTTTTTGATTCTTGTTGAGTTGTTACGAGATACGATAGGCACAACTGATTGTAATGTATCGGAGTTATCAGAAAACTCCCCGGAATTATCATAATTCCGTTATCGACTGACTCCTCCTCTTCGCAACCATTCAATCAGCGGCTTATCATCATCCGGGAATGGTAGTCCATTAACTTTATTGTTGGCTTTAGCTCTCAGCTGTGAAACGCTGCCGACTAGATCATCATCAGTTAAGCCTATGCCTTTAAGTAAGGCGACAATAAGCTCTGCCTGTTTTGCTGTTGTTCTGACTGGTTTCTCTATCATTGTTTCAGGTGATTGAGGTTGGCTAACCCCCCCATTTATGAGATTTGGTATATCTCTCCCAATAGAGTTGTATGCTTTTTCAATCTGACACCTAGTAACAAAAATATCGTTTGCCGTGATTGTTGCAATTGGTTTGACTTCTGCTTCATTTAGCAAGCCAGATGAGTAAAGGTGTTCTGTTAATGGATGAGCCATAATCACGTAGTCATCACTGTCAAAATCATCAGCGCTTAATGGAACATCTGCTTCTTTAAATGAGAGGTTGAAAGCTGTGAATGAGATTTCTTCATTATTTTTTAAGGCGCTGAAAAATGAAGGAGGCAGGTAACCTATTGATAATGCCCAAAGCCCGGAAAGATATAAAATTGGTTTCTTTAACCCAGGAATGTCTGTTACCGTACAGCAAGCACCGTCTGGTAATCATCTGATGAATTCGACAAAGTGGTGTCCACCAAATAGTGGTGGGAACCAAAATGTCAGATATGCACAAAAGTATGACTCCCGGCAGGCGTAAGGGC
>NZ_MVFZ01000014.1:0-160626 GCF_002042945.1 Citrobacter sp. A316
CAGAATTTGCCTGGCGGCTGTAGCGCGGTGGTCCCACCTGACCCCATGCCGAACTCAGAAGTGAAACGCCGTAGCGCCGATGGTAGTGTGGGGTCTCCCCATGCGAGAGTAGGGAACTGCCAGGCATCAAATAAAAGCGAAAGGCTCAGTCGAAAGACTGGGCCTTTTGTTTTATCTGTTGTCTGTCGGTGAGCGCTCTCCTGAGCAGGACAAATTTGCCATAAACTGCCAGACATCAAATAAAATGAAGAAGCCCATCCTGACGGATGGGCTTTTTTGCGTCTGTGCGGGATGAAAACTGCCGGATGCGGCGCATCGCCTTATCCGGCCTACAAAAGCGAGTCCTGCTACCCGCGTACGAGGTTGAGTAACGGATACGGTCGTCCGAGATCGTCCACCTCTGTACGTCCCGTCACGCTAAATCCCATCTTCTTATAGAATCCAACCGCCTGCTCATTCTGCTCGTTAACGTTGGTTGTTAGCGTTGAACTCATTGATAAAGCATGTTCAATCAGCAGTTTACCAACGCCACTACCACGCACATCCGGATCGACAAACAGGGCATCTATATGCTGGTCGGTCAGGAGCATAAAGGCGACGGGCTCATCCTGTTCTGTCACTGCAACCCACAGAGGGGCTTCTGGTAAAAATGAACGTACCAGCTCCTCCAGCTCAATCCGATAATCCGCAGAGAGGAAATGGTGCGTGGCGTCTACTGAGCGACACCAAATAGAAACTAACTTATCTCCTTCGTCCTGACGCGAACGACGAATGGTAAGGTTCATAGCATTCTCCTTTTTTTCTTTACTGCACTATTCTACAGCAAGGAGCCGTGAAACTTTCTCAACTTGAGGATGCAGGCTCGACATTCGCATGATTCCTGGGTATCTTCAGCTATCTGGATGTCTAAACGTTTAAACGTATGTTGTGAGGTTATCAGGTTATGCCAATTCGCGTGCAGGACGAGCTACCCGCCGTCAATTTCTTGCGTGAGGAAAACGTCTTCGTGATGACGACATCCCGCGCTTCCGGTCAGGAAATTCGTCCACTGAAGGTGCTCATCCTTAACCTGATGCCCAAGAAGATTGAAACGGAAAACCAGTTCCTGCGCTTATTGTCTAACTCACCGCTGCAGGTAGATGTTCAGCTATTGCGCATCGATGCCCGCGAGTCACGCAACACCCCAACGGAGCATCTGAATAACTTCTACTGTAATTTCGAGGATATCTGCAATCAGAACTTTGACGGACTAATTGTTACCGGCGCACCGTTGGGCCTGGTTGAATTTAATGATGTGGCTTACTGGCCGCAGATTAAGCAAGTACTTGAATGGGCGAAAGATCATGTTACCTCGACGCTATTTGTCTGTTGGGCGGTGCAAGCCGCGTTGAATATTCTGTACGGAATTCCCAAGCAAACCCGTACGGATAAACTCTCAGGTGTCTATGAGCACCACATTCTGCACCCTCATGCGCTGCTGACGCGTGGATTCGATGATGCGTTCCTGGCCCCGCATTCGCGCTATGCTGATTTCCCTGCTGCGCTTATCCGCGACTACACCGATCTCGAGATTTTTGCTGAAACCGAAGGGGGAGATGCCTATCTGTTTGCCAGCAAAGATAAACGTATTGCTTTTGTGACAGGTCATCCTGAGTATGACGACCACACACTCGGCAGCGAATATTTTCGTGATGTTGAAGCGGGCTTATCGCCGGAAGTACCCTATAACTATTTCCCGAAAGATGACCCGCAAAACAAACCGCGGGCGACCTGGCGTAGCCACGGTAATCTGTTGTTTACCAACTGGCTTAACTATTACGTCTACCAGATCACGCCATATGATCTACGACATATGAATCCAACGCTGGATTGATGATTTATTTACCGCTCCCGAATGCTCTTCGGGAGCGGGGCGTTTCAGGCTATTCGGCAGGGCGTTTGCGTGTAATCAAACGCTTTATAGGTTAGAACGAATTCTTTGTGGCCCAGACGTTCCGCGCTACAGAGTTTTCCATTGCTGGTTGCCGCAATACAGTCGAGAATCTCCGTCGCTACATCATCGAGAGATGCCCCTTCGCTAATAATTCGCCCGGCATTGACGTCCATATCATCAGCCATATTGGCCCAGGTCTGCGGGTTGTTGCAGACTTTAATCACTGGCGCAATGACTGAACCTATGACAGAACCCCGTCCGGTGGTAAATAAAATCATATGGCAGCCGGTGGCAATGAGTTCCATCGCTTCCGAAGAGTCATTGATATTAGGATAACCGAAACGGGCTTCGCCATCGGGAACCACATCCATCAGATACAGACCCGGATAAGGGGCGCGCTCTGTCGGCAGCAGTACCCCCTGAATTGGGCTATCGCCTGACTTGGTATAGGCGCCGAGTGATTTTTCTTCTTGCGTGGTTAACCCCCCCACGGCATTACCGTTGGAAAAACTCCCCAGACCCATTGTTGCGTAATAGCGCTTGGCTTTCTCCATTGCGGCGTCAATGGCTTCTCTGGCGGCGGGCGTAGCTGCACGCGCCATCATATGCCCTTCGCAACCGATAAGTTCACCGCTCTCCTCAAAGATACAGGTCGCTCCTTGAGCGAGAAGACGATCAAATGCCCGGCCCACGGCGGGATTGCCGGTGATCCCACTGGTGCCATCTGATCCACCGCAGATAGTGCCAATCACCAAATCTTTGAAAGCCAGCGGGCGCACCGGCGTTTGCGCAATTTGCGCCAACATCTCTGTCACGCAGTTTTTCCCACGGCGAATAGTTTCTGCTGTTCCGCGATTTTCCTGAATGACCAGCTTATGACATGGACGACCGCTGGCGATAACATCATCATAGAGTTTATCGCGATCGAAGTTCTCGCAGCCCAGGGCGATAATCAACACTGCACCAACGTTGGGATGCGTCGCCAGCCCTTTTACCAGGCGGTAGCCATAGTCGGTCGGATAGCATCCGGAGAAGCCAAAATACTGCACATCGTCATCAGGGAAGGATTCGGCAATGACTTTGGCGACATGACTGGCGCACTCCACCATAAAGATGACCTGGACGCTGTTACGAATACCTGTGCTACCATCTTGTCTGATATAACCACGCATCAGGCATCTCCTGCCGGCTCATAGCCCGCGTTATCATGGTGGAATACGGCGATATAATCACTGCTCAGGTTATGCGAGTGGATATGCTCGCCGATGGCAATAGCCTGACTGGCGGAGCCAATCTCTGCGCCATATTTACGCACTTTATCGCCTGCACTTAGCGCTTCAATTGCCAGCTTATGCCCCAGTGCGACAGAACTTATTGCCGAAAATTCGCCACCGTCGTAGTGGATGCAATCGCCGCTCTGAATGTCCTCCAGCGCGACAACGCAGTTATCCTGTTTATGTAATAGCAGAGCGCGTTTATTCATTTGCATCAGCTCTATCTGTAGTCAATATTTAGGCGGCCCGAAGACCGCCTGATCATTAAAAGCCAATCAGCGCACCGCCGTCGACAACCAATACCTGCCCGCTAACGAACCCGGCGGCGTCAGAAGCCAGATAGGTCGCCGCCCAGCCGATATCTTCTGGCTTACCGAATTTTTTCATCGGCGTGCGGCCAAGGATTTTGTTTTTACGCTCATCGTCGCCTTCAATGGCTTTGCGCAGCATAGGCGTATCAATCCAGCCAGGTGCGACGCCGTTGACGCGAATACCTGCACCGGACAACTCAGTTGCCATGCCGTGAATGAGTCCCAGATAAGCTGATTTCGCCGCGGCATAGCCGGTCACGTAAGGCTGTCCGAGGAAAGAGGTCATTGAAGCGGTAAACAGTACGCAGGCGTTACCGTGCTGCTTCATATGCGGAACCAGGGCGCGGGTCAGAGCGAAAGCGCCAACAACATGGACATCCAGCACGGATTCGAAATCTGCGACGCTCATCTCTTCGATTGGTTTTTTGCAGTGATTTCCTGCGTTATTGACCAGAATATCAATCTGCCCATGCTGACTGAGCAGGCCGTCGACCCAGCTTTCCGTTTCGCCCGTGTTGGCAACATTAAATTGGCTCCAGGAGGCTTTTGCTCCCAGTTCTTCGGCAGCTTTTTTGGCCGCTTCGCCGTTCAGATCGGCAATAATGACCTTTGCGCCGCAGGCGATCATACATTTCGCCATGGCATAGCCCAGACCGCTGGCGGAACCAGTAATAAGCGCCGTTTTGTTTTCCAGTGAAAAAGGATTATTCATTGTCATGATAGTTTTCTCGTCAAATTAGAGATCGATTAAAATTTTGGTGAATGCGCCCGGATCGGCTGCCCAGTCTTGAAACGCTTTATCAGCGGAATCGATTGGGTAGTGCGCAGAAATAATGTGCTCGATGGGGTAGCTGTGCTTTTCCATCAATGACAGCACCGCACGGAAGTCCGCAACGGTGGCATTGCGCGAGCCGCGGATATCCAACTCTTTCATCAGGAAGCGTGCACTTTCGTAATTCACTGGCTTTTTGGCATAACCGACATACACCACGCGCCCACAAAATGCGGCCAGTTCAACGGCCTGTTCGATGGTCTTATCAAGGCCGATGGCTTCAATCACCACTGTCGGGCCGCGGCCTTCATTCAGTTGTCCTAGTATCTCCGCGACGTCTTCACGAGTACTGTTGAGATATCTTTCCGCGCCACAGGCGGTTGCCACGGCCTGTTTGCGATCGTCGATATCAATTGCTATCACGCGACCGCCCATCGCGTTGGCTGCAGCTATTGCGCCTAGCCCGATCACGCCGCAGCCCATAACGGCAACCCACTCACCGACGATGATTTGCGCGCGGCGCGCGGCGTGAAGGCCGACCGCCAGGGGTTCAACCAGCGCCAGCTCGTTGCTGCTCAGCGTATTGCAGACGATAACTTTATTGGCTGGGATCGCCAGCAGCGGTACCATACCGCCCTGCCGCTGAACGCCGAGGGTCTGGTTATTTTGGCAGGCATTCGGACGCCCGCTCAGACAGGAGCTACAATGGCCGCATTCTGTACAGGGGAGGACAACGACTTTATCACCTTCATGGATATGCTTGGCATTACTACCCACTTTCAGGATCGTACCGCCTATTTCATGTCCCGGAATGCAAGGATATTGCGTGAGTGGATTCAGCCCACGCCAGGTGTTTAAATCTGAGCCACATAGACCTACGCGCTCAACGCGAATTAATACATGGTCGGATGGGCAATCTGGTTCGGCGATATCAATAAATCGCGTTACGGAACCTTTATCAATGGCTAATGCTTTCATATAAGAGCCTTATTTATCGGGTTACTGTAATTCGGAGGTGATAACGCTTTCTGCGTTTTTATTTTTTCTCTTAATGGGTTTGACCCCAAATGCCACACCGAGGGCACCGATTACGCCAATAGCACCAGCCAGAATAAAGGCTGCGATAAAACTATTGGTATACTGCACAATAAATCCGGTTAAGATGGGTGCAATAATTCCTGAAGTGTTTGCCAGTAAATGGACAAAACCACCGACGCCACCAACCTTATCGGGTGAAATATTATCGGATACGATTGCCCACGGAGCAGCAGCGGCGAGATACATAAAAAATATCCCCATTGCCATTAACATGACGGCATGAGTAACGGAAACAACCTGACCGGCAAAGCTGATGCAAATGGCAGAGAGAATCAAACCGCCGACGATGATGAGTTTTCTGGCAAGTAGCAGGTTTTTCGTTTTACGATATAACCAGTCGGAAAAAATTCCTCCGATGGCAATACCTACGCTGCCAATAATCCAAGGGATAGCAGAGGCAATACTCATCTCCTGAATATTAAGTCCTTTTTCCATCGATAAATAACTTGGGAACCAGGTTAGAAAGAAATAGAGAATATAGTTGATGGAAAAAAAAGCTAATCCGGTAAACAAAACAATTGGTTGGGTGAGATAAAAGACAAAAGGTACTTTTTCTCCATCACCACCATAGTCTGGCGCTCCTTTTTGTGCCTCATCGTATTCAGCAATCTCTACTTCTGAAGTGTGAGGATTGTTATGAGGACGATCGGTAAAGGCTTTCAGCCAGAAAAAGGTCCAGATAAACCCGAGCGACATCAGAATAATAAATGCAATCCGCCAGTTCCACATGACGACAATAGCGCCGACAATTGGCCCGGCAATCGCACCGCCCAGAGGATTGCCCGCGTTGGCGATACCGACGGCCCTGGCGCGCTGGTCAAGTGGCACCCAGTTGCTGATGCATTTGTTGATAGTGGTACTGATAGGTCCCTCACTCATACCGAATAACACACGGACTATGAACAGAGAAATGTAGCCAAAGGCAAGACCGGTCAGCCCGCAAAACAGTGACCAGGAGAGCATTGCAATGGCGAAAACCTTGCGTGGACCGTAAAGATCGGAGAGATAGCCACCAACAAAGTTAAACAGGGCGTAACCAAAGAAAAAACTACTCAGCATAATTCCGACTTCCGCCGGATTTAAGCCAAAATGGTCTTTGATATAGGGCATCGCCACAGAAAATGCCGCACGATCGAGGTAATTAATTACTCCTGCGATAAACAGCAAGAATAATATTTTTGAATGCTGTCGTTTGAACATAGCGAGTCCTGCATAAATAATTTATGTGAATTGTTGTAGGGTACGATTTGTATAGTGAATAAGTATTTACATCACGCCAAATTTTTCAAAGGCATCAACAGTGCTCATGCCGTTCTTTATTGCGATACGTACATCGCTTTCGGTTGCTACTTTTTCCAGTGCTTCTGTGATAACGTCTTTTTCTATCGATTTAGGAATAATTAACAGACCATCACTGTCTCCGTAGATAATATCTCCGGGGTTAATCGTAATCCCGCAGACTTCAACGGGAACGTTATAATCAATGACTTTTCCCCGCGGTCCCTGATCCTGAGCGTAAGTACCATAGCTGAACGTTGGAAAATTAATATCGAGGATCTCTTTAGAATCACGGACATATCCATCAAGTACTGCGCCTGCTGCTTTCAAATGCAGGGCGCGGGTTGACATTAATCCCCCCCATAATGCATAGCGAAGTGAACTTCCCGTGGCAATATAAACATCATTTTCTTTTAACGAATCCAGGGCCTCAAACATAATACCGAAGGGCTTTTTACCGATCTCAGTATTTCCGGATGACGAATGAAGCTCATAAACATCAGCTTCAAGAACGGGCATTGCCCGACCTGCAATAACCATACTGGAATGTAGTGGTTTAATGGAGGGGGAAACAAATTGATGCAGATACCCTTTAGTATCAAGAATATCACCGACGACGGCAGTGAATAGCTGCGTCCGCATTAACTGAAAAAGTTCCTTGTCGTTTTTCCACATAATTAAACATCCTGATGTACTGGTGAGAAGATATGCATTGAGACTAAAATACAACCTATAAACCTGTCAAACAGGTTTATAGGTTGAGAAGGGTAAACAGCTATACTCTGCGAAGCTCCTCACAGTTCTGCCAACATGGAAGGCGATCGATTTTCAGCCAGGCGTGTCCTATCCCTGGTGAGGCTTTTTCGGTAACATACGACTCAAGTGCGGAAGGAAATTACCTATAACACTATGATTTTTAATATTTAGACATGAATTTTACGGCTGACACAGGCATTACCCGCTCAGTAAATTGATGATAAAAATGATGACAACGAAAATTCAGCTTGAAAGCAATACTCTCTCGGCTCAGGTGCGGGATTACATACTGTCGTTAATTGCCCGGCAGAAATTGACCGTGGGCATGCCCGTGCCCAGTGAAATGCAGCTCACCCAGGAACTTGGCGTCAGTAAAGGAGTGGTACGAGAAGCCTATCGTTCCCTGGCGGCTCTTGGGATCCTTGAAACGAAAAGCGGCAAAGTTCCGCGCATTAAAGCGTTTGATTCCAGCGTATTGCAGCTTATCTTCTCTTTTGCCACGGTAACCGAGCAGGTCACTTCGTCCCAAATCCTCGCTGCCCGACGCTGGCTGGAAGCGGGTTGCGTACAAATGGCGGCACTCAATGGGGATGAAAGCGACTTTGCGGCACTAAAACAAGAAATGTTGCTGATTCGTGAAGAGTTTTCCGATGCTGAACGTTTTTTGCAGCACGATCTGAATTTCCATCTGCTGTTATCACGGGCATCGAAAAATCCATTGTTCAGCATTCTTCTGCAAGCTCTTCATGAGCAGTTGACCCACTCTATGCGTGCCGGTCTGGAAGCGCAAAAAGATCACTATGAATATGAACGCGGAATTATTGCACTACACCAGCGAGTTTGCGATTGCGTCTGTCTCCGGGATGCGGAAGGTGCGATGAAAGCCATGGATGATCACTTCAACCTCGCGTCCACCGCTTTGAACAATCTTTCCTCTCTTTAATTAAGCGTTTCAGCATATTGAATCAGGCACCTTCGGGTGCCTTTTTTATTTCCGAAACGCACCTCACCGTGTAATTAAATTTTATTTATATTGTTATCAACAAGTTAATTGATAATTAAATTAAAAATGGAAATTGTTTTTGATTTTGGAATTTAAATGAGTAGTCTTAGTTGTGCTGAACGAAAAGCGCACAACGATCCTTCGTTCGCATTGGGGATGTGTTTGGATCAATGACGAGGAACTACGCAATGAATCAACAGGCAACGACAACCGATGAACTGGTCTTCACCAGGCCGCGTGGCGAACAGGAACAGCAAATTCTGACCGCTGAAGCGGTGGAGTTTCTGACTGAACTGGTGACAAGATTTACGCCAAAGCGGAATAAACTTCTGGCTGCACGTATCCAGCAACAGCAGGATATTGATGACGGTAAGTTGCCTGATTTTATTTCGGAAACAGCTTCCATTCGAGAAGGTGACTGGAAAATTCGCGGAATTCCTGATGATTTATTGGATCGCCGCGTAGAGATCACCGGACCCGTTGAGCGCAAGATGGTCATCAACGCGCTGAACGCGAACGTCAAAGTCTTTATGGCTGACTTCGAAGATTCACTGGCTCCTGAGTGGAGCAAAGTTATCGACGGGCAGATCAACCTGCGCGATGCGGTCAATGGCACCATTAGCTACACCAACGAAGCGGGTAAAATTTATCAGCTCAAACCTAATCCGGCTCTGTTAGTGTGTCGCGTTCGTGGTCTGCACCTGCCGGAAAAACACGTCACCTGGCGTGGCGAATCTATCCCGGGCAGCCTGTTCGATTTTGCCCTCTACTTCTTCCATAACTACAAAACATTGCTGGCAAAAGGCAGCGGTCCTTATTTCTATCTGCCAAAAACACAGGCCTGGCAAGAAGCGGCATGGTGGAGCGAAGTGTTCAGCTATGCAGAGGATCGTTTTAATCTGCCGCGCGGCACCATTAAAGCGACCCTGCTGATTGAAACGCTGCCAGCCGTCTTCCAGATGGACGAAATTCTGCACGCCCTGCGTGATCACATTGTGGGTCTGAACTGCGGTCGTTGGGATTACATTTTTAGCTATATCAAAACGCTGAAGAACCACCCGGATCGCGTGCTGCCGGACCGTCAGGTGGTGACGATGGATAAGCCATTCCTCAGCGCCTATTCGCGTCTGCTGATTAAAACCTGTCATAAACGTGGCGCGTTCGCGATGGGCGGCATGGCGGCGTTCATTCCCAGCAAAGATGCGGAACGTAACAACCAGGTTTTGACCAAGGTAAAAGCGGACAAAGCACTGGAAGCAAATAACGGTCATGACGGCACCTGGATTGCCCATCCGGGGCTGGCAGATACCGCTATGGCGGTGTTCAACGACGTACTCGGTGAAAACAAAAATCAGCTGTTCGTGACCCGTGAAGAAGATGCCCCGATTACCGCAGAGCAACTGCTGGCACCTTGTGAAGGTGAGCGTACTGAAGAAGGCATGCGCGCCAATATCCGTGTCGCGGTGCAGTACATCGAAGCGTGGATCTCCGGTAACGGCTGCGTACCGATTTACGGTCTGATGGAAGATGCGGCTACCGCAGAAATCTCCCGTACCTCCATCTGGCAGTGGATCCACCATCAGAAGACGCTCAGTAACGGCAAGCCGGTTACCAAACCGCTGTTCCGTCAGATGCTGGCCGAAGAGATGCTGGTGATTCAGGACGAGCTGGGCGAACACCGCTACAGCAGCGGGCGTTTTGACGATGCCGCACGCCTGATGGAGCAAATCACTACCTCTGATGAATTGATCGATTTCTTGACCCTGCCAGGCTACCGCCTGCTGGCGTAATCCACCACATAACAATATGGAGCATCTGCACATGAAAACCCGTACTCAACAAATCGAAGAATTACAGAAAGAATGGACTCAACCGCGCTGGGAAGGCATCACCCGTCCATATAGCGCGGAGGAAGTGGTGAAATTACGTGGCTCGGTCAACCCGGAATGTACGCTGGCGCAGCTTGGCGCGGCGAAAATGTGGCGTCTGCTGCACGGTGAATCGAAGAAAGGTTATATCAACAGCCTCGGTGCGCTGACCGGCGGTCAGGCGCTGCAGCAGGCGAAAGCCGGTATTGAAGCGGTCTACCTTTCAGGCTGGCAGGTGGCGGCAGATGCCAACCTGGCATCCAGCATGTACCCGGACCAGTCGCTGTATCCGGCGAACTCGGTCCCGGCGGTGGTGGATCGGATCAATAACACATTCCGTCGCGCCGATCAGATCCAATGGTCAACCGGTATTGAGCCGAACGATCCGCGCTATGTAGATTACTTCCTGCCGATCGTTGCCGATGCGGAAGCAGGCTTTGGCGGCGTACTGAACGCGTTCGAACTGATGAAATCGATGATTGAGGCTGGTGCAGCGGCCGTTCACTTCGAAGATCAGCTCGCATCGGTGAAAAAATGTGGTCACATGGGCGGTAAAGTGCTGGTGCCGACGCAGGAAGCTATCCAGAAACTGGTGGCAGCCCGTCTGGCGGCTGATGTGATGGGCGTGCCGACGCTGGTGATTGCACGTACCGATGCTGACGCAGCCGATCTGATTACGTCTGATTGCGACCCGTACGACAGCGAGTTCATCACTGGCGAACGTACCAGCGAAGGGTTCTACCGTACGCATGCGGGTATTGAGCAGGCGATCAGTCGTGGCCTGGCCTATGCACCGTATGCGGATCTGGTGTGGTGTGAAACCTCCACGCCGGATCTCGAACTGGCGAAGCGTTTTGCCGATGCAATCCACGCTAAATACCCTGGCAAACTGCTGGCCTACAACTGTTCGCCGTCGTTTAACTGGCAGAAAAACCTGGATGACAAAACTATCGCCAGCTTCCAGCAGCAGCTGTCGGATATGGGTTACAAATACCAGTTCATTACCCTGGCGGGTATCCACAGCATGTGGTTCAACATGTTCGACCTCGCGCACTCTTATGCGCAGGGTGAAGGCATGCGCCACTATGTTGAGAAGGTTCAGCAGCCAGAATTTGCGGCGGCTAAAGACGGTTACACCTTCGTGTCCCATCAGCAGGAAGTGGGTACAGGCTACTTCGACAAAGTTACTACCATCATTCAGGGCGGCGCTTCCTCGGTGACCGCGCTGACCGGCTCGACCGAAGAATCGCAGTTTTGATGAATGCCCGGTGGCGCTACGCTTACCGGGCCTACGAAGGGATGTAGGCCGGACAAGCAAACGCGCCATCCGGCATGACGTTATGCCGGATGGGAGACATTGATGACGCGTGGCCTGGAATTACTGATTGCTCAGACTATCTTGCAGGGTTTCGACGCCCAGTACGGGCGTTTTCTGGAAGTCACCTCCGGCGCGCAGCAGCGTTTTGAACATGCCGACTGGCATGCGGTTCAGCAGGCGATGAAAAGCCGTATTCACCTCTACGACCATCACGTGGGTCTGGTGGTGGAACAGTTGCGCTGCATTACTGACGGCAAAAGTACCGACGCGGATTTTTTACTTCGCGTGAAAGAGCATTACACCCGGCTACTGCCGGATTACCCGCGCTTCGAGATTGCGGAGAGCTTTTTTAACTCCGTTTACTGTCGGTTATTTGACCACCGCTCGCTGACTCCCGAGCGGCTGTTTATTTTCAGTTCTCAGCCAGAGCGCCGTTTTCGCACGATCCCACGCCCATTGGCGAAAGACTTTTTTCCTGATACCGGCTGGGAGTGGCTTCTGACGCGCGTCCTTAGCGATCTGCCCCTGCGTCTGCCGTGGCAGAACAAACATCGTGATATCCACTACATCATCGAACACCTGACCGAAACCCTGGGAGCGGATGTGCTGCCGGGCTGCCATTTACAGGTGGCGAACGAACTGTTTTATCGCAATAAGGCCGCCTGGCTGGTCGGGAAGTTGATTACCCCTTCCGGGACGCTGCCGTTTTTACTGCCAATCCACCGGACTGACGAAGGCGAATTGTTTGTCGATACCTGTCTGACCACGACAGCAGAGGCGAGCATTGTGTTTGGCTTTGCCCGCTCTTACTTTATGGTGTATGCCCCGCTGCCCGCGGCATTAGTGGAGTGGCTGCGCGAGATCCTGCCCGGGAAAACCACCGCCGAACTGTATATGGCGATTGGCTGTCAGAAACACGCGAAGACCGAAAGCTACCGCGAATATCTGCTCTATCTTGCCCATTGCGATGAGCAATTTATTGAAGCGCCGGGGATCCGCGGCATGGTGATGCTGGTGTTTACCCTGCCGGGTTTTGACCGGGTGTTTAAAATCATCAAAGACAAATTTGCCCCGCAAAAAGAGATGTCTGCTGCCCACGTCCGCGCCTGCTATCAACTGGTCAAAGAACACGATCGTGTTGGGCGGATGGCTGACACCCAGGAGTTCGAGAACTTTGTGCTGGAGAAACGGCAAATCGATCCGGCGTTGATGGCGCTGTTATTGCAGGAAGCCCCGGAAAAAATTACCGATCTTGGCGATCAGATTGTCATTCGCCATCTGTATATCGAACGGCGGATGGTGCCGCTGAATATCTGGCTGGAGCAGGTCGAAGGTCAGCAACTGCGCGATGCCATTGAAGAGTACGGTAACGCCATTCGTCAGCTGGCCGCCGCCAATATTTTCCCCGGCGATATGCTGTTTAAGAACTTCGGCGTGACCCGCCACGGGCGCGTGGTGTTCTACGATTACGATGAAATTTGCTATATGACGGAGGTGAATTTCCGCCATATCCCGCCGCCACGTTACCCGGAAGATGAGATGAGCGCTGAGCCGTGGTACAGCGTATCGCCGGGAGATGTCTTCCCGGAAGAGTTTCGTCACTGGCTATGTGCCGACCCGCGTATCGGGCCGCTATTTGAAGAGATGCACGCTGACCTGTTCAGCGCCGACTACTGGCGCGGCCTACAGACGCGGATTAAAAACGGGCATGTGGAAGATGTTTACGCCTACCGGCGTCGACAGCGGTTCAGCGTACGTTATGAAACCGACCGTAGGCCGGATAAGGCGCTTGCGCCGCCATCCGGCAATGTGCGCCGTGCCTGATACGCTACGCTTATCAGGCCTACAAATCTGCCTTAACCTTGGACAGTAGGCCCGGTAAGGCGTAGCCGCCACCCGGCAACCCCATCTTAGCGAAATCCGCCGTATGCCAGCGTCACTTCTTTCGCCGCTTTGATCGCCATGGCGCCAAACTCGGTCACGCGGTCATCAGTAATGCGTGAGATTGGCCCGGAAATGGAAATCGCAGCGAACGGCTCGCGGTGCTCGTCATAAATGCACGACGCCACGCAGCGCAGACCCAGCGCATGTTCCTCATCATCAAAGGAATAGCCGCGCTTGCGCGTCTGGGCCAGATCCTCTTTCAGATGCACTGGCGACACCAGCGTGGCGTGTGTATAAGCATGCAGGCCTTTGCGGTGCAGCAGGCCAGTCACTTGTTCTTCGCTCAGTTGGGATAAAAACGCCTTACCCGCACCTGAGGCGTGCATCGGCAGCTTGCCGCCGATAGGCGCGGACATGCGCATCAGTTGGGTACACTGCACCTGGTCGATAATAATGGCCTGATGATCGCTTTGATCCAGCACGGCCAGGTTTACTGTTTCACCGGAATCTTCCATCAGCTTGCGCAGGATCGGGTGCACAATCGCCAGCAGATTACGGCTTTGCAAAAAGCTGCTGCCGACGATGAACGCATGTGCGCCCACGGCCCAGTGGCCTAATTCACCCACCTGACGGACAAAACCCTGCTGCTGCATGGTGGTCAGCAAACGGTGAGTCGTGGAGTTTGGCAGGCCAGCCTGCTGCGCCAGCTCGGTCAGCGCCACGCTGCCGTTGGATTCCGCAATCCACTCCAGCAGCTTCAGACCGCGGGTCAGAGACTGAACCTGCCCGGTTGCAGGTGCAGTAGTGGCGGCGGGTTTTCTACCGCGTTTCGCGGGGACAGTGGCTACCATGGCAGACTCCTTTTCTGTATCGTGGAAATCATTTTCGTTTTATTCAATTATAATGCAAGAATTCCTGTACTGATCGGATGAGTGAAGCTGAACATGTCTCATGTTGGCCGTTGTTCTCTTTTCCGCCTCTCAGGTTTGTGCCAGTATGACCTGTTGAGTTTTTTTCGGTCTGGTTGAGCGTTGTCGGGAGCGAGTGTGAGCAGCAAAGTAGAACAATTACGTCAGCAGTTAAATGAACGTATTCTGGTGCTGGACGGCGGTATGGGCACCATGATCCAGGGATATCGTCTGAGCGAAGAGGATTTCCGCGGCGAACGCTTTGCCGACTGGCCGTGCGATCTGAAAGGTAACAACGACCTGTTGGTGCTCAGCAAACCGGAGGTCATTGCCGCCATCCATAACGCCTACTTTGAGGCGGGCGCGGATATCATCGAAACCAACACCTTTAACTCCACGACTATCGCCATGGCGGATTACCAGATGGAATCCCTGTCGGCGGAAATCAACTTTGCGGCAGCCAAACTGGCGCGTGCGGCGGCTGACGAATGGACAGCGCGTACACCGGAAAAACCGCGCTATGTCGCTGGCGTGCTCGGCCCAACTAACCGTACGGCGTCTATCTCGCCTGACGTTAACGACCCGGCTTACCGCAACATTACCTTTGATCAGCTGGTGGCCGCCTACCGTGAATCCACCAAAGCGCTGGTGGAAGGCGGCAGTGACCTGATCCTGATTGAAACCGTCTTCGATACCCTGAACGCCAAAGCCGCTATTTTCGCGGTTAAAACTGAATTCGAAGCGCTGGGCGTTGAGCTGCCGATTATGCTCTCCGGCACCATCACCGACGCTTCAGGCCGTACGCTCTCCGGCCAGACTACCGAAGCATTCTACAACTCCCTGCGCCACGCCGATGCGCTGACCTTTGGTCTGAACTGTGCCTTAGGTCCGGACGAGCTGCGCCAGTACGTGCAGGAACTGTCGCGTATTGCCGAATGCTACGTGACTGCGCACCCAAACGCCGGTTTACCAAACGCCTTTGGTGAATACGATCTCGACGCCGATACCATGGCGACGCAGATTCGCGAGTGGGCTGAGGCCGGTTTCCTGAATATCGTCGGCGGTTGCTGCGGCACCACGCCGGAACACATCGCCGCCATGAGCCGCGCGGTGGATGGCTTACCGCCGCGCCACTTGCCGGAAATCCCGGTTGCCTGCCGCCTGTCCGGCCTTGAGCCGCTGAACATCGGTGACGACAGCCTGTTTGTGAACGTCGGCGAGCGTACCAACGTCACCGGTTCGGCGAAATTTAAGCGCCTGATCAAAGAAGAGAAATACAGCGAAGCGCTGGACGTCGCCCGTCAGCAGGTGGAAAGCGGCGCGCAGATCATCGATATCAACATGGATGAGGGGATGCTCGATGCCGAAGCGGCAATGGTGCGTTTCCTCAACCTGATCGCCGGTGAGCCGGATATCGCCCGCGTGCCGATTATGATCGACTCCTCGAAATGGGACGTCATCGAGAAGGGGCTGAAGTGCATTCAGGGTAAAGGCATCGTTAACTCCATCTCGATGAAAGAGGGGGTTGAGACCTTTATCCATCACGCGAAGCTGCTGCGTCGCTACGGTGCTGCGGTGGTGGTGATGGCCTTTGACGAGCAAGGGCAGGCCGACACCCGCGCACGTAAAATCGAAATCTGCCGTCGGGCGTACAAAATTCTTACCGAAGAGGTGGGCTTTCCACCGGAAGACATCATCTTCGACCCGAACATCTTTGCCGTCGCAACCGGGATTGATGAGCACAACAACTACGCGCAGGACTTCATCGGTGCCTGTGAAGACATCAAACGCGAACTGCCGCACGCGCTGATTTCCGGCGGCGTTTCTAACGTTTCATTCTCGTTTCGTGGCAACGACCCGGTACGTGAAGCCATTCACGCGGTATTCCTCTACTACGCTATTCGCAACGGTATGGATATGGGGATCGTCAACGCCGGACAACTGGCAATTTACGACGACCTGCCCTCCGAGCTACGCGATGCGGTTGAGGACGTGATCCTTAACCGCCGTGACGATGGCACCGAACGACTGCTGGAGCTTGCTGAGAAGTATCGCGGCAGTAAAACCGACGACACGGCGAATGCCCAGATGGCGGAGTGGCGCACCTGGGATGTGAAAAAGCGCCTCGAATACTCGCTGGTGAAAGGCATTACCGAGTTTATTGAGCTGGATACCGAAGAAGCGCGCCAGCAGGCTGCGCGTCCGATCGAAGTTATTGAGGGACCGCTGATGGACGGCATGAACGTCGTTGGCGATCTGTTCGGCGAAGGCAAAATGTTCCTGCCGCAGGTGGTGAAATCCGCCCGCGTGATGAAACAGGCGGTGGCCTACCTCGAACCGTACATTGAGGCCAGCAAAGAGAAAGGCTCCAGCAACGGCAAAATGGTCATCGCGACCGTGAAAGGCGACGTACACGACATTGGCAAAAACATTGTCGGCGTGGTGCTGCAATGTAACAACTACGAAATCGTCGATCTTGGCGTGATGGTGCCAGCGGAGAAAATCCTTAGAACGGCGCGTGAAGTGAATGCCGACCTGATTGGCCTTTCCGGGCTGATTACCCCGTCGCTGGACGAAATGGTCAACGTGGCGAAAGAGATGGAGCGTCAGGGTTTTACTATTCCGCTGCTGATTGGTGGCGCGACCACCTCAAAAGCGCACACGGCGGTGAAAATTGAGCAGAACTACAGCGGCCCGACGGTGTACGTGCAGAACGCCTCGCGTACCGTTGGCGTCGTGGCCGCGCTGCTCTCCGACACCCAGCGTGATGACTTTGTCGCCCGTACGCGTAAAGAGTATGAAACCGTGCGTATCCAGCATGCGCGTAAGAAACCGCGTACCCCGCCGGTAACGTTACAGGCTGCCCGCGACAACGATCTGGCCTTCGACTGGGAAAACTACACGCCGCCGGTGGCGCACCGCCTGGGCGTGCAGGAAGTGGAAGCCAGCATCGAAACCCTGCGCAACTACATCGACTGGACGCCGTTCTTTATGACCTGGTCGCTGGCCGGGAAATATCCGCGCATTCTTGAAGATGAGGTGGTAGGAGAAGAGGCGAAGCGCCTGTTCAAAGACGCCAACGACATGCTGGATAAACTCAGCGCTGAGAAGACCCTGAATCCGCGTGGCGTGGTGGGTTTATTCCCGGCCAACCGCGTGGGTGACGACATCGAGATTTACCGTGACGAGACGCGTACGCACGTCATCAACGTGAGTCATCATCTGCGCCAGCAGACGGAAAAAGTCGGTTTCGCCAACTACTGCCTGTCTGACTTTGTTGCGCCGAAACTGAGCGGCAAAGCGGATTACATCGGTGCTTTCGCGGTTACCGGTGGTCTGGAAGAAGATGCGCTGGCGGATGCCTTCGAAGCCCAGCACGACGACTACAACAAGATCATGGTGAAAGCGATAGCCGACCGTCTGGCGGAAGCGTTCGCGGAATATCTGCATGAGCGCGTACGTAAAGTCTACTGGGGCTATGCGGCGAATGAGAACCTCAGTAATGAGGAGCTGATCCGCGAAAACTACCAGGGGATTCGCCCGGCGCCGGGCTATCCGGCGTGCCCGGAACACACCGAAAAAGCCACCATCTGGGAACTGCTGGACGTGGAAGCGCACACCGGAATGAAGCTCACCGAATCCTTCGCCATGTGGCCAGGCGCGTCGGTCTCCGGCTGGTATTTCAGCCATCCGGACAGCAAGTACTACGCCGTGGCGCAAATCCAGCGCGATCAGGTTGAAGATTATGCCTTCCGTAAAGGGATGAGCGTGGCGGAAGTCGAGCGCTGGTTAGCGCCGAACCTCGGCTACGACGCTGACTGATTCACAGAACTGTCATCTTTCTTTACAACAAACAGGGCACTCAATGAGTGTCCTGTCTCTTTATTACGTTTAAACCCTTATACTGAAAGAACGTTCATCGGTAGTGCTTGCCGGATGGCACATTTTTGTCGGCCTGATAAGCGTAGCGCCATCAGGCGGTATGTCATTGCTATGAACCTCAGGAACATATAACGATAAGGAGAACCTGATTCCGTGTTAACTCTGTTACACCTGCTTTCTGCTGTTTCTATGCTGGTTTGGGGTACGCATATTGTGCGTACCGGCGTGATGCGCGTCTTCGGCGCCCGCTTGCGTACCGTACTCAGCCGTAGCGTTGAAAAGAAGCCGCTCGCCTTTTGTGCGGGTATCGGCGTGACGGCGCTGGTGCAAAGCAGCAACGCCACCACCATGCTGGTCACTTCGTTTGTCGCGCAAGATCTCGTGGCGCTCACCCCTGCTCTGGTAATAGTGCTCGGCGCTGACGTGGGGACCGCGCTGATGGCGCGTATCCTGACCTTCGATCTCTCCTGGCTGTCGCCACTGCTGATTTTTATCGGCGTGATCTTCTTTCTCGGACGTAAGCAGTCCCGCGTGGGGCAACTGGGGCGGGTCGGTATTGGGCTGGGGTTGATTTTACTGGCGCTGGAGCTGATTGTGCAGGCGGTAACGCCGATCACTCAGGCGAACGGTGTGCAGGTTATTTTCGCCTCGCTCACCGGCGATATCATGCTCGATGCGCTGATTGGCGCCATGTTTGCGATTATCAGTTACTCCAGCCTGGCGGCAGTTTTGCTGACGGCAACACTAACCGCGGCAGGCATTATCTCGTTCCCGGTGGCGTTGTGTCTGGTGATTGGCGCCAACCTCGGCTCCGGTCTGTTGGCGATGTTGAATAACAGTGCCGCGAACGCCGCAGCCCGTCGCGTGGCGCTCGGCAGCCTGTTGTTTAAGCTGGTGGGGAGCCTGATTATCCTGCCATTTGTTCATCCGCTGGCCAATCTGATGGATGAACTGCCGCTGCCGAAATCTGAACTGGTTATCTACTTCCACGTTTTCTACAACCTGGTGCGCTGCGTGGCGATGGTGCCGTTCGCCGAACCGATGGCACGTTTTTGTAAGCGCATCATCCGCGATGAGCCGGAGCTGGATGCACATCTGAAACCCAAACATCTGGACGTCAGCGCGCTGGATACGCCGACGCTCGCTCTGGCCAATGCTGCCCGTGAAGCCCTGCGTATCGGTGACGCGATGGAGCAGATGATGGACGGGTTGAAGAAAGTAATGCACGGCGAACCGCGCGAAGAGAAAGAGCTGCGCAGGATGGCGGACGACATTAACGTGCTGTATACGGCCATCAAGCTCTATCTGGCGCGGATGCCAAAGGATGAGCTGGCGGAAGAAGAGTCACGCCGTTGGGCAGAGATTATCGAAATGTCGCTCAACCTCGAGCAGGCTTCCGATATTGTCGAACGTATGGGCAGTGAGATAGCTGATAAGTCGCTGGCCGCACGTCGGGCATTCTCTGTCGAAGGGCTGAAAGAGCTGGATGCGCTCTACGATCTGCTGCTCAGCAATCTGCAACTGGCGATGTCGGTGTTCTTCTCAGGTGACGTGACCAGTGCCCGTCGTCTGCGCCGCAGCAAGCACCGTTTCCGTATTCTCAACCGTCGTTATTCGCATGCCCACGTTGACCGTCTGCATCAGCAGAATGTGCAGAGCATCGAGACCAGCTCCTTGCACCTGGCGCTGTTGGGCGATATGCAGCGTCTGAACTCGCTGTTTTGCTCTGTAGCCTATAGCGTGCAGGAACAGCCGGATGAAGACGATGAGCGGGATGATTATTGAGTGAGGTGAAGCGGTAGGCCGGATAAGGCATTTATGCCGCCATCCGGCAATGTTGTCGTCTACTTTGTAGGCCGGATAAGGCGAAGCCGCATCCGGCATAAGACAACCCATCAACTAAAAGCAGTGACCTGCCTCAACGGCAACCGCCTCTTCACCCGCTTTAAAGATATACGTGGTGTTCGGGCCGCCAAGCACCGCCTGACCGTTACTCACTTTGATCCAGTTACCTTCCGGCAATCCAATCACCGTCAGTTCCGGTGCCACAACCAGCAGCTCGCGAATACGCTGTTCACGCGTTTCGCCTTTGTGGCCTTCCGGCAGCGCGTTGGTGAAGTGTGGGTTAATCTGCAGCGGGAACAAACCCAGGGCATCGAAGCCTTTTGGATCGACAATCGGCATGTCGTTGGTGGTGCGGATGGTCTGGCAGGCAAGGTTGGAACCCGCGCTCCAGCCGATGTACAGCGCACCGCGTTTGACGACATCCACAATCGGCGCCAACAGACCGCGTTCGCGGCTTTCTTTCAGTAACTGGAAGGTATTACCCCCGCCGACAATTACCAGCTCTGCATTTTCAATAGCGGCAATCGGATCGGCAACGGTATGAATGCCCGTAACATTGACGCCCATTGGCGCAAAGATGGCTGCCGTTTTCGCCGTGTACTCATCCCAGGTTTGCGTCACGCCAGCGAACGGAATAAACACCGCCGTACGGCGACCATTCAGTTGCTCAGCAATTAGCGGCAGCGCATGTTCCATCCAGCCTTTGCCCGGCAGCGTCGAGTTACTCAATAAAAGCAGTTCCATCATTTCTCCATGTAATCAGAAAATTACCAACCGCAGTCATGTTACCACCGTCAGTATAACGCCTCACTGATATGGCTCACGATGTTGGAAGTGAGGTTCTGGAAAGCGCCTCGCAGACCGGCGTTTTATTTTGGGTGAAAGCGAGATTGTTGATTTATTCTTCTGGCGGGTGATGGTGTTTTATACCTATATGGATATAATCAAGGGGGAGGGATGACGAAACCACTTTACTGGGTTGGGCATGCCAGGAAAGATCTACAGGGAATGCCAGAACATGTTCGGGATACGTTTGGGTTTGCTCTTTGGCTGGCGCAGCAGGGTAAGCAGCATTCACAGACTAAACCGTTAAAAGGATTTGGTGGGGCGGGGGGTTCTGGAAGTTGTAGAGGATTATCACGGCAACACATGGCGGGCGGTTTACACTATCCAGTTGAAAAATGCAGTTTATGTTCTGCATGTTTTTCAGAAAAAATCTGTTTCCGGGAAGGCAACGCCCAAACCCGAAATTAATTTGATTTACCAGCGGCTTAAGGCTGCACAGCGGCATGCGCAGGAGAGTGGATATGTCACATGATGTCGAAACCAGTAGCGGCAACGTTTACGCTGATTTGGGTGAGTATGACGCGGAACAGATGCAGTTGAAGGCGCAACTGGCAATGGTGATTGGTGAGACTTTGCAATGCAAAGGGTTAACGCAGCAGCAGGCTGCACAGATGCTGGGGATGACGCAGCCTAAGCTTTCCAACTTATTACGTGGGCAGTTTCGCGGTATCAGTGAAGCAAAGATGCTGGAGTGTCTGGTGAAACTGGGCCGCGATGTTGAGATTGTGGTAGGAAAAGAGGGTAATGTGCAGGGCACGCTGAAAGTAAGCTTTGGCTGATATCCCCATTCAAGCTTAAATGGTCAATCCAATACCCAGCACCTTTATCACTGCCAGTGTGGTTTTCAGCGTCGGGTTTGTGCCAAGAGCGGAAGTTGTATATTCACTTGGATGCGACAGATTCAGGTATGGTGATTCGCCATTACGCGTAGTTGATATTTTATCAACGTACTATCCTGGAAAGGATAAAATCCACACGTTCCTCTACAGAAACACATGGCAATTCTATCAACTGATAATCATACGTACGGTATGTTTTCACCATTGCCTGATATGTCGCTACGGCGACATCGAAAGATTGTTTACGCTCTGTATCCTGTACATATATGTCACGCCAGGGTGGTGCAATAAATACGGTTCGGTTATAGCGAAATTTCTCGATGGCATTTTCCAAATGCCTCGGTATGGTAAGTTCAGAAAGGCTTAAATAACCTACAAC
Source organism: Citrobacter sp. A316 (assembly GCF_002042945.1). Lineage (NCBI taxonomy): Bacteria > Pseudomonadati > Pseudomonadota > Gammaproteobacteria > Enterobacterales > Enterobacteriaceae > Citrobacter > Citrobacter sp. A316. Next base: position 22,195 of record NZ_MVFZ01000014.1, read on the forward strand.
ATCAGGAATGCCACGGTCGAATAAGCATGGTTGTGTTTGCCCTTCAGCTTCGTGCCACGAACGCATTTCCCAGGATAGCATGAGCTCTGCAAATGCAGTCTGGTTGGCCCACGGTAATGCATTGCCATCTATGTTCACCTGGTCTTGTATAACGCCTCTTCCCGCTTCTTTAGAGCACCAAAACCCTCGTTTTTTAATCGTATCAATTATCGTGCTTTTGCCTGACCCTGGACCACCTGTAAGAATGAAACGATGTTGAAAAGCTGAAGACATTGAACCCTCCTGTGCATTTATAGACGCGATACAGCAGCAATACTGATGGCGCACGTTTCATGAGTTGCCAGATTACTTGTTGATGGTTTTACTAACTACATTTTATTCCCATCGAATGTCTGCTCCTCGCTCTAAACAGACCTTCAGAAAGGCGATATAAAGTACTGCCTCTTACACTTCAATTCCCTTCTGTTTCAGCTCTTTTCTAATCACACGTTTAATCCAGGCTGCCAACGATTCATCGCCATCCTGCCGCCGTGCTTCTTCCATCGCTTTGCGCAGTTCCGGATCCAGACGGAATTGAAACGGGGGATTGCCTCTTCTTTCGTTCATGTGTGTTGATACCTTAATTACACAAGAGTAGCGTGTGTATGTGTGATGACACATTACTCTCACACACCAAACATGACAACGCCCCGAAAGTGCGGGAACACGATCAGGGCGTCTAACCACAACATTACATCAGCCAGTTGATTCCCTCGCTGGCGCAGTTGGAAGTCAAAGCTGACCAGCAATTGTTTGCTGTTGCATAGTACCTAAAATAAACAGAGCGCCCATCCCTGGCGCTCTGTTCCTGCTCTCTTACCCCGCCCGCGCAAATTTTGCCGCTTCGGCGATCAGCGCGTCATCCGGGCGTACGCCGGTGTACATGGCGAACTGCTCTACGGCCTGTAAGGCAATCACCTCTGCACCGCTGATGGTCTTTTTACCCAACTGCTGTGCCAGCTTAATCACCGGTGTTTCCGGCGGCAGAGCGACGACGTCAAACACCACGCTGGCGGCAGCGACCATCGTTTCGCTGTAGGCCAGCTCATCGCTCTCTTTACCGCCAGCCATACCGACGGGCGTCACGTTGACCAGAATATCGCAGGTAATCCCTTCCGGCTGCGGCTGCCACTGGAAACCGTACTGTTTTGCCAGCGCCGGGCCGCTCTCCCGGTTACGGGCAGCGACGACTACATCGTGAAAACCGGCATCGCGAAATGCGGCAATGACCGCTTTACCCATTCCACCGCTGCCGCGGATCATGACGCGCGCGTTGCTATTGAGCTGGTGGCTGGTAATCAGGCTTTTTACCGCAATGTAGTCGGTGTTAAATCCTGTCAGCGTACCGTTGTCATTGACGATGGTGTTGACGGAGTCAATGACTTTTGCTGAAGGATCGATGGCATCCAGAAACGGCATACAGCTCTCTTTAAACGGCATAGAGACCGCACAGCCGCGAATTCCGAGTGCGCGAACACCTTTCACTGCGGCCTCAATATCCTGCGTAGTAAAGGCTTTGTAGATAAAATTTAACCCTAGCTTTTCATACAGATAGTTGTGAAAGCGCGTGCCAAAATTGCCGGGGCGTCCGGCAAGCGACATGCACAACTGGGTGTCGCGGTTAATCATGTTAAATTTCCTCGGCGTGAGACAATATGTACTGTTCGGCTTCCTGCGACCAGATCCCCTGATGACGCTCCAGGATATCGCGCAAGGCCGGATCGTCAATCTGGGTGAGCGCAGTTAATGGCAATGCTTTTCCGGTGTAAACCAGTTTTTTACCCCCACCGACTTGCGGCAGTTCCAGCGTTGTTTCTCCTGCCGCATTTAATCCCAGAATGTGCGTCACCACTTTTGCCGCCTGAACTTTCTTCTCTTCGATCAGTTTTACCGCCGCGCGCATGTCGTCGGTATTGCCGCCAGATGTCCCAACATAATGGGTGAAGGCGTAGTGCACGTCGTAGAAGTTAATCGGCGCGCTAAACTGCTTATCCTGCGGACCGGCAAAGAAGTTCATGCAGCCATCGGCAGCCAGCAGGGAAGAGGCCAGCGTAACCAACTGTTCGTTGGGCACAAACACAAAGATGTCATCAAACCCGTGCCCGCCGCTCAATGCCATCAAGGTGTCATAAGCTGCATCCTGGGCGTGAAGGTAGTGGATCAACGTTTGTGGTTCTGATGGATAGTGCTTGCGGGCGTAGCTCAGCTTGTCGTTATTGGTGTCGGTTACCACCAGCAGCGCCGGGTTAACCGGGCCATGCAACGCATAGTCGATCGCCAGCAGTCCCATCGGCCCGGTGCCGCCGAGTATCAGTGTACGCCCCTGCGGACGAATGCCCATCTTGTGGTTATAAGTGCCTTCCTGTAGGTGATAGTTGGCGTTGAATGCGCCAATCACGCAGGACAGCGGCTCAACCAGCGAGCCTTCAAAATAGGTTTCACCTTCGTAGGCTAACAGGCAGTCCTGCTCCATGACTTCATCAGGAATGATAACGTGCGTGGCTTCACCGCCTACCCACGGGAAGGAGTAGCCGGGGCAGTCCGGGCGATCCGGCAGTTGCAGGTTAGCCTGAATGACATAGCGTTGGCCGGGCTGAAACTTGTGCTGCCATTTTTTGCCTACGGCAATAATGTCGCCGCAAAACTCGTGACCGATGATGATCGGGTTGGTGGCCACATCGTCCGGCACCTTTTTGTGGTTCTCGCCCTGGTTAGCCTCTTTCCAGGACGAAAGGCACAGGCTGTCGGTTACGACTGAGGCCAGAATTTCATCGTCCTGCATTTCAGGAAGATCGAAGGTTTCCAGGCGCAGATCGCGTTTACCATAAAGGCGTAAAGCTGTTGTTGTTTGCATTGTTACCACCTCTTCCTCTTTCGAGGACTATTTGTTGAAGTTGCCCCGGCATCGCCGGAGCGAAAAAAATCAGGACAGAAAGCCCAGCGCGTTGCCGATAATCCCCAGAGCAAACAGGGCGAAGATCAGCCATACCGGATTAATTTTCTTGTTGAGCAGACGCACCATCAGCAGCGTCAGACCCAGCGCCAGCAGGCCGGGGCAGAGTTGGTCGAGAATGTTCTGCACGGTCATGGTGACGGTGGTGCCGTCTGCGCCAGGCGTTTGTGATACCACCAGCGGCACGTTGATGCTGGTCCATTTGGTGACCAACACCCCCATGACAAACAGGCCGAGAATTGATGCGCCTTCGGTCAACTTTTGCAGCAGGTTGCCGCCCATGTCGCTGACGATATTGACCCCTTTACGAAAGCCAAGCTGTAAGCCGTACCACTTCATTGCCAAACGTACTGCATTGAAAATAAAGAAGAACAATAGTGGGCCGAGAATGTTTCCGGACAGCGCCAGCGATGCGCCGAGCGCGGCGGTAATCGGGCGCAATGTTCCCCAGACCAACGGGTCGCCAACACCGGCCAGCGGACCCATCAGCCCAACTTTGATGCCGTTGATGGCCCCGTCATCAATTTCCGCACCGTTGGCGCGAGCTTCCTCCATCGCGGCGGTCACGCCAATCACCGGGCCGCAAACGGCAGGCGTAGTGTTGAAAAACACCAGGTGGCGTTTGAGTGCCGCAACCTGGTCCTCTTTCAGTGGATACAGGCGCTTAATGGCAGGGATCATGTCGTAGCAAAAGCCCAGCCCATGAATGCGTTCAAAGTTGAATGACGCCTGTTGCAGGTTGGAGCGAACAAATATGCTAAACAGGTCGGATTTGGTCAGTTTTTTCTGTTCCATGGCTGGCTCCATTAGTCATCAAGCTGATCGAGAGCTTGAGAAGAGGCGGGTTGCGCCTGCGGTTCGGCTTTACGCCACTGTGGGTTCAACTGGATGTAGACCAGCGCGATAATCACGCCAACCCCACCGAAAGCCAGCAGGCTCAAATCGAGATAACCCCCAGCGATAAACCCGAGGAAGAAGAAGGGCATCAGGTACTTCACGCCCATCATGCGCAGCACCATGGCGTAGCCGACCACCACGATAAAGCCGCCGGCAATCTGCAATCCGCGGGTGACGAATTCCGGAATGGCGTTGAGCATATTGCTGACCATATCGGCGCTGACAAACAGCGAGACGATTAATGCAGGAATGGCAACGCGCAGCGCCTGTACGCCGAGAGCGGAAACGTGCAGCATGTCGATGGTGCGAAAGCGGGCGTCTTCGGCTGCTTTATCCGCCGCGTGCTGGAACACCACGGTGATGGTACGGGCAAAGACAGTTAGTACCTGACCTGCCGCCGCGACTGGCAGGGCGATAGCGATACCGGTCGCAATACTTTGCTGACCGACGATGACCAGAATGGCGGAGATAATACTGGCGAGCGCCGAATCGGGAGACTGTGCTGCGCCGACGTTCATCCAGCCAAGAGCGATTAACTACAGCGTGCCGCCGAGCATAATCCCGGTTTTTAAATCACCGAGGATCAGGCCGATAATGGTACAAGCAATGAGCGGACGGTGGGTCTGGAACTCATCCAGCACGCTGCCCATTCCGGCAATACAGGAAAATAGGAATATGGCGATAATTTGTAGGGTACTTATTTCCATAATATGTCACCTTGTGAATGTGATCATCCCTGCCTGTTAAAGCATAAGTACACAGGCATTTTTATTTATTCAGCGAACGATTGTTCTTCTATTTTTTCGAGAATATTAATAGATGGATCGGATGCGACGACACGTAAATCCAGCGTGACACCCAGTTTATCTAACTCACGAAACGCATTAATGTCGTCGTTATCTAAAGAAACGGCTTTGGTTAATTGTTTTTTACCTGGCCGCCAGGCCATACCACCAATATTTAACGTGGCGATTTTCACGCCTTGCTTGACCATTGCCAATGCATCCTGCGGGCGGGTAAATAGATAAAAAACGGTTTCGTTCTGGTATTGCGGATTATGGTAAACTGCGACCGCCTTTTCGATATTAACAACGTTCACTTTCATTCCCGGCGGGGCGGCCTGACGTAATAATGTGCGACGTACTTCATCGTTATAAACGTCGTCATTACAGATAATAATCCGTTGGGCATTCGCCACCTTCGACCAGACGGTGGTGACCTGACCGTGGATCAGGCGGTCATCAATACGAGCAAGGGTAATGTTCATCAGAAATCCTCTTCGGTCGTTTCCAGATGTTGCCAGACGACACAGGTTTGTTGAGCAATGGTCGTCAGGTGTTCGCACAGTTCATCCACATTCATACTGCTTTGGTTGTCTACCAGTTCCAGCGCCAACGGCAGTGATAACCCGCTGATGACCCGTATCGCCGGATTGTGCATCGCCAGCGTCGCGGCGGCATTCCAGGGACTGCCACACTGCAAATCGACGGCAATCAGCCATTCATCGCCAGTGTGAATACTTACTAACTTTTTCAGCTTTTCCACAATGTCGCTGGCGTTCTCTCCGGGGACAAATGCCACGGCTTCAACGTTGGCATCACCGTAAACCATCTGTACAGATTCCAGCATGGCGCAGGCCAGTTTGCCGTGAGCACAGAAGATTGCATTGACCATAAATCCTCCTTAGCCGCGCGTTTTCCCGCCCGCAATGTTAGTGGTTACTCCGGTGATGTAACTGGCGCGCTCAGACAAAAGATAACAAACAAAATCAGCTACTTCGCTTAAGCGCCCTGAGCGACCAATCGGGATCGCGTTCCTGGTGTAGCCTTCGCGCAGCTGTTCGACAGTGATGTTGCGAGTCCAGGCCAGCGCTTCTTCATACTCGGGGGTGCGCAGTCCGGTTTTTTCCAGGATGCCAGGCGCAATACCCACCACACGAATGCCGTGTTTGCCCAACTCTTTCGACCAGGAACGGGTAAAGCTATTCAATGCGGCTTTGGTAGCGGCATAACAGCTTTGACCTTCAGAACCTTCCAGTCCGCTTTCGGAAGAGACATTCACAATCACGCCGTTACGCTGTTTTACCATTTGGCGTGCCGCTGCCTGCGACATTAAGAACACACCTTTCTGGTTGATATTAACCATTTTTTCAAAAGCGGCTTCGTTGAGTTCGTATTGTCCGGCGGGGGCTTTTTCATCGACCAGCAGACGCGGAAAATTAACGCCAGCATTATTTACCAGCCCATCAATACGTCCGTAGCGTTGGATAATTTCAGCGACAGTATGATTAACCTCTTTGGCGCTGGAAATATCCGTTGGCCAGAAATGATACCCGTCATGACTATCGTATTTACCTTCTCCGCCATGAATATCTGCCATTTGCACATTAGCGCCTTGCGCTAATAACTCCTCGACAATCGCCAGACCAATTCCGGATGCACCACCGGTAACAATAATGACTTTGCCCTGCAAGTTTAACCACGTTTGCATAATAAACTCCCGATTTCAGATAAGGGGATCCCACATAAAATTAATTATGGCAGGACCAATTAGAATTTATTTACTTCAACAATAATTCAGCGGTATGGCTGTTGGTGACTAAACAGTTAATATAATTCCCACGTAATGCGCCTAATATCCCACTGTATTTTTCTTCACCCATTGCAATGCCAATGGAGTAACGCGCCTGTTTTAATTTATTGGTTTCGATGGAAAGCGTCTTTTCACTCATATTGGTTTCTACGGTTACACCGTTGATATCGTAAAAGCGCGAGCAAATGTCTCCAGCGACCTGGCGGGCATGCAGGTCATCACTCTCTTCACTGCCGTAAAAAGCGTGCCAGTTGGCGCCATCACGTATCGCCGGAGATCCAATCCCGACCAGCGCGATGTCCAGATTATCCCAGTACGCGGAAATCGATTTAAAATGTCGTGACTGCATGATCCCGTTACGGATCAGCGGGTTTTCCAGCAGTGCCGGAAAATCTGCCAGGTGTGATTCCCCTTTGAGCTTTGCCGCTGCGCCGTAGGTCAGTGTATTGACGTGGTAGCGGCTTTCAAGTTTGCCGGATGGTCCGCCGATAATCGGTACGCAGATCAGCTGGCGCGACTGGCTGGCAGGAGATAACCCTTCCACCAGTCCCCGAACCGCGCGACCCCATGAGAACCCGATAATGTCCCCAGGTTCCAGTAAGCGTTCCAGCAACTGTGCGCCATGTACGCCCATCATATTAAGTTGTTCATCTTCCTGCTCGCTGTCGCAGGAGACTACGACCGCCTCTTTCAGGCCAAATTTTTGTTTTAGTTGCTGTTCCAGCCACAGATTTTCGTTGTAGTCGTAATTAATGGCGATGGTGACGATACCCTGCTCGCGGCCACGTTTTAGTAAACGGCTGATCGTGGTGCGATAAATCCCCAGCTCGCGGGCGATTTGCGCTTGTGTCATATCCTGCTCGTAATAAAGCTGCGCTATTTTTACGATCAGGCGGATATCATCGCTGTTTTCCGTCGCCATTTTTGAACTCCTGCACATTTGTGCAAATCACGAAATTGCCTTCTTGATCTGATATAACCCCATCTGTTCTCCATCTCAAAGCTATTTTCACTTATTTCAGCGCGCTAAACTGGCCGATTATGTTGCACATTTGATGTGGCGATAGCGCGTTGTTGGCACAGATGTGCTTGCATCTCTAATGTATTGATTCTGCTTGTTTTCACTCAACAAAATTGCAGGGATGGATCGCTGACACTTTTGTGTCAAAAGGTGTGACGGATCACAAATAGCGCGTGGGCAGTCGAACACGATTATTTTTTATCGTCCGCAAGGTAGGGTATATTTCGCTTTTAATACACAAAGTCATGCAAGTTGTATCAAGGCGGCAAGGGAGCGAATCCCTGGGAGCATAGATTGCTATGTGACCTGGGTGAGTGAGGGCAGCCAACGCAGAGACAGCTTGAAGGATGAAGTGTATACAGGAGAAACTATGCTGCCCGACTCATCCATCCGATTAAATAAATACATCAGTGAAAGCGGAATCTGCTCGCGTCGCGAGGCGGATCGCTTTATCGAACAAGGGAATGTCTTCCTGAATGGTAAACGCGCCACCATCGGCGATCAGGTGATGCCTGGCGACGTCGTAAAAGTAAATGGTCGGTTGATTGAGCCGCGTGAAGCGGAAGATCTGGTTTTTATCGCGCTGAACAAGCCGGTAGGGATTGTCAGCACCACCGAAGACAGCGAACGCGACAACATTGTTGATTTCGTGAATCACAGCAAGCGCGTGTTTCCAATTGGTCGTCTGGACAAAGATTCTCAGGGACTTATCTTTCTGACCAACCACGGCGACCTGGTGAATAAAATCCTGCGTGCCGGTAACGATCACGAAAAAGAGTATCTGGTGACGGTAGATAAGCCGGTCACTGATGATTTTATCCGTGGGATGGGGGCAGGTGTGCCAATCCTCGGCACCGTCACCAAAAAATGTAAGGTGAAGAAAGAAGCTCCGTTTGTGTTTCGCATCACGCTGATTCAGGGGCTGAACCGTCAAATCCGTCGTATGTGCGAACACTTTGGTTATGAAGTTACCAAACTTGAGCGTACGCGTATCATGAACGTTGGTTTGTCCGGCCTGCCGCTGGGTGAATGGCGCGACCTGACAGATGACGAACTGATTGATCTGTTCAAGCTGATTGAGAACTCGTCCTCAGAAGCCAAACCGAAGGTGAAAGCGAAGCCAAAAACCGCAGGCATTAAGCGCCCGGTGGTGAAAATCGAAAAAGCCGCGGAGAAAGAGAAATCGCGCCCGGCGGCAAACGGTAAGCGTTTTACTTCGCCGGGGCGTAAGAAGAAAGGGCGTTAACGTCTGCCGCGCGTTGGCGTATTCGCTGACCATGAAAACGATGCTTCCGCATCCGGTTTATAAGCCTGCTTTTTCTTCAACTGGCGGGCTTTTTTAGCTTCTGCCTCGCGCAAGGCCATCAGCTTATCGATGTACTCTTTCTTGATGCTGTTGGTCTCTGCGTTGGTCAGCAGACGACCATGCGCAATGCGCGCGCGGTCGAGCAGCGTTTTCAGTTCACGCTGTTCGCGCTCGGTCATCTCTTTTTGGGTAATGCGGGGGAGTGCCATAAGGGTGCCCTCTGTTAGCCGATAACCTCAGTGTACGGTAATTCGTGCAGAATAAAACTAATCCTGAAAGAGCCTCGCAAAATATAGCTTGTTGAAGTGACGGAATTTCTATTCTGATTTAGCGTAATGACAGGAAAACGTGTGGGTTACACATTTTATTGTTTGTATAAAATTTTATACAAGGATGTGTTATGCTTTCAATAAGGCGGGCCTTAAAGCCCATTGTCTGGATTGGCAGTTCATTTGATGATTTACGAAGCTTTCCTGAGGATATACGTAAAACCGCTGGTTTTCAGTTACATCGTTTACAGGCGGGATTAGAAGCTGCTGACTGGAAGCCGATGCCAGAGATAGGTCGCGGTGTTGAGGAGGTAAGGCTCAGGTATGAATCTGGCGCATACCGAATCATCTACATTGCTCGCTATGCTAACGCGGTCTATGTACTGCATTGCTTCAATAAAAAGACAAAACGTACTTCTGAGCACGATAAACACATTGCTAAAGTTAGATATCGAACGGCTTTGCAAGAAGACAGGAATCAGAAATGAACAATACCGTTGATAATAAGGTTCGCCATGTAACCTCTCCGGATGTCAATATTTTTGCCGAACTGGGGTTTGCAGAAGCGGAAGCGAAGAGCTTAAAGCATGATGCTGAATGCGAGGTTGAACAACTCATTCACCTGAAGCAGCAGTTGATGCAAGAAATTTCCGGATGGATTGATGAAAACCATCTGAAACAAGCGGAAGCTGCTGCGAAACTGAATATTTCCCGGCCCCGTGTTTCAGATGTTGTTAATCAAAAAACCAACAAATTTACCCTTGATGCTCTGGTCATGATGCTGGTGAAGTTAGGAAAACCAGTAAAAGTACAGATTGGGTAATGTTAGATATCGTTATTGTATCTGATCGCTGCGAACGCTTTCCCAGCTCAGCCCGAAGCGGGCGAGATATTTGCGCAGGCGGTCTGCATCGTTAGGATTGGCTTTTTTCTGCCGTGAGACGGCAAACAGTTCGCGTCCGGCTTCCGATAGCGACGCGCTGCGGCGGCACACTTCCAGCACCGTTTCTAACTGGCGGCGATCGAAAAGGTCAATGTCCATGTTCAGTTCCGGTTGCGAAGCGGTAATCTGCCAACTCTCCTTTAACAGCGCAATTTCTTCTTCGACAAGGGATAAGGTGATGCGCCCCTGTTCGGCAAGCGTCGCCATTCGCGCGATGGATGAACTTAGCTCGCGAAAATTGCCGCGCCACTGCGCCTGTGGGGAGCAGGCAAATGCCAGATAACAAGCACGAGCCTCTTTGTCGAAACGGATCTGCATCTGTTTGCTGCTGGAAAAACGGTGTAGCTCATACTCGACGTTCGGGGCGATATCTTCCCGCCGCTGCGCCAGACCGGGCAGGGCGAAGCTCCACATGTTGATACGCGCATAGAGATCTTCGCGAAAACGGCCCTCGGCGACCCATTGCTGCATATCACGATGGGTTCCGGCAATCAGCTGAAAATCGCTGTGTACCTCTTTGTCCGATCCAAACGGGAAAAAGGTTTTTTCTTCTATCGCTTTTAGCAGCATAGCCTGCTCATCCAACCCCAGTTCGGCTATCTCATCAAGAAACAGCACGCCGCCATCTGCTTCTCGCAGTAGTCCGCTGCGTGCCGTGAGTGCGCCGGTAAACGCTCCTTTCACGTGACCGAACAACGTAGACATCGCGTTGTCGCCACGCAGGGTTGCGCAGTTGACGGCGACCAGTTTTCCCGCCACCAGATGCCTCGACTGGCGTAGCTGAAAAATACGTTTCGCCAGGAAGGATTTACCCGCGCCGGTGGGGCCGGTGAGCAGGATCGGGTCGGTCGAACGTAGAGCCACACGCTCAATGCGATCGATAAGTTTATTGAAGGTGGCGTTGCGCGTATCAATACCGGCCTTCAGGAAAGAGACCGACTGCTGCTGTTCGCGCTGAAAACGACTGGTGAGCGTGGCGTAGCGGCTTAAATCGAGATCGATTACCGAGCAAACGCCAGCGGCGACGGCCTCATCCGATGAACCGGCTGGTGCCGGACTGGTTTGCAGCAGGCTGGCGGGCAGGTAGCGGGCTTCCGTTAGCAGAAACCAGCAGATCTGCGCGACGTGCGTTCCGGTGGTGATGTGCACCAGATACTCTTCGTTTTCCGTATCAAAGCTGTAGTGGGTGGCGAAGTCGAGAAAGGCGGCGTAGACCTCTTCAAAATCCCAGGGGTCGTTAATGGTCACGGCATGTGGGCGTACTTCGGTGTCAGGTGAGAGCAGCGCGACGTCTTCAATCAACCTTTGCGCCATGCCCTCATCGCGTGGCTGGTGGAGCAGTTCCAGTCTGTCGACAGGGAAATCAGGCTGTTGGCACAATCCAACCGTGGGTCGCCACTTTTTAAATCGATTAGCGCGTTTACCGCGCTTGTCCAGCACCGTACCCAGTACGCCAATTACAACCCGCCGCTTTTTCATGGTTTATCCAAAAAGATAAATTAAGAGATTAAAAGATAAAAAAATTAACCGAGTGAGACAACTGCCAATATTGGCAACAATAATTAAATTTATATAAATCAATAAATTAAAAATAACCCATGACGATTTTCATTTCTGGCACGCTTCTGGCAATAACTATTACGTCAATCACGCTGAAAACGCAGGGGGTTAAACCCCGCCGGCACGTCAGGAACGGTACAGGCTGTTTTCCGGGAGTGTTCCGTCAGCCGATGACACACAGTGGGTTCGATTCCCAATTTCATCCTCCAAATGAAAACTGGTTGTTAATCATAGGAATAAAGCGGAGCAATGCGCAGTTAGCACGCTCCAGAACAGGCTGCCGGTAATGATGCCGTGCGACAGGCAAAAGGGAATTCCCCTGTCGCTTCGCCCCTGCACCCGCACCTGACTCACAATAAGGAATAAAAAATGATGAAAAAAATCACTATTCGTAAAGGCCAGCTTGGCCTGTTATCCCGACAGGGTGATTACTATCAGGTACTGGATGCAGGTGAACACCGTTTGCCATGGTTTAACACACCGGACGTTCTGGTGATCAATACCGATGGCAGCGAGATTCCGGAAGCGCTGGCGGAGTATTTACGCCGCTTCCAGCCTGGATGGGTGGAGCAGTACTGTGTGGTGGCTGATTTAACCGATACCGAAGCGGGTGCGCTGTATGTGAACGGCGTCTTGCAGGAAATTTTGCCACCGGCCACGCGCCGTTTGTACTGGCGCGCAGAGGAAGCACTGAAACTGGTGCGCATGGATACGCGTCAGGTTTTAGTACCGGTTGAGGTGATGAATGCGGTGTTACAGCCACGACGTAACGGTACGGTGAAAGGTCGTGAAGCCATCTTAACGGTGCAGGTTCCTGCGTGGCACGTTGGCGTGCTGAAAATTGATGGCGAAACCCAGGCGCTGTTGCCGCCGGGGTTGACCGCATACTGGAAGGTAAACCATCTGATTGAAGCCGAAGTTGTTGATACCCGCTTACAGGTGCTGGAAGTCGGTGGGCAAGAGATCCTGACCAAAGATAAGGTCAATCTGCGTTTAAATCTGGCCGCAAACTGGCGTTATGGCGATGTGTTGCTCGCTTTTGGTCAACTGACCAAACCGTTGGATCATCTTTACCGCGAGTTGCAGTTTGCCCTGCGTGAAGCGGTGGGAACGCGCACGCTGGACGAGCTGTTGGAAGATAAGCAGGTGATCGATGAGGTGGTGAGCGCGCAGGTGAAAGCCCGAATGACGCCGTTTGGTATCGAGGTCGCTTCGCTCGGCGTGAAAGATATAGTCCTGCCGGGGGATATGAAGGCCATCCTGTCCCAACTGGTTGAAGCCGAGAAATCCGCCCAGGCCAACGTGATCCGCCGTCGTGAAGAGACTGCCGCGACGCGATCGCTGTTAAATACCGCGAAAGTGATGGAAAACAACCCGGTGGCGCTGCGCTTAAAAGAGCTGGAAACCCTCGAAAGAGTCGCTGAACGTATCGATAAAATCTCGGTGTTCGGGGGCCTCGACCAGGTGCTGCACGGCCTCGTGAACATAAAAGGATAAGAATAATGAGCTACAACACAGTGGACGGCGCGATGCGTGAAAGGGTATTGCGCCAGCTAAAAGAGGTTGAGCAGCGCTATGAAGTCAGGGTGCTGTATGCCTGTGAATCCGGCAGCCGTGGCTGGGGATTTGCCTCGCCGGACAGCGACTACGACGTGCGATTTCTCTATGTTCATCCGCCTGAGTGGTATCTGCGGGTCGAAGCGCCACGAGATGTTATCGAGTTGCCGATAGATGATGAGCTGGACGTGTGTGGCTGGGAATGGCGCAAGGCGCTGGGGTTACTGAAAGGCGCGAACCCTACGCTTATCGAGTGGCTGGACTCGCCAGTGGTCTATCGGCAGGATGAAGTGACCGTGTCGGCGCTGAAAGCGTTGGTGCCCAAATGGTTTTCCCCGCTACGTGCCCGCTGGCACTACTACTCGATGGCGCGAAAAAACTTCCGTGGCTATCTGCAAGGTGACGACGTGCGATTGAAAAAGTACTTTTACGTCATTCGGCCGCTGCTGGCGGTGCGTTGGGTGGAAGCGGGGAAAGGCGTGCCGCCAATGCGTTTTGCCGACCTGCTGGCGGGAAGTGAACTGGATGCGCCGTTGCGTCAGGAAATTGATGAACTGCTGGAACGCAAGCAGTGTGCAGGTGAAGCGGAATACGGCCCGCGACGTCCACTGTTGCATGCGTTTATCCGCGCCGAACTGGAAAGAGGAGAGATTCCGCCGACGTTACCGGATTGCCGGGAAGGCGATGTCAGGGAGCTGGACAGATTGTTATATGAAACGGTGATGCGGTGAAAATGCCCGATGGTACAAGAGCCATCGGGCGTTGGAATCTACTCACTCAAACAAATTATGGTGCAGCTTCTGTACCACTTGTTCGGCTTCAGTACCGGGCACCAGGAAGCACAGGTTATGGCTGGATGCGCCGTAGCAAATCATGCGGATATTGAACGGTTCCAGTACGCCGAACACCTCTTTACCCACGCCACAGGCTTTGGACAGGTCGTTGCCAATCAGTGCCACCAGCGCCAGGCCTTCTTCCACTTCAACCCGACACAGGGCAGACAGTTCCATCAGCAGAGACTGTGTTAACAGTGTATCGCCGGTGGAGGTGGAGCCTGTAGTATCCAGCGTCAGCGCCACGCTGACTTCGGATGTGGTAATCAAATCTACCGAGATATTGTGGCGCGCCAGGATGCCGAACACTTCCGCTAAAAAGCCGCGAGAGTGCAGCATATTCAGGCTATGCAGCGTTAGCAGCGTTTGCTTACGGCGCAGTGCCAGCGCCCGGAACAGCGGTGGATTCGCGGTTTTATTGCATACCAGCGTACCGCCTGCTTTTGGATCCTTACTGGAGCCAACAAACACCGGGATATCGCTACGTACGGCAGGTAACAACGTTGCCGGGTGCAACACTTTTGCGCCGAAGGTCGCCATTTCTGCGGCCTCTTCAAAGGCGATTTCATCAATACGCTGCGCCGCCGGAACAACGCGCGGATCGGTCGTGTAAATGCCGGGAACATCGGTCCAGATATCGACGCGCGTGGCGTGCAGCGCTTCGGCCAGCAGGGCAGCCGTATAATCGCTCCCGCCGCGCCCCAGCGTGGTGGTGCGGCCTTTGCCTTCACTGCCGATAAAGCCCTGAGTAATCACCAGACCTTCGCTCAGACGCGGGGCTAACTGGAGCGTTGCCAGTTCGGCCAGCGCCACGACATCGGGTTCTGCGCGGCCAAAACGATCGTTGGTGCGCATCACTTTACGTACGTCAAACCACTGCGCCTGCACGTTGCGTTCACGCAGGATCTCGACGAACAGCAGGGTAGACATCAGTTCACCGTGGCTGACCAGTTCGTCGGTCAGCGCGGTTGAGGTCGCCAGTGACGCCGCCTCAGCCAGCGTGGTGATGTTTTCCAGCAGACGTTCGATCTCTTCACGGATCACGTTTGGATAACGCAGGCGCTCCAGAATATTGAACTGAGTTTGACGAATGGCGTCGAGTTTTTCGAAGCGCGCGGTTGGCTCCAGCCCTTCAGCCAGTGCGACCAGCAGGTTGGTGATCCCCGCAGAAGCGGAAAGTACCACTACACGGACGTTAGCATCAGAAAGCACTACATCAGCGCTGCGATTCATGGCATCAAAATCCGCCACGCTGGTACCGCCAAACTTGGAGACAACTACATCAGTCATAACTACCTCGTGTCAGGGAATGAATAGAGCGACCATGGCACATAAGGCAGAACAGAAACCGGTGCAGGCGCAAATGCAAATACCGTATTTATAAATAAAATGTGTAGCTTGCACTGTCAACGCTGGGATTATGCGGATTTTTCATGCTGCAACTGCGTTGAGTAACGGTACTAATAACAACGCTGATAACCGCTATACTTTTTAGCCACGTTTGGCGGATGCCCTGGCAATGGCATTAAAACAATCACACTTTTCTGTGACTGGCGTTACAATCGATCTCAGTCACAATTCTCAAAATCAGAAGAGTATTGCTAATGAAAAACATCAATCCAACGCAGACCTCAGCCTGGCAGGCACTACAAAAACACTTTGAAGAAATGAAAGACGTTACTATCGCGGATCTTTTCGCGAAAGATAGCGATCGTTTCACTAAGTTTTCCGCGACGTTTGACGATTTGATGCTGGTGGATTTCTCCAAAAACCGCATCACTGAAGAGACGCTGGCTAAACTGCAGGATCTGGCGAAAGAAACCGATTTGGCAGGCGCCATCAAGTCCATGTTCTCCGGTGAGAAAATCAACCGCACTGAAGACCGTGCCGTGCTGCACGTGGCGCTGCGCAACCGTAGCAATACGCCAATCATTGTTGATGGCAAAGATGTCATGCCGGAAGTGAACGCAGTGCTGGAGAAGATGAAATCTTTCTCTGAAGCGATCATCTCCGGAAGCTGGAAAGGCTATACAGGTAAAGCCATCACTGATGTAGTAAACATCGGTATCGGCGGTTCTGACCTTGGCCCGTTCATGGTGACCGAAGCGCTGCGTCCGTATAAAAATCACCTGAACATGCACTTTGTGTCTAACGTCGATGGTACGCACATTGCCGAAGTGCTGAAAAAAGTGAACCCGGAAACCACGCTGTTCCTAGTCGCTTCCAAAACCTTCACTACCCAGGAAACCATGACCAACGCCCACAGCGCGCGCGACTGGTTCCTGGCGACCGCAGGCGACAACAAGCACGTTGCCAAACACTTCGCTGCGCTCTCCACTAACGGTAAAGCGGTTGGCGAGTTCGGTATTGATACTGCCAATATGTTCGAGTTCTGGGACTGGGTTGGCGGTCGTTACTCCCTGTGGTCTGCAATCGGTCTGTCCATCATCCTGTCCGTGGGCTTCGATAACTTTGTTGAGCTGCTCTCCGGCGCGCATGCGATGGACAAACACTTCTCCACCACTCCGGCTGAGAAAAACCTGCCGGTGCTGCTGGCGCTGATCGGTATCTGGTACAACAACTTCTTCGGTGCCGAAACCGAAGCGATTCTGCCTTATGACCAGTATATGCACCGTTTCGCGGCTTACTTCCAGCAGGGCAACATGGAATCCAACGGTAAATATGTTGACCGTAACGGCAATGCGGTGGATTACCAGACAGGCCCAATCATCTGGGGTGAGCCGGGTACTAACGGCCAGCATGCGTTCTACCAGCTGATTCACCAGGGCACCAAAATGGTTCCGTGCGATTTCATCGCGCCGGCAATCACCCACAACCCGCTGTCGGATCACCATCCGAAACTGCTGTCTAACTTCTTCGCGCAAACCGAAGCGCTGGCATTCGGTAAATCTCGTGAAGTGGTTGAGCAGGAATACCGCGACCAGGGTAAAGATCCGGCAACGCTGGACCACGTTGTGCCGTTCAAAGTGTTCGAAGGTAACCGTCCAACGAACTCCATCCTGCTGCGCGAAATCACGCCGTTCAGCCTGGGTGCGCTGATTGCACTGTACGAACACAAAATCTTCACTCAGGGCGCTATCCTGAACATCTTCACCTTTGACCAGTGGGGCGTTGAGCTGGGCAAACAGCTGGCAAACCGCATTCTGCCAGAGCTGAAAGATGGTTCTGAAGTGAGCAGCCACGACAGTTCCACCAACGGTTTGATTAACCGTTATAAGTCCTGGCGTGGCTGATGGCGCTACGCTTATCAGGCCTACAGGCACACACTTGTAGGCCGGATAAGGCGTTTAGCCGCATCCGGCATTAATGAAATAAAAAGCCGATATTAATATCGGCTTTTTTTATAAGAATGCTACAGGATATCTACGTTTTATCTTCACACCTTAATTGAGTTTAATCCTAAAATAATTTTCTTAATGTTGTTTAATTTCTGATGTTTTCGGATTTACCGGATATTGCATTTAAATTTTTATATTTTAATTTATTGATTTATTTGTATTTGTTGTATTTTTTAAATATTTATACTTTCATTATCTAATTATCCTAAATTCCCGCGTGGCGTAATTTGCACACTTTGGCTTGTGTATACTCGATCTCGCCCGAAATTCTTTTGGGTAAATCTCCATTCATACAATGAAGGGAATTTGTGATGAAAAAAGTTCTGTATGGCCTGTGGGCTATATCTGCGCTTGCGGCGACTTCTGTCTATGCCGCCCCCGTTCAGGTGGGTGAGGCTGCAGGGTCGGCTGCCGCGTCGGTTTCGGCAGGAAGTTCCTCCGCAACCAGCGTGAGCACCGTAAGTTCTGCGGTGGGGGTTGCCCTGGCGGCGACCGGTGGCGGCGATGGTTCTAATACCGGAACCACAACCACCACAACCACCAGTACCCAGTAATAAAGGTACGTTTAATTCTAACCACACTTCGGTGTGGTTATTTTGAATTGCCAAAAGTCTGTGGGATTTGTAGGCCGGGTAAGCGTTGCGCCACCCGGCAATAATGCGGAGAAACGTCGTGAAGCGACCAGCGCTCATAATGGTTTGCCTGTTACTGCAGGCGTGCTCAGCCACCACCGAAGGGTTGGGGCATTCGCTGTGGGATAGCGTGTTTGGTACTCCCGGCGTACAGATGACGGACGATGAAATCCAAAATATGCCCTACGCCAGCCAGTATATGCAGCTAAACGGCGGCCCCCAGTTGTTTGTGGTACTCGCATTTGCGGAAAACGGACAGCAGAAATGGGTGACTCAGGATCGGGCTATTCTCGTCACGCAGCATGGGCGCATTGTGAAAACGCATCTCGGCGGGGATAACCTAATCGAGGTGAATAATCTGGCGGCAGACCCACTCATCAAACCCAATCAGATAGTTGATGGCGCAACATGGACCCGCACGATGGGCTGGACCGAGCATCAGCAGGTACGCTATGCCACCGCACGCTCGGTTTTCACATGGGATGGCGCAGACACCATCAAGGTCGGCAACGATGACACGCCGGTACGGATCCTCGATGAAGAGGTAACCACCGATCAAACGCGCTGGCATAACCGCTACTGGATCGACAGTGAAGGGCAGATTCGCCAGTCGGTACAGTATCTTGGCGCGCATTACTTCCCGGTGAAAACCACGCTGATTAAGGCGGCAAAATCATGATCAAACGAGCCGTTATGGCGCTGCTGTTGAGCCTGAGCGCTGCGTCTGTTTTTGCTGCGGGCAGCGTTAAGGTCTTTACCTCCGCCAGCGAAGAGCCAAAAACGCTGACCGGGGCCGAACACCTGCTCGACCTGGTCGGACAGCCGCGGTTGAGCAATAGCTGGTGGCCAGGCGCGGTTATCAGCGAAGAGCGGGCGACGACGGAGGCGGAACGTCAGCAGCAGGCGTTACTGGCTCGCCTGGCGACGCTGGGGGCCGAAGAAAGCGGTGACGATGCTGCCGCTATCAACGCATTACGCCAGCAAATTCAGGCGTTGAAGGTGACCGGAAGGCAGATGATTAATCTTGACCCGGATGTTGTGCGCGTTAGCGAGCGAGGCAACCCGCCGTTGCAGGGCAATTACACGCTATGGGTCGGAGCGCAGCCAACGCATATCACGCTGTTTGGCCTGCTAAGCCATCCGGGTAAACAACCGTTTATGCCCGGGCGTGATGTTGCCAGTTATCTCGATGGACAAAGTCGGCTCAGCGGTGCGGATCGTAGCTTCGCCTGGGTTATCTATCCCGACGGGCGCACGCAAAAAGTACCGGTCGCTTACTGGAACAAACGTCACGTTGAGCCGATGCCCGGCAGCATCATTTATGTCGGACTCTCTGATGCTGTCTGGAGCAGCACCCCGGATGAAATCAATGCCGACATTCTTCGCACCCTGACCCAGCGGATACCCGAATAATGAGAAAAACTTACCTGCTCAGCTTACTGGCGCTGGGCGTAAGCGTTGCCTGCCATGGTGAAACCTGGCCCGCGCCCATTGGGCCTTCCCAGTCCGATTTTGGTGGCGTGGGGCTGCTGCAAACCCCAACCGCACGCATGGCGCGCGAGGGCGAAATGAGCCTCAACTACCGCGATAACGATCAGTACCGCTACTACTCTGCGTCAGTGCAGCTCTTCCCGTGGCTGGAAACCACGCTGCGCTACACCGATG
Organism: Citrobacter sp. A316; assembly: GCF_002042945.1. Lineage (NCBI taxonomy): Bacteria > Pseudomonadati > Pseudomonadota > Gammaproteobacteria > Enterobacterales > Enterobacteriaceae > Citrobacter > Citrobacter sp. A316. The sequence goes on from NZ_MVFZ01000014.1 coordinate 41,821, forward strand.
TGCGTACCAAACAATACAGTAGCGTGGAGTCGTTTTCTGGCGATCAGACTTACAAGGATAAAGCTTTTGATCTCAAACTGCGGCTGTGGGAAGAGAGCTACTGGATGCCACAGGTGGCTGTTGGCGCACGAGATATTGGCGGGACTGGCCTGTTCGATGCGGAGTATATTGTGGCGAATAAAGCCTGGGGACCGTTTGATTTCTCGCTTGGTCTGGGTTGGGGATATCTCGGTACCAGCGGCAACGTCAGCAATCCGTTTTGCTCATACAGCGATAAATTCTGCTATCGCGATAACAGCTACAAGCAGGCCGGTTCTATTGACGGCAGCCAGATGTTCCACGGCCCGGCATCGCTTTTTGGTGGCGTCGAATATCAGACGCCCTGGCAGCCGTTGCGTCTGAAACTGGAGTATGAGGGAAACAATTACCAGCAGGATTTTGCGGGCAAGCTGGATCAGAAGAGCAAGTTTAACGTCGGCGCTATTTATCGCGTCACCGATTGGGCCGACGTTAACCTCAGCTATGAGCGCGGGAACACCTTTATGTTTGGGGTCACGCTGCGGACTAACTTCAACGATCTGCGGCCAAACTATAACGACAATGCCCGCCCGAAATACCAGCCACAGCCGCAGGATGCCATCCTGCAACACTCGGTGGTGGCGAATCAGCTAACGCTGCTGAAATATAACGCCGGACTGGCCGATCCTAAAATTCAGGTGCAGGGAGATACGCTGTATGTGACCGGTGAACAGGTGAAATACCGTGATTCGCGCGAAGGGATCGGACGTGCCAACCGGATCGTGATGAACGATCTTCCCGACGGGATCCGCACGATCCGTATTACGGAAAATCGTCTTAACTTACCGCAGGTGACGACCGAAACGGAGGTTTCCAGCCTCAAGCGCCATCTGGAAGGCGAACCGTTGGGCCATGAAACCCAGCTGGCGCAAAAACGCGTTGAGCCCGTGGTGCCGAAAACGACCGAGCAGGGTTGGTATATCGATAAGTCACGCTTCGATTTCCACATTGATCCGGTGCTTAACCAGTCCGTGGGCGGCCCGGAAAACTTCTATATGTATCAGTTGGGCGTGATGGGAACGGCGGATTGGTGGGTTACCGATCACCTGCTGACCACCGGGAGTTTGTTCGCCAACCTCGCCAATAACTATGACAAATTTAACTACACCAACCCGCCGCAGGATTCGCATTTACCACGAGTGCGTACCCACGTGCGCGAGTATGTGCAAAACGATGTCTACGTGAATAACCTGCAGGCCAACTACTTCCAGTCACTCGGAAACGGGTTCTACGGACAGGTTTACGGTGGCTATCTGGAAACCATGTACGGCGGAGCGGGGGTGGAAGTGCTGTATCGTCCGCTGGACAGCAACTGGGCGTTTGGTGTTGATGCCAACTACGTGAAACAGCGTGACTGGCGTAGCGCGCAGGACATGATGAAATTCACCGACTACAGCGTGAAGACCGGGCATTTGACGGCTTACTGGAATCCTTCATTCGCCCAGGATGTACTGGTGAAAGCCAGCGTGGGTCAGTATCTGGCGGGGGATAAGGGCGGAACGCTGGAAGTGGCGAAACGCTTTGACAGCGGTGTGGTGGTAGGCGGCTATGCGACCATCACTGACGCCTCGCCGGATGAGTACGGAGAGGGTGATTTTACCAAAGGGGTATACGTTTCCGTGCCACTGGACCTGTTCTCGTCAGGTCCGACCCGCAGCCGCGCGGCGATTGGCTGGACGCCGCTAACGCGTGATGGCGGCCAGCAGCTTGGACGTAAGTTTGGTCTGTACGACATGACCAGCGATCGCAGCGTGAATTTCCGTTAATCGAGCTAACCGGCAAGTTATATGCGACGCAATAATTTTGCCGGGTTTCCCGCATACACGCCTTTCTCGGTGATCGATTTAGTCACCACGCTCCCTGCGCCGATGACCGCGCCATCGCAAATAGTGACCGCCAGAATGGTCGCGCCACTGCCGATCGAAACATCGTCGCCAATGATAATTCTTCCCCAACTGTTGCGGTCGGCGTTGGGTTTTCCTTCGCGAAACATATCGTTGGCGAACATCACGCCATGACCGATAAAACAGCGGGCTCCGAGGGTGACATATTCGCAGATGAAGGTGTGCGACTGAATTTTGCTGTCTGCACCAATCTGCGTATTGCCCTGGATTTCAACAAATGGTCCGACAAAAACGTTGTCACCCAATGTGCAGTCGTAGAGATTGGCGGGTTCATAAATCACCACGTTCTCACCGCAGGTAACGTTGCGGACAGCGGATTGTCTTAGCTGCATACTTCATCCTGTGAAATGTGTCGTGACATTCATCATTCCCCACTGACCTTTCTTGCACAAAACATAAACAAAAAATGTAGATCTCTGTCACATTTTTGCGTTATACAGGAACCCTGTCACTGAGTAAGAGGTGCTGTTATGACGTCGCTATCTCGTCCGCGCGTGGAGTTTATCTCCACCATCTTACAGACCGTGTTGAATCTGGGGCTGCTGAGTCTGGGTCTGATCCTGGTTGTATTCCTCGGGAAAGAAACGCTGCATCTGGCAGATGTGCTGTTCGCGCCGGAACAAACCAGCAAGTATGAGCTGGTGGAAGGGCTGGTGGTTTACTTCCTCTACTTTGAATTTATCGCGCTGATTGTGAAGTACTTTCAGTCAGGGTTTCACTTTCCGTTGCGCTATTTTGTCTATATTGGGATCACCGCGATTGTGCGGTTGATCATCGTCGATCATAAAGCGCCGATGGATGTGCTGATCTATTCCGCGGCGATCCTGCTGCTGGTGATCACCCTGTGGCTGTGTAATTCTAAACGGCTGAAGCGAGAGTAACAGACAACACGCCGCAATCGGGCTGCGGCGTGTAGATGTGGTTAATTACTGGCGAATATCTTAATCAGGCCGATTCTATTTGCTTTCATTTACGGTTTCCATCATGAGCTGTTGCTGCTTTTCTTTGGACAGGCGAGCGATGCCAAATCCAGTGAAACCCCATAGCGTCGCAAAGAAAATGCCACTCCAGCAGAGAATAGCCCACGGAAGATAGCTTAATGTAGCAACACCAAGCGTACCAGCCATGTAGGCACCCGCGGCAGTCCAGGGCAGAATCGGTTCAAATATGGTGGCAGAGTCTTCTACAGTCCTCGCCAGATTTTTTGGGTGTAGACCGCGCTCAATATAAGCACTTCGTAACATTTCAATCGGGATCAGGATTGAGATCTGACCATTACAGGTCACGCTAATCATTGTTAAACCACAGGCAATAGTCGCAAGAATCATGGTTCCTGTGGAATGAACTAATTTGAGCAGATTATGGACGATGACTTCTAAAGCGCCGCTCAAGGCCAATGTTCCCGCGAATGAAAGGGCGCAGAAACAAATAAGCAACGTACTCATCATCGAGTTCATGCCACCGCGGTTAAGCAAATTACCTAATAGCGGATTAACATCTTTATCGGTAAGCATTGAAACGTTAAATCCGTCTACTGCACTTTTTACAATGTCGTGTAGTGCGAAACCCTGAATGACGCTGGCGTTGATCATGGCTACCAGTGCCGAAACAAGCATAATTGGAATAGTTGGTTTCTTGGTAATCGAACCGTACAGGACAATGGCAATGGGTAGCAATAACAACAAATTAAAATGATAAATTCCCTTTAATCCTTCTGTAATTAGCTGAACTTTGTCGGGAACGGTTGAGCCGCCGAGATCGCCATTCATTCCATAGAGGGTCATAACAACGGCTGACAGAATCAATGAAGGAAGGGTTGTGTAAAGTAAATGAGCGATGTGTTCATAGAGATCTATCTGGGCTGCCATCGCGGCCAGGTTAGTGTCGCCAGAAAGGGGAGACAGTTTGTCCCCGAAATAAGCTCCCGCCACAATAGCGCCAGCAGTTGCTGCCAGATTAGCCTCCATTCCGATGGCCACACCCATAAACGCTACACCGACGGTGCCTGCCGATCCCCAGGATGTCCCTGTGCATACAGAGACGACGGCAGTAACGAGCAGTGCCGTCACATAGATCATTGAAGGATTTATCAGATTAAGGCCGTAATAAATCATCAGCGGAATAGTACCGCCTATCATCCATGTCCCAATCAGGAGACCCACGCTGATCAAAATTAGCAGAGCAGGCATTGTTTTGGCGATTTTCTGCGATATTGATTCAAGGATTGCATTGTAGCCGTACCCCAACCGCTTAACTAACAGCGCAGCAATGACGGTTGAAAGAACCATTAATGGCTCAGGTGGCAGATCGAAAGCTGCATAGCCAACTCCCAGCAATAGAACCATCGCTAGTATTGGTAACAATGATTCCACCAGAGTTGGTGTTCTTGGAGTATTGTTATTATTCATGGAGGGAAACTCCTGTAGTGAAGGGTATGCTCTGATAAATCCGTTCAAATGCTTGTGTAAGAATGGTTCTCGGCGTGGCGATGTTCACACGGAAAAAACCAAGTCCTTCATCGCCAAAATCTGATCCCCAACTCATCTCAACACCTGCGAGCGAGACAAACCAATGACGTAGTTGCTCTTCGCTGATGTTCATCGCTCGGTAGTCGATCCACAACATGTAAGTTCCACCACCAGAGGCGACAACCCAGTCTGGAAAGTGAGCCTGGCAGAATGATTGAACCCATCTCCTGTTTTCGTCCAGATAATCTTTTAGTGCTGCTAACCAAGAATCGCCATGCCGGTATGCGGAGAGAAATGCAGGAACAGAGAAATAACCAGGATTATGAATACCTGCTGCAATAAGTGCTGATTTAAACTTTTCTCGGTACTTATCATTAGCAATAACAATATTGGCGATTTCAAGACCGGCCATATTGAATGTTTTTGCTGGAGATGTACAAATAAATGAGTTTTGTGCAACGTATGAGCTTATCGAAGAAATGGTTTGATGTTTTTTATTATTAAAATTGAAATCGGCATGAACATCATCAGAAATAATAAAAATATTATATTTTTCTGCTAATAATGCTATTTTTCTTAAATTATGTTCTGACCAGATTGTTCCGGTTGGATTATGCGGAGATATTAGAATGAAACAACAAGCTATTTTAAATTTTTCTTCGAGATCTGCAAAGTCTATTTCATAGTGGCGGTCACGATAAAGCAACGCACTTTCCAGCAATACTCTATGGTTGACTTCAACTGCATGACTAATAGGGTGATAGGCCGGTGCCAGGCTGACAATGGCATCTCCCGGCTGGGTAAAATTTTGGATATATAATGAGACGGCTTGTACCACACGTGGGCAAAAAACAATGTGTTCAGGATTAACCGTCCAGGTATAATGGCGTTGGTACCACTGCGCCGTAACCTGCTGCCAGTCATCACTTAATAATGTATAACCGTAGATACCTTTCTGGTTTGCGGCTGATAATTCAGAAATTATAAAATCAGCTACGGGGATATCCATATCAGCTACAGATAGAGGGATGATGTCCCGTCTCTTGTTATTATATTTGGCGCTATAAGTTTCGTCGCGTGAAATAACCTTATCAAAATTATAAACTTTCATATTTGTTACCCGCCCGATTTTATCGTTAGGGTAATGTAATATTTCACGAGTGGAACTGTTATTCTGTATTTTGTTTTCGTCATTATGAAAATTTGCATATGTGATGCTTATCACAAAGATGTTAACTATCTGTCAATAAAAATAATCCAGTGAGTGTAAACGTTTTACATCGCATAAGCGTATGGAATTTACATAAAAAAAGGGCGCTCCGTAGAGCGCCGAATAACAGTCACAGGTTGGGATAACATAAGTTGAGGGTTGCAGTGGCATTGCCCGTTGCCGGGCAGGTACTTCGGTAAAACTTAACCTTTCACACCGCCCGCTGTCAGCCCGTTGACCAGCCAGCGCTGTGCCAGCAGGAACACCAGAGTGATCGGAATGGCGGAAAGTACAGCTGCGGCGGCAAAGTCGCCCCACAAATAGTTCTGTGGATTGAGGTACTGCTGCATACCTACCGCAAGGGTATAGCTGTCCACATCACGCAGCAGCAGTGACGCGACCGGTACTTCGGTAATAGCGGCAATGAAAGACAGAATAAACACGACCGCCAGAATTGGTACGGAAAGCGGCAGCAGCACCAGGCGGAATGCCTGCCACGGCGTAGCGCCATCCAGCGCGGCCGCTTCTTCCAGCGAACCGTCGATGGTTTCGAAATAGCCCTTAATCGTCCACACATGCAGCGCGATACCGCCGAGATAAGCGAAGATCACGCCACCGTGTGTGTTCAGACCAATAAACGGAATGTACTGGCCCAGGCGGTCAAACAAGGCATACAGCGCGACCAGAGACAGCACCGCCGGGAACATCTGGAAAATCAGCATCCCTTTCAGCAGGGTTGCTTTGCCCGGGAAACGCATACGGGCAAAGGCGTAAGCACAGGTGGTGGAAAGCGTCACGATACCGATCGCGGTAATGCTGGCCACTTTCACCGAGTTCCACAGCCATAACAGTACCGGGAACGGCGGTGGCGTCACGCGGCCATCCGCGTGCTCAACACTAAAGCCCAGCGCCAGTTTCCAGTGTTCCCAGGAGATGTTTTCCGGGATCAGGCTGCCGGTGGCAAAGTTACCTTCGCGCAGCGAGATAGCGATAACCATCAGCAGCGGGAACATGATTGCTGCGATAAAAATCAGCAACCCTAAGTGCGTTGCGAATAAACGTAACTTCTGAGATTTGGGTTGAACCATAGCCATAATATTTTTACTCCCCTTGATACCGCTCCAGGCTATTTTGCTTGCCATTTTGAACTCGGGCAGTGCTCAGAATCCTCACGTACTACGTGTACGCTCCGGTTCTTCCGCGCTGGCCGAGCTCAAACTGCCCGCGCCAATGACGCCTGGTTATTCCAATTAATCAAACTTCATACGTGTGGCTTTCAGGTTCACAATCGCCAGAGCGCCGACCAGCAGGAAGATCAGTGTGGCAATTGCTGCTGCCAGACCGAAGTCCTGACCACCGCCGCCTTCAAAGGCGATACGGTAGGTGTAGCTCACGAGCAGATCGGTATAGCCTGCTGGAGTGGTGGTGCCAAGACGGTCCGGGCCACCGTTGGTCAACAGCTGGATCAGCACGAAGTTGTTAAAGTTAAAGGCGAAGCTGGCGATCATCAGCGGCGTCAGCGGCTTAATCAGCAGCGGTAGCGTAATCTTAAAGAAGTTCTGGAACGGGCCTGCGCCATCCATCGCCGAGGCTTCATACAGGTCGTCAGGGATCGCTTTCAGCAGACCCATGCACAGGATCATCATGTACGGATAGCCCAGCCAGGTGTTGACGATAATAATCATCGAACGCGCGGTGGTTGGATCGCTGAACCAGGCCGGTTTGATGCCAAACAGAGCGCTCAGCATCATGTTGATTTCACCAAAGCTCTGGTTGAACAGCCCTTTGAAAATCAGAATCGAGATAAACGACGGTACGGCATACGGCAGAATCAGCAGCACACGGTAAATCGCTTTGCCTTTAAGAGATTCCCACTGTACGAGACAGGCCAGCACCATACCCACGGCAACGGTCAAAATAACGGTCAGTACCGAGAAGACCACCGTCCAGACGAAGATGGCGAAGAACGGTTTCTGGATACCTTCGTCGGTAAACACGCGAGTGAAGTTATCCCAGCCAATGGTAACGGTATAGCCTGGGCTGAGTTTTTCGCTGCCCCAGCTACCGTCAGCGTTAATCGCCTGATAATAGCCAATATCGTTGTTGGCGCGGTATTTTACACCGCTCTGGCTGTTGGTGAGCGTACCGTCATCCGCGAGCGTATAGAGTGGCTGTGTGCCGGAAAACTGGCGTAGCGAACTCATGGTAACTTTGCTTTCATCCGGCAGGATGGCGGTCAGTTGGGTAAGCGCCTGTCGATTCTGCGTGATGATACGCAGCGTTGCACGTTCGCCCGCCGGCAGCGCCTCGGCTTCTTTCAGTTGCAGTTTCTGCTCGCCGCCAAATTTAAAGGTGTCGGAGAGATAATTCTTGCCAGTTTCACCGTCGGTGAGGGCCAGTTGCCACTCATCACCCGCCGGATACAGGCCAAAGTTGTAGGTTTTACCTGCCTGATAAGAACGATCCATCAGGACTTCCTGAGCACGTTCAAAGGTTAACTGGTTGGTGCTGCTGTAGTTGGTAAAGGCAATCGCGATAGTACAAATCAGCGGAAAAAGGACAAACAGCCCCATACCGGCAACGCCAGGGTAAACATAGCGCCAGGCATAGGCTTTACGGTTAGCGAAAATATACAGGCCAGCAGAGCTTAAAATCAGCGTCATGATGGCAAACAGGTACTCCCCCTGAGCGTACATCAAAACAACAAGGTAACCGACCAGCAGCCCAAGCAGACCCATCACTGACCATTTCAGCGTGTCGCTTTGCCACCAGTGTTTCTTTTTAATGACATCCATGGGGTTCAATCCTCAACAACAATGAAAACCTGTTGGTCAGCATGCCTGATGGCGCTGCGCTTATCAGGCCTACAGGGTATGTAGGCCGGATAAGGCATTTATGCCGCCATCCGGCACGTTCACAACTGCATTACTTGGTGATACGACCCTGCGCGTCTTTCAGCGCGGCATCGACGGTCTGACGGCCGCTGGCTGCGTTGATCACTGCGGTACGAACGGCATACCAGAATGCGGACATCTGCGGGATGTTCGGCATGATTTCGCCTTTCTGGGCGTTATCCATGGTGGCGGCGATACGTGGATCTTTCGCTAACTGCTCCTGGAAGGATTTCAGCGCAACGGCGCCCAGCGGTTTATCCTTGTTCACTTCATCCAGACCCTGATCGGTCAGCAGGTAGTTTTCGAGGAACTCTTTCGCCAGTTCTTTGTTCGGGCTGGCGGCGTTGATACCGGCGCTCAGAACGCCAACAAACGGTTTAGACGCTTTGCCTTTGAAGGTTGGCAGCAGCGTGACGCCGTAGTTGATTTTGCTCTTGTCGATGTTGGACCACGCCCACGGACCGTTAATGGTCATCGCGGTATCGCCTTTGTTAAAGGCCGCTTCGGCGATGGAGTAGTCGGTATCCGCGTTCATGTGTTTGTTCTTGATCAGATCAACCAGGAAGGTCAGACCCGCTTTCGCGCCAGCGTTATCCACGCCCACGTCTTTCACATCGTACTTACCGTTCTCAAACTTGAACGCGTAACCACCGTCGGCAGCAATCAGCGGCCAGGTGAAGTACGGTTCTTGCAGGTTAAACATCAGCGCGGATTTACCTTTCGCCTTCAGCTCTTTATCCAGCGCAGGAATTTCTTCCCAGGTCTTCGGTGGGTTTGGAACGAGGTCTTTGTTGTAAATCAGCGACAGCGCTTCAACCGCGATCGGGTAGGCAATCAGTTTGCCGTTATAGCGTACGGCATCCCAGGTGAACGGGTAGAGTTTGTCCTGGAACGCTTTATCAGGCGTGATTTCAGCCAGCAGGCCAGACTGAGCGTAGCCGCCAAAGCGGTCATGTGCCCAGAAGATGATGTCCGGGCCGTCGCCGGTCGCGGCAACCTGTGGGAATTTCTCTTCCAGTTTGTCCGGATGCTCAATAGTGACTTTGATACCGGTGTCTTTCTCGAATTTTTTGCCCACTTCAGCGAGGCCGTTATAGCCTTTGTCGCCGTTAATCCAGATAACCAGCTTACCTTCTTCAATCTTGGCGAGAGCCGAGGCGGAAAACATCATCGTCGTTAATGCAGACAATGCGAGGATGCGTGCGCCAGTTTTGATTTTCATAGTTCCCATCCTGTTTGGTGATTTTGCAGAGGTGGCTTAACGGTTACTAGTTTCTTTATACGACAACCTCTTTCCATCCTCCTTACCCCTACGCCCCACCCGCTCTTTATGTGATCTGTGTTACATAAATGTGAGTATTGCGCACTGGCGCACATAAAAACCCACTGATTTTTGCAGGCTGCATCACGAAATTCCTCCGCTGCGTACGGCCCGGGTCTCAGACGCTGCTCTCTCATCCTCCCGCCTCCTCCCCCATAAAAAAGCCGGGGGGTGGAGGATTCACACAGTCAAGGGATCGCGCATAGTCAGCCCATCATGAATGTTGCTGTCGATGACAGGTTGTAACGAAGGGAGAAGGGCATGGCGAGCGTACAGCTACGAAATGTAACGAAAGCCTGGGGTGACGTGGTGGTATCGAAAGATATCAATCTCGACATTCACGAAGGGGAATTCGTGGTGTTTGTCGGACCGTCAGGCTGCGGTAAGTCGACCTTGCTGCGTATGATCGCCGGACTTGAAACCATCACCAGTGGTGACCTGTTTATCGGGGAGACCCGGATGAACGACATTCCGCCCGCCGAACGCGGTGTGGGCATGGTCTTTCAGTCCTACGCGTTGTATCCCCATTTGTCCGTCGCGGAAAACATGTCGTTCGGCCTCAAACTGGCCGGGGCGAAAAAAGAGGTGATGAACCAGCGCGTGAATCAGGTTGCGGAAGTTCTGCAACTGGCGCACCTGCTGGAGCGTAAACCAAAAGCGCTTTCCGGCGGACAACGTCAGCGTGTGGCGATTGGCCGAACGCTGGTCGCCGAACCGCGCGTTTTCCTGCTGGATGAACCGCTTTCAAACCTCGACGCCGCTCTGCGCGTGCAGATGCGCATTGAAATCTCCCGCCTGCATAAACGTCTTGGCCGCACGATGATTTACGTCACCCACGATCAGGTCGAAGCGATGACGCTGGCCGACAAAATTGTGGTGCTGGATGCCGGTCGCGTAGCGCAGGTTGGTAAGCCTCTGGAGCTGTATCACTACCCGGCTGACCGCTTTGTGGCGGGCTTCATTGGTTCCCCGAAGATGAACTTCCTGCCGGTGAAAGTCACGGCAACGGCTATCGATCAGGTGCAGGTTGAACTGCCCAACCGCCAGCAAATATGGCTCCCGGTAGACAGCCATGCGGTACAGGTTGGCGCCAACATGTCTTTAGGTATCCGCCCGGAACATCTGCTGCCCAGCGATATCGCCGATGTCACCCTCGAAGGTGAAGTGCAGGTGGTCGAGCAGCTTGGTCACGAAACACAAATTCATATCCAGATCCCCGCCATCCGTCAAAACCTGGTTTACCGCCAGAACGACGTGGTGTTGGTAGAAGAGGGTGCCACATTCGCTATCGGCCTGCCGCCAGAGCGTTGCCATCTGTTCCGTGAGGATGGCACTGCATGTCGTCGGTTGCACCAAGAGCCGGGCGTTTAAGGTGTCCCATTAAAAAAAACGCAAATCCGTCAAGGTGAAGCGTTCAAAGAAAAGCAATGATCTCAGGAGATAGAACGATGATTACTCTGCGCAAACTCCCTCTGGCGGTTGCTGTAGCAGCAGGCATTATGTCTGTTCAGGCAATGGCTGTGGATTTCCATGGTTATGCTCGTTCCGGCATTGGCTGGACAGGTAGCGGCGGTGAACAACAGTGTTTCCAGGCAACAGGTGCACAAAGTAAATACCGTCTTGGTAACGAATGTGAAACCTATGCGGAAATTAAATTAGGTCAGGAAGTGTGGAAAGAGGGCGATAAGAGCTTCTACTTCGATACTAACGTTGCCTATTCCGTTGCACAGCAAAATGACTGGGAAGCGACCGATCCTGCTTTCCGCGAAGCCAACGTGCAGGGTAAAAACCTGATTGAATGGCTGCCGGGTTCCACCATCTGGGCCGGTAAACGTTTCTATCAGCGTCATGACGTCCACATGATCGACTTCTACTACTGGGATATTTCAGGTCCTGGTGCGGGTCTGGAAAACATCGATGTAGGCTTCGGTAAACTGTCTCTGGCTGCAACCCGTTCTTCTGAAGCGGGCGGTTCTTCCTCCTTCGCCAGCAACAGCATTTATGATTACACCACCCGTACCGCGAACGACGTGTTTGACGTTCGTTTAGCGCAGATGGAAATTAACCCAGGCGGTACGCTGGAACTGGGCGTTGACTACGGTCGTGCAAACCCGCGCGATGATTATCGCCTGGTTGACGGCGCATCTAAAGATGGCTGGATGTTCACCGCTGAACACACCCAAAGCATGCTGAAAGGCTACAACAAGTTTGTGGTTCAGTACGCTACCGACTCCATGACCTCTCAGGGTAAAGGCTTGTCTCAGGGCTCTGGCGTGGGCATTGATAGCAACTCCAACTTTGCTTACGACATTAACAATAACGGCAGCCTGCTGCGTATCCTCGACCACGGCGCAATCTCTCTGGGCGATCGTTGGGACCTGATGTACGTCGGTATGTACCAGGATATCGACTGGGATAACAACAACGGCACCAAGTGGTGGACCGTGGGCGTTCGTCCAATGTTCAAATGGACGCCAATCATGAGCACCTTGTTGGAAGTGGGCTACGACAACGTCAAATCCCAGGAAACAGGCGATACCAACAACCAGTATAAAATTACTCTGGCACAACAGTGGCAGGCTGGCGACAGCATCTGGTCTCGTCCGGCTATCCGCGTCTTCGCAACCTATGCTAAGTGGGATGAGAAGTGGGGCTACGACTACAACGGTAACCCATCTAATAACGCGAACTTCGGTAAAGCAGTTAAAGACGGCTTTAACGGCGGCTCCTTTGGCCGTGGCGACAGCGATGAATGGACCTTCGGTGCCCAGATGGAAATCTGGTGGTAATCCAGCACTAACCTGACGTAAAGACCGAAAGAGGGGCGCAAGCCCCTCTTGATTACGGTTTAGCGCGCTATTGCCTGGCCACCGCTGAACCCATGCTATCTGAGGTGATAACAATGAAAATGAAGAAAAGTCTCGTTGCCCTTTGTTTATCTGCAGGGTTATTTGCCAGCGCGCCTGGCATCAGCCTGGCCGATGTAAATATTGTTCCGCAGAACACCACCGCGGCCCCGGCTATTCCCACCGCTGCGCTGCAACAGTTAACCTGGACGCCGGTTGATCAATCCAAAACCCAATCGACACAGCTTGCGACAGCGGGCCAGCGTCTGGATATTGCTGGTATTTCCGGCCCTGTAGCGGCCTATAGCGTACCGGCGAATATCGGCGAGCTGACCCTGACGCTGTCCAGTGAAGTGAACAAACAAACCAGCGTATTTGCGCCAAACGTCTTAATTCTCGATCAGAATATGACGCCATCTGCATTCTTTCCCAGTAGTTACTTTACCTATCAGGCTCCGGGTGTGATGAGTGCCGATCGTCTGGAAGGGGTCATGCGTTTAACACCAGCGCTGGGCCAGCAAAAACTCTATGTTCTGGTCTTTACCACTGATAACGATCTCCAGCAGACCACGACCCTGCTTGACCCGGCAAAAGCCTACGCCAAGGGGGTAGGTAACGCTGTTCCGGATATTCCAGACCCGATTGCCCGTCATACTACCGATGGTCTGGTGAAGCTACAGGTGAAAACGAACAGCACCTCCAGCGTTCTTGTCGGCCCGCTGTTTGGTTCCTCCGGCCCTGGCCCTGTCACGGTTGGCAATACCGCCGCGCCTGCAGTGGCTTATGCGGCTCCGGCAGCAGCCGTTGCCGCTCCGGCACCACAACCCGTGAAGAAAAGCGAGCCAATGCTGAACGACACGGAAAGTTATTTTAATCAGGCGATTAAGGATGCCGTGGCGAAAGGCGATGTTGATAAAGCGCTGAAGCTGCTTGATGAAGCGGAACGTCTGGGATCCAAATCTGCCCGATCCACCTTTATCAGCAGTGTAAAAGGCAAGGGGTAAACATTTCCCCACATTGTTGATTTTGCAACAACTGGTGCGTCTCCTGGCGCACCTTTTTTTATCCTTCGGTGCTAATTGTTACACTTATGTTGCCCTACCGATCACTTAATCGTGTTTGCTCACCCCGTAATGCCTTTTCTGCGATACAATGCCTTCAGGTTATAAATCGGAGAGTAAGGCATGCCACACCCTGCGTTAACGCAACTGCGTGCGCTGCGTTATTTTGATGCGATCCCGGCGCTGGACGCCCAACTGCTCGACTGGTTGTTACTGGAAGATTCCATGACCAAACGTTTTGAGCAGCAGGGGAAAAAGGTCACCGTAACGTTGATTCGCGAAGAATTCGTTGGGCAAAATGAGGTGGCTGAAGAACTGACGCTGCTGCCTAAAGAGTCTCGCTATTGGTTACGTGAAATCCTGTTATGCGCGGATGGTGAACCCTGGCTTGCCGGGCGGACCGTGGTGCCTGAATCAACCTTGTGCGGCCCTGAACTGGCCTTACAGAACCTGGGGAAAACCCCGCTCGGACGCTACCTGTTTACGTCATCGACATTGACCCGAGATTTTATTGAGATTGGCCGCGATGCAGCGCTGTGGGGGCGTCGTTCCCGCCTGCGGCTGAGCGGTAAGCCGCTGATGCTTACCGAGCTTTTTTTGCCTGCATCGCCGTTGTACTGAGAGGAAGATAAAGATGGAGTGGAGTCTGACGCAGAATAAGCTGCTGGCGTTTCACCGCTTGATGCGTACGGATAAGCCAATCGGCGCCTTACTGCTGCTCTGGCCTACGCTGTGGGCACTGTGGGTGGCGACCCCAGGCATGCCGCAACTGTGGATCCTGGCGGTTTTTGTTGCCGGCGTATGGTTAATGCGCGCCGCCGGATGTGTGGTGAATGATTATGCCGACAGGAAATTTGACGGGCACGTCAAACGCACCGCGAATCGACCGCTGCCGAGCGGGGCTGTCACCGAGAAAGAAGCCCGAACACTGTTTGTTGTATTGGTGCTGCTGGCCTTCCTGCTGGTTTTGACCCTTAACACGATGACCATTTTGTTATCCGTTGCGGCATTAGCATTGGCGTGGGTTTACCCGTTTATGAAGCGCTATACGCATCTGCCGCAGGTGGTGCTGGGGGCGGCGTTTGGCTGGTCGATCCCGATGGCGTTCGCCGCCGTGAGTGAATCCGTACCGCTGAGCTGCTGGCTAATGTTCCTTGCGAATATTCTCTGGGCGGTGGCTTATGACACGCAGTACGCCATGGTTGACCGGGATGATGACCTAAAGATCGGCATTAAATCGACCGCGATCCTGTTCGGCCAGAACGACAAGCTGATTATTGGTATTTTGCAGGTAGGCGTGCTGGTACTGATGGCGCTGGTGGGCTGGCTAAACGGGTTGGGACTGGGCTATTACTGGTCTCTGCTGGTGGCGGGCGCGCTGTTTGTCTATCAGCAGAAACTGATCGTTAACCGTGAACGTGATGCCTGCTTTAAAGCGTTTATGAACAATAACTACGTCGGTCTGGTGCTGTTCTTAGGGCTGGCAATGAGCTACTGGCATTTTTGATTTTGGCTTAGCCTGCGAAATAAAAAACCGGTCATTGTGACCGGTTTTTTTATGCTTACTCGCCCTGAGTGGCGCTCTCGATGGTCAGACGCACATCTGACGTGACCAGTTCGGCCAGCATCTGATAGATCTTCATCGTCTCTTCCGGTTCGGCATCTCCGGTATCGCTGATGAATCCCTCGTCACGCAGCGTCAGCACCAGAGAGCTGAACACGGCTTTATCGAAGAATTCCGGTGCGTTAATGCCGTGCAGCACGGAGAGGCGTTGCGCCACGGTGCGGCTCTCTTTCTCCAGTGTGCCACGGTTGATGGACGGGTTCGCGCTCAGCAGCCAGAAGGTAATGGCGTAGCGCTGCAACGTCTCGCGAGCACCTGCCGCCAGCAGCTGTAGCGTGCGGGAGCGGGCTGGATTGATATGCAGTTCGTCATCGGTCAGGGTGATGAGTCCCTGGCGCTGCATTTCGCTCGCCAGTTCGTCAATCACTCCAGCAAGCTCATCACGCTCCCAACGTAAGAACAGCTCCGCTTTTAACATTGGGTACAGCGCGTCGATATGCTGTTGCAACGCGGCGCGTGAAATACGACGATGCTGAGTCACGATGGCTGCCATCAACGAAGGCAGAACCAGCATATGCGCGATGTTGTTGCGGTAGTAGGTCATCAATACCGCCTGCTCGCGCGGCAGAATAATGATGTCACCGATGGTGTCTTTCTCGACCTCAAACTTGTTCATCTGCAAGGCGTGGTCGATCAGTTCACTGGCGCTCTGTGCCGGCACCGTCGAATCCGCAGCATACGGCACGTTGCGCAGCAGGCTCAGGTAGCAGTCAAGCTGCTCGGTCAGCTGTTCACGGGTCAGAGAGCGCTGGCGGGAAGCCAGTAACGCAGTACAGCACAGGTTCATAGCGTTGGCCGCGCCTGCGTTGTTAATACGAACCATCAAATCGGCGGCAATGTTATTCACCGTCGGCGTCAGCCAGGCCGGTCGGATAGACTCGATAGGATCAATCGATTCACGCCACTCCGGCACATGCTGGTTGAGGTAAGTCATCAATGGCATTGGTTCACCAAAGTTGACGTAGCCCTGACCCAGGTTACGCAGCTTACTTAAGCCACGCAGCATTTGCGGCAGGCTCTCTTTTTCTTTCGTCGCGCCACGCAGCTCTTTGGCGTAGGTTCCCACTTCCATTACGTGCTCATAGCCGATATAGATCGGTACGAGGGTAATCGGACGCGTACCACCGCGCAGCATCGCCTGAATAGTCATCGACAGCGTGCCGGTTTTCGGGTCGAGCAGACGACCGGTACGTGAACGGCCCCCTTCGACAAAGTACTCAACCGAGTAACCGCGGCTGAACAGCTCGCCAAGGTATTCGCGGAATACGGTGGAATAGAGCTTGTTGCCCTTGAAAGTACGACGGATAAAGAACGCGCCCAGACGGCGGAAAATCGGACCCGCTGGCCAGAAGTTCAGGTTGATACCGGCTGCGATGTGCGGCGGCACCAGACCCTGGTGGTACAGAACGTACGACAGCAGCATATAGTCCATATGGCTGCGGTGGCACGGAACATACACGATTTCATGCCCATCGTGCGCCAACTGGCGTACACGTTCAGCATTGTGAACGTTAATCCCCTGATACAGACGGTTCCAGGTAAAGCCCAGAATACGGTCCGTCAAACGGATCATTTCGTAGGAGAAGTTGGCGGCAATCTCTTCCATCAGCGCAATGGCATTTTGCTGCGCTTTTTCGTGGGAGATTTTTTTACTGCGCGCTTCATCTTCTACCGCTCGCGCGATCGCTTTTGAAGCTAACAGCTTATTAAACAGATCCTGGCGAGCAGGAAGGCGCGGGCCGACTGCGGCCAGACGCTGGCGAGCAAAGTGCATACGTGCCACGCGCGCCAGCTTCTGAGCGATGATCTTATCCGTACCGTGTTCATCCGCCATACGACGCAGAGAAACTGACGGGGAGAAGCGGACAAAACTGTCGCGGCCCAGCCAGGACACCGCAAAGAATTTTTGAACGCCGTTCAGCATACGCAGCGGCGGATTAGCCTCGCCTTTTTCACGCCCTGGCGCACGGCCAAACATCACCGAAACCGGCACCATCTGCACATCCAGATCCGGATTGCTGCGATGCAAGTCGAGGTAGTTATGAAACAGCTTGATGGACTCTTCTTTCGGCGTGTAATAGGTGAACACGCGCGGGCCGCCGTGAATAAACACGTAGCGCGGCAACAGAGTTCCGTCTATCTCCAGCGGTTCCAGGGGATCGGGGAGATCGTGCACCAGACATTGGGCACGCAGCGTCAGCAAGTCTGCTTTCGAATTGTACGGTAGGACGTACATAATGGGACGCGAAGTATCGAGCCCCAATTCCGGAGCAGGTTCTGCTGGAATAGACTTGCTTTTTACCAGGACGCTTAATGGTAAATTCAGTAATTTGTAGTAAATTCGTGGCCAGCCGGACATAAACGATGTAAAGCCTCTGGTTAATAATGCAAATGCGCTGCAAGGATATCAGAAAGTTTAGTGAATTTCTGTGGTATCCCGTCATACTTCGCGCTGCTTTTCCACACCCTGAACAAACGGGGTAACGTTACAATGACATTGACGCTAATAATGTAAAAAGGTTCTTTTTGATGGCTAATAATACCACTGGATTCACCCGAATTATCAAAGCAGCAGGTTATTCCTGGAAAGGTTTTCGCGCCGCATGGATTAATGAGGCGGCATTCCGTCAGGAAAGCGTTGCCGTCCTGCTGGGCGTCGCCATCGCCTGCTGGCTGGATGTTGATGCAATTACCCGCGTGTTGTTGATTGGTTCCGTGATGCTGGTGATGATTGTAGAAATCCTCAACAGTGCGATTGAAGCGGTAGTTGATCGTATTGGTTCTGAGTACCACGAACTTTCTGGTCGGGCGAAGGACATGGGGTCGGCTGCGGTATTGCTGTCTATTTTTGTCGCGCTGATCACCTGGGGCATCCTGTTGTGGTCGCATTTGCGATAAGGGTTCCACAACTGCATAAATCTCCTGTTTTTTGTGCAGTTTGCGGTTCCAAAATCGCCTTTAGCTGTATATACTCACAGCATAACTGTATATACACCCAGGGGGCGGAATGAAAGCGTTAACGGCCAGGCAACAAGAGGTGTTTGATCTCATTAGAGATCACATCAGCCAGACAGGTATGCCACCGACGCGTGCGGAGATCGCGCAGCGTTTGGGGTTCCGTTCCCCAAACGCAGCTGAAGAACATCTGAAAGCGCTGGCGCGTAAAGGTGTACTGGAAATTGTATCCGGCGCATCGCGCGGTATTCGACTGCTGCAGGAAGAAGAAGAAGGGTTACCGCTTGTCGGTCGCGTTGCGGCAGGTGAGCCACTTCTGGCGCAGCAGCACATCGAAGGCCATTATCAGGTCGACCCTTCACTGTTTAAACCGAACGCCGATTTTCTGCTGCGCGTTAGCGGTATGTCGATGAAAGATATCGGGATTATGGACGGTGATTTACTCGCTGTGCATAAAACTCAGGACGTGCGTAACGGCCAGGTTGTTGTTGCCCGTATTGATGACGAAGTTACGGTTAAACGTCTGAAAAAGCAGGGCAACAAGGTTGAACTCTTACCAGAAAACAGCGAATTCAAACCCATCGTTGTCGACCTGCGCGAACAAAACTTCACTATTGAAGGGCTGGCAGTAGGCGTCATCCGTAACGGTGAATGGCTGTAATTTTCTGTTGAATCCCTGTAGGCCGGATAAGACGATGACGTCGCCATCCGGCAACGTGCCCGGTAGCGCTGTGCTTGCCGGGCCTGCATCACATTGTTCAGTACGTCTAACTTCTTCTCAGGCCCTCCTGTATGCCTTTCTTTACCTCTTCTGATAAAGCACTCTGGCACCTCGCCTTACCCATGATCTTCTCCAATATCACCGTTCCCCTGCTGGGACTGGTGGATACCGCGGTGATTGGTCATCTGGATAGTCCGGTCTATCTTGGCGGTGTTGCGGTTGGTGCCACGGCAACCAGTTTTCTTTTTATGCTGCTGCTTTTTTTGCGCATGAGCACTACCGGTCTGACCGCCCAGGCATTTGGTGCGAAAAATCCGCAGGCGCTGGCGCGCGCGCTGGTGCAGCCGCTAATGCTGGCGCTGGGAGCGGGGTTGCTTATCGCACTTTTTCGTACGCCGATTATCGATCTGGCTCTGCACATTGTTGGCGGAAGTGAAGCGGTATTGGAGCAGGCCCGAAGGTTCCTGGAAATTCGCTGGTTAAGCGCACCCGCCTCGCTGGCAAATCTGGTTCTGCTCGGCTGGCTGCTTGGCGTTCAGTATGCGCGTGCGCCAGTTATCCTGTTGATTGTCGGTAATATTCTCAACATTGTGCTCGATTTATGGCTGGTGATGGGCCTGCATATGAACGTGCAAGGCGCGGCACTGGCAACGGTGATTGCTGAATATGCCACCTTGCTGATCGGCCTGATGATGGTGCGCAAAGTCCTGCATATGCGCGGAATTTCGCTGGCAATGCTGAAGCAGGCGTGGCGTGGCAACTTCCGCCGTTTATTGGCGCTTAACCGTGACATCATGCTGCGCTCGCTGCTGCTGCAGCTCTGTTTTGGCGCTATCACGGTGCTGGGTGCGCGTCTGGGGGGCGATATAATTGCGGTTAATGCCGTTCTGATGACCCTGCTGACCTTTACCGCCTACGCGCTGGATGGATTTGCCTATGCCGTGGAAGCGCATTCGGGCCAGGCCTATGGGGCGCGAGATGGTAGCCAGTTACTGGACGTCTGGCGGGCAGCCTGTCGGCAGTCCGGTATTGTGGCGATTTTGTTTTCGCTGGTTTATGCCCTGTTTGGCGAGCACATTGTTGCGCTGCTGACCTCGTTGCCGCAGATCCAACTGCTGGCCGATCGTTATCTTTTTTGGCAGGTGGTGTTACCGCTGGTGGGTGTCTGGTGTTATCTGCTCGACGGAATGTTTATTGGCGCGACGCGCGCGGCAGAAATGCGCAACAGTATGGCCGTTGCCGCCACAGGATTCGCATTAACGCTGCTGACTCTGCCGTGGCTGGGAAATCATGGCTTGTGGTTGGCGTTAACCGTTTTCCTGGCGTTGCGCGGGCTTTCACTGGCCTTTATCTGGCGGCGTCACTGGCGTAATGGAACCTGGTTTGCCTGAGCGGGATGGTTAAAAATTCCGAATAGTAAATAAAACCCAGAATCCCTGACTACACTTATTCTCACGTCCAGCAAAAACAGCATGTGTCTGGACATGGCACTCTCGCTATTCACAACCTAACGATGAGGACTTGATGATGAATAAAGACGAAGTCGGCGGCAACTGGAAGCAGTTTAAAGGTAAAGTGAAAGAGCAATGGGGCAAACTGACCGATGATGATATGACGGTCATTGAAGGTAAACGTGATCAACTGGTCGGTAAAGTCCAGGAGCGTTACGGTTACGCGAAAGATCAGGCGGAGAAAGAAGTTAACGATTGGGAAAAACGTAATGATTACCGCTGGTAATTAACCCCTCCCTCCTGAGAGTACAAGGATGTACGCTCTCTCGCTTAGCTATCGCCCAACTTTCTTCTTCACCTGAATCGTATGGTCATGCTGGCACTCGCCAGGATGGCGACATGACTCAACTTCCACACAGGCCGGACACAGCCCGTGGGCTTCAATAACGTTATGCCGCAGTGCAAAGCCCATTTTTGCCGCCAGTGTATGCATGATGTCTTCCACGCCTTCCGCACACTCTTCTTTTACCACGCCACAGCGGTCGCAAATGAACATCGCTGAGCTGTGGGTTGGCTGATCGAACAGATGACAAAGCACATAGCTGTTGGTGGATTCCACCTTGTGCACGAAACCTTGTTCCAGCAGAAAATCGAGCGCACGATATACGGTAGGTGGCTTAGCCTGCGGCTCAGTTTCCCGCAACAGGTCGAGCAGGTCATAGGCGCTGATCGCACCTTCCTGCAGGCTCATCAGGCGCAGAACTTCGAGGCGTTGTGGCGTAAGCCGCACGTTGCGTTGCGCACAGAGTTTTTCAGCTTGAGCCAATAACTCTTGCGTAGTGGTTTTGTCCATTTGGCGCCTCGATTTGCATGGAAGGTTAATCCCTTACTTTAACATGTTCTGCTTAAAACACCGAGATCCACCGCGGTGTGCTATACCTGACGCATCGCAATACTGGAAAATAACCATGAAAAGACCCGATTGTATTCGCCACTGGCGTGAGGTTGAGGGGGCTGATGACTCCACTTATCCTGACAGCGATGAGCTATTTGCTATTGGCGCGCCGCTTTCCCGCAAGTTGGGGTTAGGACGACTCGGCATTCATCATGAACGCCTGCCACCGGGTCGGCGCACGTCGTACCCACACGCTGAAAGCGATGAGGAAGAGTTTATTTACGTGCTGGAAGGTTATCCTGAGGCCTGGATTAACGGGTATTTATGGAAGCTGGAACCGGGAGACAGCGTCGGTTTCCCGGCAGGTACAGGCGTATGCCATACCTTTATCAATAACACCAGTGAAGAGGTGCGCCTGTTAGTGGTGGGTGAGGCGAACAAAAAATACAATCGCATTTATTATCCGCTTAACCCGGTCTATGCCGCTACACGCGAGGATCGCTGGGTCGACCATCCGCCGCAGTTTTTTGGATCTCACGACGGAAAACCGGGGCGTAAATAGCGTTTGTTGAGGGGCTGGGGGAGTGAGCCGCGAGGATGTGGCTCACTATCGCAACGGTCTATGCTATAGTAGCGCCCCTTTTTTAACCGGATGCTTGAATATTCGCCATGCTGCCTGAATCTCAGTCTACCGCTTTTCCCGCTCATCGTTTTTCTATCGCGCCGATGCTCGACTGGACGGACAGACACTGCCGTTACTTTTTGCGCTTACTGTCCAGCCAGACGCTGCTCTATACGGAGATGGTAACCACTGGCGCAATCATTCATGGTAAAGGCGATTATCTGGCATATAGCGAAGAAGAGCATCCGGTCGCATTACAACTGGGCGGGAGCGATCCTGCGGCGCTGGCGCAGTGTGCGAAGCTCGCTGAACAGCGGGGCTATGACGAAATCAATCTCAACGTGGGTTGTCCTTCCGACCGCGTGCAGAATGGCATGTTTGGCGCCTGCCTGATGGGGAATGCGCAACTGGTCGCCGATTGCGTCAAAGCGATGCGCGACGTGGTGTCGATTCCGGTTACGGTGAAAACCCGTATCGGCATTGATGACCAGGATAGTTACGAATTCCTCTGCGATTTCATCAACACGGTATCTGGCAAAGGCGAATGTGAGATGTTTATCATTCACGCTCGCAAGGCCTGGCTGTCCGGGTTAAGCCCGAAAGAAAACCGCGAAATTCCACCGCTGGATTATGACCGTGTTTATCAGCTAAAGCGTGATTTCCCGCATCTGACGATGTCGATCAACGGCGGCATTAAATCGTTGGAAGAAGCGAAAATTCATCTGCAACATATGGATGGCGTGATGGTGGGGCGTGAAGCTTATCAAAACCCAGGCATTCTGGCGTCCGTTGACCGCGAGATTTTTGCAGCTACCACCGAAGATACCGATCCGGTCGCCGTGGTGCGTGCCATGTACCCGTATATTGAACGTGAACTGAGTAAGGGAACCTATTTGGGACATGTGACACGCCATATGTTGGGGCTGTTTCAGGGGATCCCTGGTGCCCGTCAGTGGCGCCGCTATCTGAGCGAGAATGCACATAAAGCCGGGGCTGATATTAACGTTCTGGAACACGCGCTGAAGCTGGTGGCAGACAAGCGTTAAGTTTTCACCAAAAGTTAGTTAATTTCACCACGCCCTGCGCTTTGTTGCGGGGCGTTTTCTTTATAAATCAACGCATTATTTTTGGCATGTTTCTTGTAAAGCAATGGAGAGAATTTCATTTCGGGAGAGAGCCATGCTGGAACTACTTTTTGTGATTGGATTTTTTATCATGCTGATGGTCACCGGCGTTTCTTTGCTGGGCGTTCTGGCCGCATTGGTCGTAGCCACCGCAGTGATGTTTCTGGGCGGACTATTTGCCTTGATGATTAAACTGTTGCCCTGGCTGCTACTGGCTGTTGCCGTGGTGTGGGTTATCAAGGCGATAAAAGCGCCAAAAGTCCCACAGTATCAGCGCAATAACCGCCGGTTTTACTAAGGTATTGAGCGGTACGTCACAACCTGCAACATTGCCTTTAGAACCAAATAGGAATTGATTATCAAATCTGTCACTATTGCCAAGTTAACGAATTCATCGAGCTGTACCCTACATACAGCCGAACTAAAAAAAGAAAGGGCTTCCTACGGGAAGCCCTAATTCTTTCTTTCCTCGTCATCTTAAGGAATCAGCAAACTCGATCCCTGCGTGGCCCGGCTTTCCAGTACTTCATGAGCACGCTGTGCATCGTGCAGTGCGAACGTCTGACCAGGCGCGACATCCACTTTGATCACTCCACTGGCAATTAGCGAGAATAGCTCATTGCTGGCCTCGGTTAATTCGCGGTGATTGGTGACATACCCCTGGAGTGAAGGACGGGTCACGTATAGCGAACCTTTCTGGTTCAGAATACCTAAGTTCACGCCAGTAACCGGCCCGGAAGCATTACCAAAGCTGACCATTAGTCCCCGGCGCTGTAAACAATCCAGCGAGGCTTCCCAGGTATCTTTCCCCACCGAGTCATACACCACCCGCACTTTTTTACCGCCGGTTATCTCTTTCACTCGCTCAACAATGCTCTCTTCACGATAGTTAATGACCTGCCATGCGCCAGCCTGCAGCGCAATTTGCGCTTTTTGCGCACTGCCGACGGTACCTATCAGCTTCGCACCCAATGCTTTTGCCCACTGGCAGGCAATCATGCCGACGCCGCCCGCAGCCGCATGGAACAAAAACGGCTCATCAGGCTGAATTTCATAGGTTTTACGTAACAGATAAAAAACGGTTAGCCCTTTAAGAAATGAGGCGGCAGCTTGTTCAAACGAGATAGCGTTAGGCAGGATAGCGGCTTTATCGGCCGGAACGTTATGCACTGAGCTGTACGCACCAAGGGCGGACTGGGCGTACACCACGCGATCGCCGGCTTTAATGTGCGTCACTTTGCTGCCGACTTTGCTGACCACGCCTGCGGCTTCGGTACCCAGACCGCTGGGCAGAGATGGTGGCGGGTAAAGACCACTGCGGATGTAGGTGTCGATATAGTTGATCCCAATCGCTTTGTTCTCGACCTGGATTTCGTTTTCCGCCGGGTCTACGGGCGTAAACTCCACAGCCTTGAGTACATCAGGGCCACCATGCTTGTGAAATTCAATACGTGTTGCCATGCTTCCTCCAAAAGAAATGTGGTAATCTTTCGACCCAATCATTATCTCGGTAACTCCATTCACTATGGCAGGAAATAAACCCTTCAACAAACAACAGACTGATGCTCGTGAGCGCGATCCCCAGGTCGCCGGGCTGAAAGTACCGCCGCACTCGATTGAAGCGGAACAGTCGGTGTTGGGCGGTTTAATGCTGGATAACGAACGCTGGGACGATGTCGCCGAGCGTGTGGTGGCGGAAGATTTTTATACCCGACCGCATCGGCATATCTTCACGGAAATGCATCGCTTGCAGGAGATGGGCAAACCCATCGATCTGATCACGCTCGCAGAGTCGCTGGAGGTTCAGGGACAACTGGACAGCGTCGGCGGTTTTGCTTACCTGGCTGAGTTATCCAAAAATACGCCAAGTGCGGCGAACATTAGCGCTTATGCGGATATCGTCCGCGAACGTGCCGTTGTTCGTGACATGATTTCAGTTGCGAACGAAATCGCGGAAGCCGGTTTTGATCCGCAAGGACGCTCCAGTGAAGATCTGTTGGACCTTGCGGAATCCCGCGTCTTTAAAATCGCGGAAAGCCGCGCTAATAAAGACGAAGGCCCGAAAAATATCACCGATGTGCTCGACGCAACCGTCGCGCGTATCGAGCAGCTGTTCCAGCAGCCGCACGACGGCGTCACCGGGGTGAACACCGGTTATGACGACCTCAATAAAAAGACGGCTGGTTTGCAGCCGTCAGACTTAATTATCGTTGCCGCGCGTCCGTCGATGGGTAAAACGACATTTGCAATGAACCTCGTCGAAAATGCGGCGATGTTGCAGGATAAGCCGGTTCTTATCTTTAGTCTTGAAATGCCCTCAGAACAGATCATGATGCGTTCCCTGGCCTCGCTCTCACGCGTAGACCAAACTAAAATCCGTACCGGTCAACTGGATGATGAGGACTGGGCGCGAATTTCCGGAACAATGGGTATTTTGCTGGAGAAACGAAACATCTATATTGATGACTCCTCCGGCCTGACGCCAACGGAAGTGCGCTCGCGTGCCCGTCGTATCGCCCGTGAACATGGCGGTATCGGACTTATCATGATCGACTACCTGCAGCTGATGCGCGTGCCGTCGCTCTCTGACAACCGTACGCTGGAAATTGCAGAAATCTCCCGCTCGCTGAAAGCGTTAGCGAAAGAACTGCATGTGCCGGTGGTGGCGCTGTCGCAGCTTAACCGCTCTCTGGAACAACGTGCCGACAAGCGTCCGGTCAACTCGGATCTGCGTGAGTCTGGCTCCATTGAGCAGGATGCCGACTTAATCATGTTTATCTATCGTGATGAGGTTTATCACGAAAACAGCGACCTGAAAGGGATCGCAGAAATCATTATTGGTAAGCAACGTAACGGTCCGATCGGTACGGTGCGCCTGACGTTTAACGGTCAGTGGTCGCGCTTCGATAACTATGCGGGCCCACAATACGACGACGAATAAATCTCCGTCATCCTTCATGCTGCAGATGTGTTGACTACGCCCGTTCACCCCGATCACTTAGTTTACTAAGCTTCCGGGGATTCTCAGGCTTGTCGCCCTCCAGCAACACGAATGATTTAGAAGATTCTTTTATAAAGGAATACAAATGCAAGCGGCAACTGTAGTCATTAACCGCCGCGCTCTGCGACACAACCTGCAACGTCTGCGTGAACTGGCTCCTGCCAGTAAACTGGTTGCGGTCGTGAAAGCGAACGCCTACGGCCATGGTCTGTTAGAGACCGCGCGAACGCTCCCCGATGCGGACGCTTTTGGTGTCGCTCGTCTTGAAGAAGCCCTGCGGTTGCGAGCGGGAGGGATCACGCAGCCCATCCTGCTGCTGGAGGGTTTTTTTGATGCCTCCGATCTGCCGACTATTTCCGCGCAGCGTCTGCATACAGCCGTCCATAATCAGGAGCAGCTCGAAGCCCTGGAAGCAGCAAAACTGGCTGAACCCGTTACCGTCTGGATGAAGCTTGACACCGGTATGCACCGTCTGGGCGTACGCCCAGAGCAGGCTGAGGCGTTTTATCAGCGCTTAACACAGTGTGAAAACGTGCGCCAGCCGGTCAATATCGTCAGCCACTTTGCTCGCGCGGACGAGCCTGAGTGTGGCGCGACCGAAAAACAACTCGATATCTTCAACAGTTTTTGTGAAGGCAAACCGGGGCAGCGTTCGATTGCCGCGTCGGGTGGTATTTTGCTGTGGCCGCAGTCTCACTTCGACTGGGCGCGTCCGGGGCTGATTCTGTATGGCGTATCACCACTGGAAAATCACTCCATCGGCGCTGATTTTGGCTGCCAGCCGGTGATGTCGCTGACCTCAAGCCTGATTGCGGTGCGTGAACACAAGGCGGGCGAGCCGGTTGGCTATGGTGGAACATGGCTGAGCGAGCGCGACACGCGTCTTGGCGTGGTAGCGATGGGCTATGGCGATGGTTATCCGCGCGCAGCGCCTTCGGGGACGCCAGTACTGGTCAATGGCCGTGAAGTGCCGATCGTCGGTCGCGTTGCGATGGATATGATCTGCGTCGATTTAGGGCCCGAAGCGCGGGATAAAGCCGGCGATTCGGTGATTCTGTGGGGCGAGGGCCTGCCCGTTGAACGCATTGCTGAAATGACGAAAGTAAGTGCTTACGAACTTATTACGCGCCTGACCTCAAGGGTGGCGATGAAGTATATCGATTAGCAGCATGATGTGCCGGACTGGTGGTTACGCCGCCTTCCGGCAATATTCCTCTCAACATACTCTCGATCTTCTCCCACTTCCGGTTTATTGTGTTCTTAACCCCTGCCTGTAAACCCGGAGAACCACACGTGTTTCAAAAAGTTGACGCCTACGCTGGCGACCCGATTTTATCGCTCATGGAGCGCTTCAAAGAAGATTCACGTAGCGACAAAGTGAATCTCAGCATCGGCCTGTATTACAACGAAGACGGTATTATTCCTCAGCTTAGAGCGGTGGCGGAAGCGGAAGCTCGACTTAATGCCAAACCGCATGGTGCTTCGCTGTATCTGCCGATGGAAGGTCTGAACACGTATCGCCATACCATTGCGCCGCTGCTGTTTGGCGCAGAACATCCGGTTCTCCAGCAGCAGCGCGTCGCAACCATTCAGACGCTGGGCGGCTCTGGTGCGTTAAAGGTTGGCGCAGATTTCCTGAAACGTTATTTCCCTGATTCTGGTGTGTGGGTCAGCGATCCGACCTGGGAAAACCATATCGCGATTTTTGAAGGTGCTGGATTCGAAGTAAACACTTACCCGTGGTATGACAGCGCGACCAACGGTGTGCGTTTCAATGATCTGCTGGCCACGCTGAAAACCTTACCAGCGCGCAGCATCGTGCTGCTACATCCGTGCTGCCATAACCCGACAGGGGCGGATTTAACGCCTGCGCAGTGGGATAGCGTTATTGAAATCCTGAAAGCACGCGATCTGATTCCGTTCCTGGACATTGCTTATCAGGGCTTCGGCGGTGGAATGGAAGACGACGCCTACGCGATTCGCGCCATTGCCAGCGCTGGATTGCCTGCTCTGATCAGCAATTCATTCTCGAAGATTTTTTCCTTATATGGTGAGCGTGTCGGCGGACTGTCAGTGGTATGTGAAGACGCTGATGCCGCCAGCCGTGTTCTGGGGCAGCTAAAAGCGACGGTGCGTCGTAACTACTCCAGCCCGCCAAACTTTGGCGCGCAGGTAGTTGCCGCGGTGCTGGGTGATGACATGCTGAAAGCCAGCTGGCTGGCGGAAGTTGAAGAGATGCGTACTCGCATTCTGGCGATGCGTCAGGAGCTGGTTAACGTATTAAATGCGGAGATCCCAGGCCGTAACTTTGACTACCTGCTGCAACAGCGCGGTATGTTCAGCTATACCGGGCTTAGCGCAGCCCAGGTTGATCGTCTGCGTGATGAGTTCGGTGTATACCTGATCGCCAGCGGTCGCATGTGCGTGGCTGGGTTAAATCACGGTAACGTCCAGCGCGTGGCGAAGGCATTTGCCGCCGTCATGTAACCGACTTTGTAGGCCTGATAAGCATCGTGCTATCAGGCCTGTTTTCCAATGTGATCGTGCTCCTTTTCCAGGACAAAACCAGAGAAAATCCTTCCTTTCCCTCCCCCTAAGGGGTAAGGTCAGATAGTTTTTTGACCAGTTGTTAATAAAAAAATGATAACTAACTGACTACTTAGGGAAAAATATGCGCAAGTTTACGTTGGCACTGAGTGCCGTTTGTTTATTGTTCACGCTAAATCAGCCTGCTCAGGCACTCGTTTCTTCTCCCTCTCAGCTCAATCCAGGCACTAACGTTGCAAAGCTCGCTGAGCAGGCTCCCATTCACTGGGTCTCCGTGGCACAAATTGAAAATAGCCTGACCGGACGTCCGCCGATGTCCGTCGGGTTTGATATCGATGATACCGTCCTCTTTTCCAGCCCTGGCTTTTGGCGCGGTAAAAAAACGTATTCTCCGGACAGTGAGGATTACCTGAAGAATCCGGCCTTCTGGGAAAAAATGAACAATGGCTGGGACGAATTCAGCATTCCAAAAGAAGTTGCGCGCCAGCTAATTGATATGCACGTGCGTCGCGGCGACAGCATCTTTTTCGTGACCGGGCGTAGCCAGACGAAGACTGAAACGGTGTCGAAAACGTTGTCTGATAACTTTCACATCCCGGCTGGCAATATGAATCCGGTCATTTTTGCCGGCGACAAGCCGGGTCAGAACACCAAAACGCAGTGGTTACAGGATAAAAATATCCGCATGTTCTATGGTGACTCCGATAATGACATCACCGCCGCTCGCGACGTGGGTATTCGCGGTATTCGCATTTTGCGTGCCTCTAACTCCACTTATAAACCGCTGCCACAGGCCGGTGCGTTTGGTGAAGAGGTGATCGTCAACTCAGAATATTGAGGACGCTGGCTGCGGGGTGCTGTTTTTTTAAACAAATTTACATTGCTGGCTTTTACCTTTTGCGGACTTGCTGCACACTGAATAAAAGATGTTCTCATGAGGCAATATGCTGGTAAGGGGAATAAAGATGACGAATTCGGAGTTGCTGCAATACTGCATGGCAAAAACGGGCGCGGAGCAGAGCGTTCACAGTGACTGGAAGGCCACGCAAATCAAAGTCGAAGATGTGCTTTTTGCCATGGTAAAAGAGGTGGAAGAACGCCCGGCGGTGTCTCTGAAAACCAGCCCCGAACTGGCAGAACTGTTGCGCCAGCAGCATAGTGATGTTCGGCCAAGCAGGCATCTCAATAAGGCGCACTGGAGTACGGTGTATCTGGACGGCTCGCTGCCGGATTCACAGATTTATTATCTGGTCGATGCCTCTTATCAGCAGGCTGTGAACACGCTGCCGGAAGACAAACGCCGGATACTGACGCAGCCCTGATCCGTTTCGCCGGATGCGACGCAAGCGCCTTATCCGGCCTACAGGCTTTATGCATATTCTGTAGACCAGACAAGTGTTGCGTAATTACAACAGCGGTTTGAGGAAACGGGCCGTGTGTGAGGCTTCACACTCAGCGACCGTTTCTGGTGTGCCGGAGACAAGAATTTCGCCGCCGCCGCTGCCGCCTTCCGGACCGAGATCGACAATCCAGTCAGCGGTCTTAATCACGTCCAGATTGTGCTCAATCACCACGATGGTGTTGCCCTGATCCCGGAGCTGATGCAGCACGTCCAGCAGTTGCTGAATATCCGCAAAATGCAGACCGGTGGTCGGCTCATCGAGAATATACAGCGTTTGCCCGGTACCGCGTTTTGACAGCTCGCGCGCCAGCTTCACGCGCTGTGCCTCACCGCCCGAGAGTGTGGTAGCGGACTGACCCAGTCGGATGTACGTCAGGCCCACGTCCATCAGCGTTTGCAGCTTACGCGCCAGCGCCGGAACGGCATCGAAGAACTCGCGTGCTTCTTCAATCGTCATATCCAGCACTTCGTGGATGGTCTTGCCCTTGTACTTAATCTCCAGCGTTTCGCGGTTATAGCGCTTGCCTTTACACTGATCGCACGGCACGTAGATATCCGGCAGGAAGTGCATTTCGACTTTGATCACGCCGTCGCCCTGACAGGCTTCACAGCGTCCGCCGCGGACGTTAAAGCTGAAACGCCCCGGCGTGTAACCGCGTGCACGTGACTCCGGTACACCAGCAAACAGTTCGCGCACTGGCGTAAACACGCCGGTGTAGGTTGCCGGGTTAGAGCGCGGTGTACGGCCAATCGGGCTTTGGTCAATGTCGATCACTTTGTCGAAATGTTCCAGGCCCTGAACGTCGCGATACGGCGCAGGTTCAGCTAGCGTCGCACCGTTTAGCGCTGTCTGCGCAATCGGGAACAGTGTGTCGTTAATCAGCGTCGATTTACCCGAACCGGAAACACCGGTAATGCAGGTAAATAAACCTACCGGCAGCGTCAGGGTGACATCTTTCAGGTTGTTGCCGCGTGCGCCGGTGAGCTTCAGCACTTTCTCTGGGTCAGCCGCAACGCGATTTTTAGGCACTTCAATCTTGCGTTTACCGCTCATGTACTGGCCGGTCAGCGACTCAGGCACCGCCATGATGTCGTCGAGCGTCCCTTCGGCGACGACCTGACCGCCGTGAACACCCGCGCCCGGACCGATATCGATAACGTGGTCAGCGGCGCGAATCGCATCTTCATCGTGCTCGACCACAATGACGGTATTACCCAGATTACGCAGGTGGATAAGCGTACCCAGCAGACGTTCGTTATCGCGCTGATGCAGACCGATAGACGGTTCATCCAGCACGTACATTACGCCGACCAGACCCGCGCCGATCTGGCTTGCCAGACGAATACGCTGGGCCTCACCGCCGGAGAGCGTTTCCGCCGAACGCGATAGCGTCAGGTAGTTGAGGCCGACGTTGACCAGGAACTTCAGACGATCGCCAATCTCTTTAAGAATTTTCTCGGCAATCTTCGCCCGCTGACCTGCGAGCTTCAGATTGTTGAAGAAATCCATTGCATGACCGATGCTCATGTCAGAAATCGCAGGTAGCGGCGTATTTTCAACAAATACGTGACGGGCTTCCCGGCGCAAACGCGTCCCCTCACAGCTGGCGCAAGGACGGTTACTGATGAACTTGGCTAATTCTTCACGTACCGCACTGGATTCCGTCTCTTTATAGCGGCGCTCCATATTGTGCAATACACCTTCGAACGGATGGCGACGTACGGACGTATCGCCGCGATCGTTCATGTATTTAAATTCGATATTCTCTTTACCAGAACCGTACAGTACCACTTTATGCACGGTCGGGTTCAGGCTGGCCCACGGGGCTTCAACGTCGAATTTATAGTGTTCCGCCAGAGACTTAAGCATCTGGAAGTAATAGAAGTTACGGCGATCCCAACCACGGATAGCACCACCGGCCAGCGACAGTTCCGGGTTTTGGATCACCCGATCAGGATCGAAATACTGCTGCACGCCGAGACCGTCACAGGTTGGACACGCGCCCGCTGGGTTGTTAAACGAGAACAGCCGCGGTTCCAGTTCGCGCATGCTATAGCCGCAGATAGGGCAGGCGAAGTTGGCGGAGAACAGCAGCTCTTCCGCTTTCGGATCGTCCATATCGGCAACGACCGCCGTGCCGCCGGACAGCTCCAGCGCGGTTTCAAAGGATTCCGCCAGTCGTTGGGTGAGATCGTCACGGACTTTAAAGCGGTCAATCACCACTTCAATGGTGTGTTTCTTTTGCAGCTCAAGCTTGGGTGGATCGGACAGGTCACAGACTTCACCGTCGATACGGGCGCGGATATAGCCCTGGCCAGCCAGGTTTTCCAGCGTTTTGGTGTGCTCGCCTTTACGCTCTTTGATCACCGGCGCCAGCAGCATCAGACGCTTACCTTCCGGCTGCGACAGGACGTTATCCACCATCTGGCTTACGGTCTGCGCTGCCAGGGGAACGTCGTGATCCGGACAGCGCGGCTCGCCAACGCGGGCAAACAGCAGACGCAGATAGTCGTGAATTTCGGTAATTGTACCTACCGTGGATCGCGGGTTATGGGACGTCGATTTTTGTTCAATTGAGATGGCAGGAGAGAGCCCCTCAATGTGGTCGACGTCCGGTTTTTCCATCAGCGACAGAAATTGACGCGCGTACGCGGAAAGGGATTCAACGTAACGACGCTGCCCTTCGGCATATAAGGTGTCGAAAGCGAGCGAAGATTTGCCTGAGCCCGAAAGCCCGGTGACGACAATCAGCTTGTCGCGCGGGATGACGAGGTTGATGTTTTTGAGATTATGGGTGCGGGCGCCCCGAACTTCGATCTTATCCATTCATCTTTCCCGGATTAAACGCTTTTTTGCCTGGCTGCATGGTGCTACCGGCGATCACAAACGGTTAATTATGACACAACCTAACCTGAATGGATATACAGTATTGGAATGCAAAACGCAGACGTCTGTGCAACAATGTCTGGCTGGGGTTGTTTACTGGAATCAACTTCGCAACGTAGTAAAAGCGCTATTGGAAATGCTACAATCCCGCGCTTACACTTATTCAGTAACGTTTTTCAGGAGACACGATCATGGCCAGCAGAGGCGTAAACAAGGTGATTCTCGTCGGTAATCTGGGCCAGGACCCGGAAGTACGCTATATGCCGAATGGTGGCGCAGTTGCCAACATTACGCTGGCTACTTCCGAATCCTGGCGTGATAAAGCGACCGGTGAAATGAAAGAGCAGACTGAATGGCACCGTGTTGTGCTGTTTGGCAAACTGGCGGAAGTGGCCAGCGAATATCTGCGTAAAGGTTCTCAGGTTTATATCGAAGGTCAGCTGCGTACCCGCAAATGGACCGATCAGTCCGGCGTAGAAAAGTACACCACAGAAGTTGTGGTTAACGTTGGCGGCACCATGCAAATGCTGGGTGGTCGTCAGGGTGGTGGTGCTCCGGCAGGTGGCGGTCAGCAGCAGGGCGGTTGGGGTCAACCTCAGCAGCCGCAGGGTAGCAACCAGTTTAGCGGCGGCGCGCAGTCTCGCCCGCAACAGTCAGCTCCGGCTGCGCCGTCTAACGAGCCGCCGATGGATTTCGACGACGATATTCCGTTCTAATCCCACTGCGTTACGCTGAAAATAATGGCTACCTCAAGACTGGGGTAGCCATATGCAATTTTGTTATCAGTTCAACACCATTGGCCAGTCTGGCGGTGTGTGACTCATCACGTCAACCATCACGGTTTCAATGTTCTTCCAGATAGCGGACATATCCACCAGGGTTATGCCGAGCAATCCAGTCGCAAACCAGCAGGCAAAAACCAGCCCCAAACCGCTGCTAATGACGGCCAGGCCAATATAATCTGATTTACGAAAACGGATATTGAGCGTACTGGCTAAAAACATCAGCACCGCGCTGAGTAGTTGCCACCGCAGAAGAACCACGCCAGTTGTTATTGTCGCCATGAAAAACGTCCTCAGAAAGTCTGGATGCCCAGGACAGCGCGGGGGTGTTCACCGAGGGTGTGATACTCTGGCTATCGACGGGCAATAACATGAATGAAACATTGTTTCTGTTACATTATTTCTGTGAACTATATCACATTTGGTTGTTTGTTCACCACTATTGGACGTTATTTTTGTAGGTCTATAACCACTCTAAGTATGTGGCTTTGTTTAATGAAAGGCTGATAATAAATAACCATGTTTTAAACATGTATTTAGTCTGCTTGTTATATTTATCCTAAATTAAACGTTAAAAAACTTTAATGAATTTCTTAAATGCAGCCAGGATAATGCCCATCAAAAATTACTCCGTGGGGATAATAACGTTATGAAATAAGCATAACTTTAAGTTTGCCTTACGGAAAAATAATATCATCATCAACTATTATCAGACTTTTACATAGAGAAGTCTGTTGCTAATACTGATAGATTCATGCAACTTAATCAGTCGGTGTTTATAGCATCCTGCCTTGATGGGTTCTGGCATATACGAAACAGGGAAATAGGGCTGACATGAATCACAGTGCGCGACGCAAGATGCTGAAGTTCCTGGGAACATTCATGGTGGTATTGTTCCCCGTGGTGCTGGCGATATGGTTTGCGCACATCCGGGCGATGACCGAAACCCATAACCAACTCCGCTCTTTTGCTCAACTGGTGTTAAATAAAACAGAATTGGTGATCCTACAAGCCGATTTGGCGCGTGATATGGCCCAGTTGTATCAGGGTAAGATGTGTACCCCGGCACATCAGAAAAGTATGCTGAATATTATTCGCGGTCGTTTATATATCAGTGAGCTAATTTATGCGCAGGGCGATCATTTTTTGTGCTCTACGTCTATGGCGCCGCCTGTTACTTATATTATGCCGACACCCGACTATAAACGTACGCCGGATATCGCCATCTATTACTACCGCGATACCCCTTTTTTCGCTGGCTACAGAATGACGTACATGCAACGCGGGAACTACGTCGCAGTCATCAATCCATTGTCCTACAGCGAAGTCATGTCAGATGATCCGGATCTCTCCTGGGGCGTGTATGACACAGTAACAGATACGTTTTTCTCTGCCAGCGAAGCGGCAAATATTGCGCAATTCGCGCCGCTGGTACGTGGTGAAGCCTCGACCTTTCAACAAGACGATCGCTTCTACACCATCGTGCACTCTGAAAAACGCCCAATTGCGATTATTGTGTCGACCTCAGACAACCGCGTGAGTCAGATTTTCTATCACGAGGCGGCGTTAACTATTCCCTTCGGGATTATCTGTAGCATCCTGATACTGCTAATGTGGTGGCGCACGCGCCAGGAATACTTATCTCCCCGGCGCTTGCTAAAGCGCGCGATCAAAAAACGTCAGCTTTGCCTGCATTACCAGCCGATCATTGATATCAAAAATGGACAATGTGTTGGAGCTGAAGCTCTGCTGCGCTGGCCGGGTTGTAAAGGTGAGGTGATGAGCCCGACGGAGTTTATTCCGCTGGCTGAAAAAGAGGGAATGATTGAACGGATAACGGATTATGTCGTTGAAGAGGTGTTCAACGATTTGGGGTATTTTCTTTCGGCGCATCCTCAGCTTTCTATCTCGATTAACCTTTCCGCTTCTGACTTTCATTCATCCCGATTGATTGCTCTGATTAACGACAAAAATCGTGAGTACTCCGTGGCGGCCCAACAAATTAAAGTTGAAGTGACGGAACGTGGGTTCATAGATGTACATAAAATGACCCCAGTCATTCAGGCGTTTCGCAAGGCGGGTTATGAAGTGGCGTTTGATGACTTTGGCACGGGATATTCCAATCTGCATAATTTGTCAGCGCTGAATGTCGATATCCTGAAGATCGACAAATCGTTTATTAGCACATTGTCCACTAACAGCACCAGTCACTTGATTGCCGAACATATTATTGAGATGGCGCAAAGCTTACACCTGAAGACGATCGCGGAAGGGGTGGAAACGAAGGAGCAAATCGAATGGCTGCTTGAACGCGGCGTACAGTATTGTCAGGGCTGGTATTTTGCGAAGGCGCTGCCGCCGCAGGAGTTTATGCACTGGATACAACGGTCGCCCGCTATACTGACGCAGAGCGGGCAATAATCCTACAGACGATGGCGGTAGTCGCTGGGAGTACGATCAAACTCGCGGCGAAACACGCGCGAGAAGGTTTGTTGCGACACATAGCCAAGATCCATCGCGATATCAAAAATAGGTCGCTCAGTTGTCCGCAGTTCAACGGCGGCCAGCAAAAGTCGACGCTGGCGGATGTAGTCACCCAAAGTCTGGCGCGTCACCGTGCGGAACATTCTTTGTAAATACCACTTCGAGTAACCTGATTTTCTCGCCACCGCCTCAATGTTCAGCGGTTGATCGATATGTTCATCAATCCATTCAATAAGGGTCTGAATAATCTGCTGATGGGACATAGGGCTGCCTCTTTCTCAGTATTCGATTCGTCGTTTTGTCTGTGGGCGAGTATAATTCCTCAAGTTAACTTGAGGTAAAGCGATTTATGGAAAAGAAATTACCCCGGATAAAAGCGCTGCTTACGCCTGGTGAAGTCGCTAAGCGTAGCGGCGTGGCGGTATCAACCCTGCATTTCTATGAAAGCAAAGGGTTAATCAGTAGTATGCGCAACAGCGGCAATCAGCGCCGATACAAACGTGATGTGTTGCGTTACGTCGCGATAATCAAGATTGCTCAACGCATCGGGATCCCACTGGCCACGATCGGTGACGCGTTAGGCGTATTACCTGAGGGGCATTCGCTTAGTGCCAAAGAGTGGAAGCAACTCTCTTCGCAATGGCGTGAAGAACTGGACCGACGTATTCATACTTTGGTGGCGCTACGCGATGAGCTGGATGGGTGTATTGGTTGCGGTTGTTTATCGCGCAGCGATTGCCCGTTGCGTAACCCGGGCGATCAGCTTGGCGAGCAGGGGACCGGAGCGCGCCTGCTGGAAGATGATTAATTGGCTTAAAATATATGACGGATATGACGAGTATAAAACTAAAGCGCCACAGAGGGCGCTTTAGTTTGGTTCCGGTCTTTGTCTTTCACTCTATCCCGCTGGTTCACGGGAGGGTTTCCCCCGACATCAACACCCCTCAGTCGAGCACATTAGGGGAGGTTCCGGTCTGTGTTGATAATGTAAGTGTAAGCCACCTCTCTCTATTTGCCAGTGAAATGGTGATTTTTTAGCCAAAAAATTTTCCGCATCTTCACCTGTTTTCTTGCGCGAGTTGCGCGAAATAGACACTCTGATGTTGTAATAACTCCGCGAAATTTGTTGCCAGATTGCGCATTGACGATAACGTTTG
The DNA here is from genome assembly GCF_002042945.1 of Citrobacter sp. A316. Classification (NCBI taxonomy): domain Bacteria; kingdom Pseudomonadati; phylum Pseudomonadota; class Gammaproteobacteria; order Enterobacterales; family Enterobacteriaceae; genus Citrobacter; species Citrobacter sp. A316. Next base: position 79,255 of record NZ_MVFZ01000014.1, read on the forward strand.
CGCATCGACTGGTTATTAATTGTGCGTTATAAGAAGAAATGAGTAAAAAGCGGCAAAGTTCAGTTGAAAAGCTGCGTATGATCGCTGGATAATCGTTTGCTTTTTTTTACCACCCGTTTTTTATGCGCGGAGCTAAACGTTTGCTTTTTTGCGACACCCCTATTGACGCAAACCTGGCACATGGAGAAAACGTTTAGCAGGCAGTGGATTGTCCAGCACGCATAATGACGAAAAAATAAACTCTCAGGGGATGTTTTCTATGTCTACGCCTTCAGCGCGTACCGGCGGTTCACTTGACGCCTGGTTTAAAATTTCGCTTCGCGGCAGTACCGTTCGTCAGGAAGTCGTTGCCGGATTAACGACCTTCCTGGCTATGGTCTACTCCGTTATCGTGGTTCCGGGGATGCTGGGTAAAGCCGGTTTCCCGCCAGCAGCTGTATTTGTGGCGACTTGTCTGGTCGCGGGCGTCGGTTCTATTGTGATGGGCCTGTGGGCAAACCTGCCGCTGGCAATTGGCTGCGCCATTTCTCTGACCGCATTTACCGCATTCAGCCTGGTGCTGGGCCAACATATTAGCGTGCCCGTTGCGCTGGGTGCGGTGTTCCTGATGGGTGTCCTGTTTACCATCATTTCCGCGACCGGTATCCGTAGCTGGATCCTGCGCAATTTGCCGCAGGGCGTTGCGCACGGTACGGGGATTGGTATCGGCCTGTTCCTGCTGCTGATTGCGGCAAACGGTGTTGGTCTGGTGATTAAGAACCCGCTGGACGGTCTGCCGGTTGCGCTGGGCGACTTCGATACCTTCCCAGTGATTATGTCGCTGGTTGGTCTGGCGGTGATTCTTGGCCTCGAAAAACTGAAAGTACCGGGCGGCATCCTGCTGACCATTATCGGTATTTCCGTGATTGGCCTGATTTTTGACCCGGCCGTGCATTTCTCCGGCATTTTTGCCATGCCGTCTCTGAGTGACGAAAACGGCAACTCGCTGATCGGCAGCCTGGATATCATGGGTGCACTGAATCCGATCGTCCTGCCGAGCGTGCTGGCGCTGGTGATGACCGCTGTGTTCGATGCAACCGGAACCATCCGCGCGGTAGCCGGACAGGCGAATCTACTGGATAAAGACGGACAGATTATCGACGGTGGTAAAGCGCTGACCACTGACTCCCTGAGCAGCGTGTTCTCTGGTCTGGTGGGTGCAGCTCCGGCGGCGGTTTACATTGAATCTGCAGCGGGTACGGCGGCAGGTGGTAAAACTGGCCTGACAGCGATCACCGTTGGCGTGTTGTTCCTGCTGATTCTGTTCCTCTCTCCGCTCTCTTATCTTGTTCCTGTGTACGCAACGGCGCCTGCGCTGATGTATGTGGGTCTGTTGATGCTGAGCAACGTTGCGAAAATCGACTTTGCTGACTTTGTCGACGCGATGGCGGGACTGGTTACGGCCGTATTTATCGTGCTGACCTGTAACATCGTTACCGGCATCATGATTGGTTTTGCTACCCTGGTAATTGGACGCATCGTCTCTGGCGAATGGCGCAAACTGAACATCGGCACTGTGGTGATCGCCATCGCGCTGGTGGCCTTCTACGCTGGCGGTTGGGCTATCTGATTCTGCTTTCCTGATGATCCTAAAAACGGGTGGCTTTGGCCGCCCGTTTTCATTTTCAGAACACACTCGTTGTCTTTTGCGTTACTCTCAATTAGATAGAATTGAGGCACGACGCCTCTCATTAGCAATCATAAGAAACATCGCAAACAGGGAACGCATGGAAATCTTTTTCACCATACTCATCATGACCCTTGTGGTCTCGCTGTCGGGGGTATTTACTCGCGTATTGCCCTTCCAACTTCCTTTACCCCTTATGCAGATCGCCATCGGCGCCTTGCTGGCGTGGCCGACGTTTGGTTTGCATGTGGAATTCGATCCTGAGCTGTTTCTGGTCCTGTTCATCCCGCCATTGCTGTTTGCCGATGGCTGGAAGACGCCAACGCGTGAGTTTCTCGAACACGGGCGAGAGATCTTCGGCCTTGCGCTGGCGCTGGTTCTGGTCACGGTGGTCGGCATTGGATTTATGATTTACTGGCTGGTACCGGGGATCCCTCTCATCCCAGCCTTTGCGTTGGCCGCTGTGCTATCGCCAACCGATGCCGTTGCCCTTTCCGGCATTGTGGGAGAGGGACGCATACCGAAGAAAATCATGGGCATCCTGCAGGGCGAAGCGTTGATGAACGACGCCTCCGGTCTGGTCTCTCTGAAGTTTGCCGTCGCTGTGGCGATGGGGACGATGGTATTCACCGTTGGTGGCGCAACGCTTGAGTTCTTCAAGGTAGCGATTGGCGGCATCCTGGCCGGTTTTGTCGTCAGTTGGCTGTACGGGCGCTCCCTGCGCTTCCTCAGCCGCTGGGGTGGCGATGAGCCGGCAACGCAAATCGTCCTGCTGTTCCTGCTGCCATTTGCGTCTTACCTGATTGCGGAACACATCGGCGTTTCCGGTATCCTCGCGGCAGTCGCTGCCGGGATGACGATCACCCGTTCCGGGGTGATGCGCCGCGCGCCGCTGGCGATGCGCTTACGTGCTAACAGTACCTGGGCAATGCTGGAGTTTGTGTTTAACGGCATGGTCTTCTTGCTGTTAGGGCTGCAACTGCCGGGGATTCTGGAGTCTTCTTTGGCGGCGGCAGAGGTCGACCCGAACGTTGAAATCTGGATGCTGTTTACCGATATCGTGCTGATTTACGTGGCGCTGATGTTGGTACGTTTTGGCTGGCTGTGGACCATGAAGAAGTTCAGTCTGCGCTTCCTGAAGAAAAAGCCGATGGAGTTTGGATCCTGGACGACGCGTGAAATCCTGATCGCCTCTTTTGCAGGCGTGCGTGGGGCAATTACCCTCGCCGGTGTGCTCTCCATTCCGCTGTTGTTACCGGACGGTAGCGGCTTCCCCGCGCGATATGAGCTGATCTTCCTTGCCGCTGGTGTGATTCTGTTTTCGCTGTTTGTTGGCGTGGTGATGCTGCCGATTCTGCTACAACATCTGGAAGTGGCTGACCACTCGCAGCAGCAGAAAGAGGAACGAATTGCCCGTGCCGCCACGGCGGAAGTGGCGATTGTCGCCATCCAGAAAATGGAAGAGCGTCTGGCTGCGGACAGCGAAGAGAACATCGACAACCAGTTGCTCACCGAGGTGAGTTCACGCGTGATTGGTAACTTGCGTCGACGCGCCGACGGACGCAACGATGTGGAAAGCTCGATGCAGGAAGAAAACCTCGAACGACGTTTCCGCCTGGCAGCGCTGCGTTCAGAACGCGCGGAGCTTTATCACCTGCGAGCCACACGTGAAATCAGCAATGAAACGCTGCAAAAACTACTGCACGACCTGGATTTGCTGGAAGCGCTGTTGATTGAGAATCAGTAAACGGTAGTGCCTGATGCGCTACGCTTATCAGGCCCACAAGACCGGCCTACCGATGTAGGCCGGATAAGGCGTTAGCCGCATCCGGCGAGGGGTGTGCCTGATGCGCTACGCTTATCAGGCCTACAAGGCCAGCATACCGATGTAGGCCGGATAAGGCGTTAGCCGCATCCGGCGAAGGGTGTGCCTGATGCACTACGCTTATCAGGCCTACAAGACCAGCATATCGATGTAGGCCGGATAAGGCGCTGGCCGCATCCGGCGAAGGGTGTGCCTGATGTACTACGCTTATCAGGCCTACAAGACCAGCATATCGATGTAGGCCGGATAAGGCGTTAGCCGCATCCGGCGAAGGGTGTGCCTGATGCGCTACGCTTATCAGGCCTACAAGACCGGCAATAGCGATGTAGGCCGGATAAGGCGCTGTCCGCATCCGGCGAAGGGTGTGCCAAATGGCGGCAAGAAATTATTCATCGTGTAATTTGCGAGCGACTTTCCTGAACGAATCCATCCCTCTTGTCGATCCCCTCTTTTCTCCATACGGTTGAGGAAAGGGGGGAACATGTCCAACTATCGACGAAATTACATCAATGGGGGAACTTGGTTTTTTACGGTAAATTTGCAGGACCGTCGAAGCCACCTTCTGACTGCCAACATTTACGCGCTTCGGTGTGCAATCGCTGCGGTCAAAAAGATTAGGCCTTTTCGCATCAATGCGTGGGTCGTTTTACCCGAGCATATGCATTGCATATGGACGTTACCTGGCAATGATGCGGATTATTCCTCTCGCTGGCGGGAAATTAAGAAGCATTTCACCCACTCGATGTCTGCGCGACATATCTGGCAATCTCGTTTTTGGGAGCACACCATCCGTGATGAACATGATTATCGCCAGCATGTTGATTATATTTACATAAACCCGGTGAAGCACGGGTGGGTAAAGCAGGTACAGACATGGCCTTTTTCAACATTTCATCGTGATGTGAGGCATGGTTTGTACCCGCAAAATTGGGCAGGTGAAATAATGGATTTTAATGCGGGTGAACGTGCCTGATGCGCTACGCTTATCAGGCCTACAAGACCGGCATACCGATGTAGGCCGCATCCGGCATTTTACGACGCTTGCGGTAGCCAAAACCCTTCACAGCACTTGAGCCACGCCTGGGCGCTGTGCGACAGATACACGCCTTCGCGCCAAATCATGCCCAACTGCCAGCGTAAATCACTCTCCAGAGGGATCCAGCGCAACGTTTGCTTATCCAGCCGCTGGCAAATCGGTTCCGGTAAAATGGCAATCCCGACTCCGGCTTGTACCATTGCCGCCAGAAAATCCCACTGCCCGCTGCGCACCGCGATGCGGGGCTTGACGTTGTGTTGGCTAAACAGCTCAAGCAATTGGCGGCTCAACGCGAAATCTTCGTTGTAGATAAGCAGCGGATGTTCCGCCAGCGCCTCGGGGGGAATGGATTCGCATGTTGTCCACTGACCGGATCGGGGGACCAGTACGCAGAGTGGATGGCTAAAAAGCGGTAAGGTCGCCAGACCGCTCTCTTCTTCAACCGGCAGCGCGGTCATTGCAACATCCAGGTCACCGTTCATCACCGCTTGCTGAACGGTTAAGCCGCCAAATTCAGAGACCTTCAGCTCAACGCCGGGATAGCGCTGGCGAAACAGGCCGATCGGCCCGGCCATCAACATCCCCACCATGGGCGGGATTCCCAGGCGCAGCACGCCCTTGTTGAGGTGATTAATATCACTGAGTTCTGCTTCAAGCTGGCGAAACTCGGCAAGGATCGCCAGGCCGCGTTCGAAAACGACCTGCCCGGTGTCGGTTAACAGCAGTCGCCGACCGTCACGGATTAACAGCGTGCAGTTAAGCTCGTCTTCAAGGTTCTTCAACATCTTGCTGATGGTGGGCTGGGTGACAAAAAGCTTCTCCGCTGCGCGGGTAAAGCTCTGCTGACGAACCACCTCAACAAAATATCGCAGCGTTCTGATATCCATGATTATTCCTTAAGACTATGCCTGCAATGAGTTTAATTCATTTCAGTCCTCGACGGGGGCTCTCTATACTGGCGCTCTCTATTTTTTAAGGACATACCCTCATGGCTGTGGCGATAAGCCGCGTGACGCCTGCCGTTATTCACCGACTCCAGATCCCCGTTCAGGTTCTGTTGTACGCAGGTCTCTTTGTATTTGCTCAATATCTTGTCTCCTGGCTGCATCTGCCGCTTCCTGCCAATCTGGTTGGGATGGTGCTGATGCTGGCGTTAATTGTCTGCCGGGTTATCCCGTTGAACTGGATTCGCGCAGGTGCTCGCTGGTTACTGGCTGAAATGCTGCTGTTTTTTGTCCCGGCGGTGGTCGCCGTTGTGAACTACACGCAGCTGTTGCTGGTTGATGGCTGGCGTATATTTGCCGTCATTGCGATCAGTACGCTGATGGTGCTCGGCGCAACGGCGTGGGTGGTGGATAAAGTGTATCGCTATGAAATGAGCAGGCTAAACCGTGAGTAATTTCCAGCTAAGCGTGTTGTGTCTGGTGATTACGCTGGGTATCTACTTTGCCAATAAGCGCCTGTATCGCCGTTTTCGTAAATTACCCCTGATGCCATTAGTTCTCACCCCGGCCCTGCTGGTGCTGATGCTGGTCTTCGGCCATATCTCCTGGCAAAACTATATTGGTGAATCGCACTGGTTGCTGTGGCTGTTAGGCCCGGCGACCATCGCCTTTGCCGTTCCGGTGTATGACAACCTTGCCGTGATTAAGCGTCACTGGATGTCGCTGACGGCGGGCGTGGTAACGGCAACGCTGGTAGCCGTCACCAGTTCCGTGTGGCTGGCGCGCCTGTTTATGTTGCCTGATGAGATCCAACGCAGTCTGGCGGTGCGCTCCGTCACCACGCCGTTTGCGCTGGCGGCGGCAGAGCCATTGGGCGGGCAGCCGGACCTGGTGGCATTATTCGTGGTGGTGACAGGCGTATTTGGTATGGCGGTCGGCGATGTGCTGTTTTTACGGCTTTCTATTCGTGAAGGGATGGCGAAAGGCGCAGGATTTGGCGCAGCATCGCACGGCGCAGGCACGGCTCGCTCTTATGAACTCGGTCAGCAAGAGGGGGTCGTTGCCAGCCTGGTGATGATGCTTTCCGGCGTGGTGATGGTGCTGGTGGCACCGCTGGTGGCGAGGCTGATGTTCTGAGAAAGGATATAATCCTCCGGCCCGAAAGCCGGAGGAGAAGGGAAGTTAGTGCGCGCGACCTTGTTCTACGCCGTACCCGGTCTGGGAACGGATGAACTGAGCACGGAACTGCTCGCGTTCGCGGTTGCCTTCTTCTGAGTTGTCGGTGGCAGAGAAGAACCAGATCCCGAGGAATGCTACGCTGATGGAGAACAGCGCCGGGTACTCATACGGGAAAATGGCTTTTTCGTGACCGAGGATCTGGACCCAAATCGTTGGGCCAAGAACCATCAGCACCACTGCCGTCAGCAGGCCTAACCAACCACCCAGCATTGCGCCACGCGTGGTCAGTTTTGACCAGTACATGGAGAGCAGAATGATAGGGAAGTTACAGCTGGCCGCGATAGCAAACGCCAGGCCCACCATGAAGGCGATGTTCTGGTTCTCAAACAGCACGCCGAGCAGAATAGCGATCACACCTAACACCAGTACGGTGATCTTCGATACTCGCAGCTCTTCACGTTCAGTTGCGCCTTTACGGAACACGTTGGCATACAGGTCATGAGAAACCGCCGATGCACCCGCCAGCGTCAGGCCGGCAACCACCGCCAGGATGGTGGCAAAGGCCACTGCCGAGATGAAGCCGAGGAACAGGTTACCGCCCACCGCATTTGCCAGGTGAACCGCCGCCATGTTGTTACCGCCAATCAGCGCGCCAGCAGCATCTTTGTACGCCGGATTAGCCCCTACCAGCATGATCGCGCCAAAGCCGATGATAAAGGTCAGGATGTAGAAATAACCCATAAAACCGGTGGCATAGAACACGCTCTTACGCGCTTCACGAGCATCGCTAACCGTGAAGAAGCGCATCAGGATGTGCGGCAAGCCTGCCGTACCAAACATCAGGCCGAGACCTAACGACAGCGCGGATATTGGGTCTTTTACCAACCCGCCCGGGCTCATAATGGCAGAACCTTTCGGGTGTACCGCCATTGCTTCGGTAAACAGATTATTGAAGCTAAAGCCGACGTGCTTCATCACCATAAAGGCCATAAAGCTGGCGCCGAACAGCAGCAATACAGCTTTGATAATCTGTACCCAGGTGGTTGCCAGCATGCCGCCGAACAGCACGTACATCATCATCAGCACGCCAACCAGTACGACAGCGATGTGATAGTTCAGACCAAACAGCAGCTCAATCAGTTTACCTGCGCCGACCATCTGGGCGATCAGATACAGTGCGACCACCACCAGAGATCCACAGGCCGACAGAATACGGATTGGCCCTTGCTTCAGACGATAAGACGCAACGTCTGCAAAGGTGTAACGACCGAGGTTACGTAGACGCTCAGCAATCAGAAACAGGATAATTGGCCAGCCAACCAGGAAGCCGAGTGAATAGATCAGCCCGTCATAACCTGAGGTAAACACCAGCGCGGAAATCCCGAGGAACGATGCCGCAGACATATAGTCGCCCGCAATCGCCAGCCCGTTCTGGAAACCGGTGATGTTACCGCCGGCGGTGTAGTAGTCATTACGCGAACGCACGCGCTTAGACGCCCAGTAGGTAATACCGAGCGTAAAAATGACGAAAATCAGGAACATGATAATCGCCTGCCAGTTGGTTGGCTGGCGCTGGACTGCACCGCTAATAGCATCCGCCGCGTTTGCGGCGAAGGGCAGCGTGGCGGCAAGCGCCGTCAGGACTCTCTTCATGATGCTTTAACCTCGTGCAGAACCGCATTGTTCAGGCGATCGAATTCACCGTTTGCCCGCCAGATGTAGATCCCGGTCAGGATGAAGGAGATGAGGATCACACCGACCCCAATCGGAATACCGCGGGTGACGCTGGTTCCCGCGTGTAGCGGAGTACCCAGCCAGCCCGGCGCAAAGGCAATCAATAAAATAAAGCTGATATAAACTGCCAGCATGATGATGGAAAGAATGGTGGCAAACCGTTGCCGTTTTTCGACTAACTCCCTGAAACGCGCACTGTCTTCTATCCGCTGATAAATATTGTCATTCATCACAGAGCTCTCCAGAGGTCCCCTTCGTCTTTCGCGCAGCAGGCATGACCTGGCTGCTGTCGCAGTCCTGCAACGCGAAATCCTTTGGGGGAGGTTTTTTTATATTTCCCTCCCGGTGAAGAGAGGGTAGGGTCAGATTTGTAGGCCGGATAAGATGCTTTCGCGTCGCCATCCGGCATTTTCAGGACTTTGTTATGATGGCATCGCGATGGCCTGCTTCTCTTCGAGCAGTTTCTCAACGACGCCAGGATCGGCGAGGGTCGAGGTATCGCCCAGATTGCTGGTATCGCCCGCCGCGATTTTACGCAGGATACGGCGCATGATTTTGCCGGAGCGGGTTTTCGGCAGTGAGTCGGTCCAGTGCAGCACGTCTGGCGTTGCCAGCGGGCCAATTTCTTTACGCACCCAGTTGCGAACCTCGGCGTACAACTCAGGTGACGGCTCTTCGCCGTGATTCAGCGTGACGTAGGCGTAGATCGCCTGACCTTTAATGTTATGCGGGATACCGACCACTGCGGCTTCAGCAATCTTCGGATGCGATACCAGCGCTGATTCGATTTCAGCCGTTCCCAGACGGTGGCCGGAGACGTTCAGCACATCGTCCACACGTCCGGTGATCCAGTAATAGCCATCTTCGTCACGGCGCGCGCCGTCACCGCTGAAGTACATATTCTTGAAGGTAGAGAAGTAGGTTTGCTCAAAGCGTTCATGATCGCCAAACAGGGTTCTCGCCTGGCCTGGCCATGAGTCGGTAATCACCAGGTTGCCTTCGGTCGCGCCTTCCAGCGGATTACCTTCGTTATCGACAATCGCAGGTTGTACGCCAAAGAACGGACGGGTTGCAGAACCGGCTTTCAGCTCGGTAGCGCCCGGCAGTGGGGTGATCATGAATCCCCCGGTTTCGGTCTGCCACCAGGTATCGACGACCGGGCATTTTTCGTTGCCGATCTTCTTCCAGTACCACTCCCACGCTTCCGGGTTGATCGGCTCGCCAACGGAACCCAGGATACGCAGCGACGAACGGTCAGTACCTTCAATCGCTTTGTCGCCTTCTGCCATCAGTGCGCGAATGGCGGTCGGTGCGGTATACAGAATATTGACCTGGTGCTTGTCCACAACCTGCGACATACGCGCCGGGGTAGGCCAGTTTGGCACGCCTTCGAACATCAGCGTGGTTGCGCCGCAGGCCAGCGGACCGTACAGCAGGTAGCTGTGTCCGGTTACCCAACCCACGTCAGCGGTACACCAATAGATATCGCCCTGATGGTAATCAAACACGTACTTAAAGGTGGTTGCGGCGTAGACCAGATACCCGCCGGTAGTGTGCAACACACCTTTCGGCTTGCCGGTTGAACCGGAGGTATACAGGATAAACAGTGGATCTTCCGCGTTCATCTCTTCCGGTTGGTGTTCTGAGCTGGCCTTCTCGATAAGATCGGACCACCACAGGTCACGGCCTTCCTGCCACTCCGTTTTACCTCCGGTACGTTTGAGGACGACCACATGTTCAACGGTTTTCACGTTTGGGTTTTTCAGCGCATCATCCACGTTCTTTTTCAGTGGGATAGCGCGCCCGGCGCGTACGCCTTCGTCGGCGGTGATCACCAGGCGTGAATTGGAGTCGATAATACGTCCGGCGACGGCTTCCGGTGAGAAACCGCCGAAGATGACAGAATGCACTGCCCCAATGCGGGCACAGGCCAGCATGGCAACCGCAGCTTCTGGCACCATCGGCATATAAATGGCCACTACGTCACCTTTTTTAATGCCTAAATCCAGTAGCGTATTGGCGAAACGGCAGACATCGCGATGCAACTCGCGATAGGTAATGTTTTTGCTTTGGGTAGCGTCATCGCCTTCCCAGATGATGGCGGTACGATCGCCATTTGCCTGCAGGTGACGGTCAAGGCAGTTTGCGGCCAGGTTCAGGGTGCCGTCTTCGTACCATTTAATAGACACGTTGCCTGGTGCGAAGGAGGTGTTCTTCACCTGGCTGTACGGCTTGATCCAATCAAGAATCTTTCCCTGCTCGCCCCAAAATGTGTCGGGTTCGTTAACGGATTGCTGGTATTTCTCTGCGTACTGCTCCGGATTTATCAGGCAACGATCCGCAATGTTTGCGGGAATAGCGTGTTTATGTATTTGGCTCATGGCTTTTGTTCTCCTTGTAGGATGTTAATAATATGTCTCATAAACGTTAAATGTAGGGGCTTTGAGAGTTTTGTTTAGTATTTGCGCGGCAGATCACGCAATAAACGAATTGTGCAAATTAGCGACAAACTGAATTTTGAAGGGAACTAGCAAAAATTGATTAAATCTCGCGATAACATGCAGTTATCTAAAGGATTGTTGAAAAGGTGATCTGTCTCTGAATTAGACCAAAGAGTGAGAGGTTAGAGGGGTGTTATAACTCTAAAGTGGTATTTTACATACACTTACAATTGATTAAAAACAACATTTTCAGTGTGGTTTCTTGTTACAAATAGGGTGGAGCAATGTCATGACAGTATTCGTGTGGTTGCTGTTGTGGAAAACAATAAAAGAACCGCCATTGCAGATAATGGCGTCATCTGGATGAGACCCCTATGGCAAGGATAAAATCACGCGTACGCCGTTTCTTCAGCCTGTTATTACCTTTATTATTTATTTCTGCTGTTCACGCTGAACAAACTTCTGTACCTGCAAAAACCGTCACCGTTGAAGCGAAGAATGAAACCTTCGCGCCTCAGCATCCCGATCAATATCTCTCCTGGAAAGCCACGTCTGAGCAATCAGCCCGTGAAGATGCGCTGGCAGAAGATCCGCGTCTGGTGATCCTGTGGGCGGGATACCCATTCTCGCGCGATTACAACAAACCGCGGGGACACGCGTATGCCGTGACCGATGTCCGTGAAACCTTACGCACAGGCGCACCAAAAACGGCAGAAGATGGTCCGTTGCCGATGGCCTGCTGGAGCTGTAAAAGCCCGGACGTAGCGCGTCTTATCCAGAAAGATGGTGAAGATGGCTACTTCCACGGTAAATGGGCGCGCGGCGGTCCGGAAATTGTTAACAACCTCGGTTGTGCGGATTGTCATAATACCGCGTCACCAGACTTCGCCAAAGGCAAGCCAGAACTGACCCTGTCGCGTCCTTATGCAGAACGCGCGATGGAAGCCATCGGTAAACCGTTTGAGAAAGCCGGTCGCTTTGACCAGCAATCCATGGTCTGTGGCCAGTGCCACGTGGAATACTACTTCGACGGTAAAAACAAAGCCGTTAAGTTCCCGTGGGACGACGGCATGAAAGTCGAGAACATGGAGAAATACTACGACAACATTGCTTTCTCTGACTGGACCAACTCCCTGTCTAAAACGCCGATGCTGAAAGCGCAGCACCCGGAGTATGAAACCTGGAGTGCGGGCATTCACGGCAAGAACAACGTGACCTGTATCGACTGCCACATGCCGAAAGTGCAAAACGCGGAAGGCAAGATCTACACCGACCATAAGATTGGTAACCCGTTCGATAACTTCCCTCAGACCTGCGCGAACTGCCACACCCAGGACAAAGCGTCCCTGCAAAAAGTGGTCGCCGAGCGTAAACAGGCCATTCATGACCTGAAAATCAAGGTTGAAGATCAGCTGGTTCATGCGCACTTCGAAGCGAAAGCCGCATGGGATGCTGGCGCGACTGAAGCGGAAATGAAGCCGATTCTGGAAGATATCCGTCACGCACAATGGCGCTGGGACCTGTCTATCGCCTCACACGGTATTCATATGCACGCCCCGGAAGAAGGTCTGCGGATGCTGGGTAGCGCAATGGATAAAGCCGCCGACGCGCGTACCAAACTGGTCCGTCTGCTGGCGACCAAAGGCATCACGCATGAAATTCCGTTGCCGGATATCTCGACCAAAGAGAAAGCCCAGGCGGCGATTGGTCTGAACATGCAGCAAATCAATGCTGAGAAGCAGGACTTCATCAAAACGGTGATTCCGCAGTGGGAAGAACAGGCACGTAAAAACGGTCTGTTAAGCCAATAACCCCATTCCGCCCCGCAAGGGGCGGATAACTCAACGGAGTGAATATGAGCGTATTACGTTCGTTATTAACTGCTGGGGTGCTGGCGTCAGGCTTGTTATGGAGCCTGAGTGGAATCACTGCCACGCCAACGCCGCAGGAGTCGGATCAACGCTGGACGGTTACCCAACAGCGTAATCCGGATGCCGCCTGTCTGGACTGTCACAAGCCGGATACCGAAGGCATGCATGGTAAGCATGCGGAAGTCATCAACCCGAATAACAAACTGCCGGTCACCTGCACCAACTGTCACGGCCAGCCGTCACCTAACCACCGTGAAGGGGTGAAAGATGTGATGCGCTTTAATGAGCCGATGTACAACGTGGAGCAGCAGAACAGCGTCTGTATGTCCTGTCATCTGCCTGAGCAGCTGCAAAAAGCGTTCTGGCCGCACGATGTCCACGTAACCAAAGTGGCGTGTGCCAGCTGTCACTCACTGCATCCGAAGCAAGACACGATGCAGACGCTGAGCGATAAAGGACGGATCAAGATTTGCGTCGATTGCCACAGCGATCAGCGTAACAATCCGAACTTTAACCCGGCGTCGGTACCGTTGCTTAAGGAGCATCCATGAGTTGCTCTCGTCGCCAGTTTATCACCGGCGTCGGCGCGCTGGTGGCAGTGAGCGGGACGGCGGGGCGCGTTGTGGCGAAGACGCTGAACATCAACGGCGTGCGTTACGGTATGGTACATGATGAGTCATTATGCATCGGCTGTACGGCCTGCATGGATGCTTGTCGCGAAGTCAACAACGTGCCGGAAGGCGTATCGCGTCTGACGATTATTCGCAGTGAGCCGCAAGGAACGTTTCCTGATGTGAAGTATCGCTTCTTCCGTCACTCGTGCCAGCACTGCGACCACGCTCCCTGCGTCGACGTCTGCCCGACGGGGGCATCGTATCGCGATGCCGCCAGCGGCATTGTGGATGTGAACCCGGACCTTTGCGTTGGCTGCCAGTACTGCATCGCCGCGTGTCCTTATCGCGTGCGCTTTATCCATCCGGTGAGCAAAACGGCGGATAAATGCGATTTCTGCCGGAAAACCAACCTGAAAGCGGGTAAACAGCCCGCCTGCGTTGAGTCATGCCCGACGAAGGCGCTGACGTTTGGTAATCTGGACGATCCTAACAGCGATATCTCCCGTTTGTTGCAGCAGAAAACGACCTACCGTTACAAGCTGGCGTTGGGTACAAAACCGAAGGTCTACCGCGTTCCCTTTAAATTTGGGGAGGTGAGCCAATGACATCCGCTTCTGCATTTCATTTTGAATCCCTGGTGTGGGACTGGCCCATTGCCATCTATCTGTTCCTGATTGGCATCTCAGCAGGACTGGTTACGCTGGCAATTCTGCTGCGTCGTTTCCATCCGGAGGCGGGCGGTTCGGACAGCACGCTGCTGCGCACTACGCTGGTGTTAGGGCCAGGGGCAATTATCCTCGGTCTGTTAATTCTGGTGTTCCACCTGACGCGTCCATGGACTTTCTGGAAACTGATGTTCCACTACAGCTTCACTTCGGTGATGTCGATGGGGGTCATGCTGTTCCAGTTGTACATGGTGGTGCTGGTGCTGTGGCTGGCAAAAATCTTTGAAAAAGAGGTGATTGCTCTGCAACAGCGCTGGCTGCCGCGGTTAGGTATCGTGCAGAAAGTGCTAACGCTGATCGCGCCGTTCCATCGTGCGCTTGAGACGTTAATGCTGGTGCTGGCGGTCCTGCTCGGGGCGTACACCGGCTTCCTGCTGTCGGCGCTGAAATCCTACCCGTTCCTGAATAACCCGATCCTGCCGGTGCTGTTCCTGTTCTCCGGGATCTCCTCCGGGGCAGCGGTGGCGCTGATCGCCATGGCGTTACGCCATCGTAGCAACCCGCACAGCACCGAAGCGCACTTTGTGCATCGCATGGAAGTCCCGGTGGTGTGGCTGGAGATCTTCCTGCTGGCGGCGTTCTTCGTCGGTCTGGCGCTGGGCGATGACGGCAAAATGCGCGCGCTGGCGGCGGCACTGGGCGGCGGTTTCTGGACCTGGTGGTTCTGGCTTGGCGTGGCTGGGCTTGGGCTGATACTACCGATGCTGCTAAAACCCTGGGCCAACCGCAGTTCGACGTTTCATGGCGTGCTGGCAGTCTGCGGCGCCAGCCTGACCGGCGTACTGCTGCTGCGCTTTTTTATACTCTATGCGGGTCAGCTAACCGTTGCGTAAGGTGATATCTGGACGTTCTCCTTCCTGAAGCCGGTTTTCTGGCGCTGTTATTAAGCCTCGGGGTCAACGTGTTGACCCCGCTTGCCGTGTTGGTGGGTGTCCGCCAGCGCTGGCAAGGGGTGATGCGCCTGGCAAGCGTGGGTGTGTGGGCGCAATTTGCCCTGCTGCTGCTGGCTTTTGTCATTCTGGTATTCTGCTTTTTGACCAGCGATTTTTCGGTGGTCTACGTTGCTCAACACAGCTATAGCCTGCTGCCGTGGGGATTAAAACTGGCGGCGGTGTGGGGCGGTCATGAAGGATCGCTGCTGCTGTGGGTGCTGTTTCTTTCCGGCTGGAGCGCGCTGTTTGCTCTTCGCTATCGGCGTGATACCGACGCGCTGTTTCCGCTGACGCTCAGCGTCCTTTCAATGATAACGGCCCTGCTGCTGCTGTTTGTGGTGGTATGGTCCGATCCGTTCGCGCGTATCTTCCCGCCAGCCATTGAAGGGCGCGACCTTAACCCGATGCTGCAACATCTCGGGTTAATCCTCCATCCACCGCTACTGTATCTGGGTTACGGTGGTTTGATGGTGGCGGCAGGCGTGGCGCTGGCCTCGCTGCTGCGCGGTGACTTTAATGCGCAAGGTGCCTGGGTGTGCTGGCGCTGGGCGCTGCCCGGCTGGTGCGCGCTGACGCTGGGGATTATCCTCGGCTCCTGGTGGGCCTATTGCGAGCTGGGCTGGGGCGGCTGGTGGTTCTGGGACCCGGTTGAAAATGCCTCCTTATTACCCTGGCTTTCCGCCAGCGCGTTGCTGCATAGCCTGTATATCACGCGCCAGCGCGGAATCTTCCGCCACTGGTCGCTGCTGCTGGCGATCGTCACGCTGATTTTATCGCTGCTGGGGACGCTGATTGTGCGTTCCGGCATACTCGTTTCGGTACACGCTTTTGCGCTGGATAACGTCCGCGCCGCGCCGCTGTTTGCGCTGTTTACCGTGTTGAGTCTGGCGTCACTCGGGCTATACGCCTGGCGGGGCCAGCAAGTCCGGCAGAATGCGCGTTTTGGCGGTTGGTCACGCGAGATGCTGATTCTGGTTGCGCTGCTGCTTTTTAGTGCGGTGCTGCTGATTGTGTTGATTGGCACGCTCTACCCGATGATTTACGGGCTGTTCGGCTGGGGACGGCTCTCCGTGGGCGCACCGTACTTTAACCGCGCTACGCTGCCTTTTGGCCTGCTGATGCTGCTGGTTATCGTGCTGGCAACGGTCAGAAGCCGTAAAGTGTCTTTCCGCATCCAGCTTCCGGCACTGTTGGCACATGCCGGGGTGCTGGTCTTTGCGGCGGGGATCGTCTTTTCCAGCGGTAGCCGTCAGGAGATAAGCCTGAACCTGAGCCCTGGGCAGCAGGTTGAACTGGCGGGTTACATTTTCCGTTTTGAGCGTCTCGACCTGGAAGCCAAAGGTAACTACACCAGTGAAAAAGCGCAGATCACGCTGTGGCACAATGAGAAACGTATTGGCAGCCTGCAACCTGAAAGGCGCTTCTATGCCGCGCGTCGTCAACAGATGATGGAACCGGGTATCCGCTGGAACCTGATGCATGACTGGTACGCGGTAATCGGCGAAAAAACCGGACCAGACCGTTATGCCATGCGCTTGTACGTGCAGACCGGCGTGCGCTGGATTTGGGGTGGGGGACTGTTAATGGTCTTTGGCGCGCTGCTGAGCGGATGGCGAGGGAGAAAGCGCGATGCGTAAATTAATTACAACGTTGCCGGATGGCGGCGTAAACGCCTTATACGGCCTACAGGGGGCGCGAACCATAGGCCAGATAAGCGCAGCGCCATCCGGCAAAAAGTTTTTACTCTTAACGCTCGTCCTGTTTTTCATCACTTTCGCTACACATGCCCAGGTTGTGGACACATGGACGTTTGCCAACCCGCAACAGCAGGAACAAGCGTTGTCTATTGCCAGCCAACTGCGCTGTCCACAGTGTCAAAACCAAAACTTGCTTGAATCCAATGCGCCGGTAGCGGTCAGTATGCGCCATCAGGTTTATAGCATGGTGGCAGAAGGGAAAAGCGAAGCCGAGATAACGACGTGGATGACCGAGCGTTATGGTGATTTCGTGCGCTACAATCCGCCGTTGAATGAGCAAACGTTGCTGCTGTGGGCGTTGCCGTGCCTGTTGTTATTGCTGGTTGGTGTGGTGGTCTGGCGAGTGAGAAGACGTCAGCATACGGAGGAAGGTGAACAATGAGCCAGTGCGAACCGCCGTTACGCCCAATGCCTGTGAAGCGACTGACTGCTGCGGCGGTGCTGATGGTTGTGGCCTGCATTGGAGGCTACCTGTTGACGCCAAAATGGCAGGCGGTTCGTCAGGAGCAGACGCGACTGGCGGACCCTTTACATGCTTTCTCTGATGAAAATATTCAGGAAAAACAGTTGCTTTTGCTGCAATCGCAGATTCGCGCCAATCCACAGGACAGCGTGAAATGGGCGCAACTCGGGGAGTACTATCTTTGGCAAAACGCGTATCATAATGCGCTGCTGGCCTACGAGCAGGCGCTGCGTGTCGGCGGTGAAAATGCTGAGATCTATTCAGCGATGGCAACGGTATTGTATTACCAGGCCGGGCAACATATGACGCCGCCCACTCGCGAGATGATTGATAAGGCTCTGGCGCTGGACCCGGCAGAAGTCACCGCGCTGATGCTGTTAGCCTCAGATGCGTTTATGCAGGCAGACTACGCCCAGGCTATTTCAGTGTGGCAAAAGGTTATGGATTTAAACTCGCCGAGAGTGAACCGGGCACAGCTCATTGACTCTATTAATATGGCGAAGTTGTTGCAGAATCGGCAAAAATAAATTTGTTTTTTTTGTGATTTGTATCATTTTGCCTGTTTAAAAAACAGGCAAACGAACAAGTGGGCAAAAAAAACTCACGTCATGACTTCTTCATTTTTGAACATATTAAAATTCTTTTATAACAAAAAGTTATTCATCATTATCGCGACAAAATTGCATTTTTATGCATAAATTCAGCCAAAAGCCCTGTTCTTAGAGGGTTGCGCGGAATGCCATGCAGATGATAATGATAATAAGCGTTAAAAAACTCCATAAACGAACGCAACACAAATCATACCCTTTCAGTATGTACTATTCCCACACACCGCATGTGGAATAGCGCTCCATCGAGGAAGTCCGTTGTTATGAAAAATTTGAAAGTCAGCCTGGCATGGCAGATTCTAATCGCCATGGTGCTGGGTATTCTGCTAGGGAGTTACCTGCATTACCATAGTGACAGCCGTGAATGGCTGGTTGTAAACCTGCTGTCACCGGCGGGCGATATCTTTATCCATCTGATCAAAATGATCGTTGTGCCCATTGTCATCTCTACGCTTGTTGTCGGTATCGCCGGAGTTGGTGATGCAAAACAGCTGGGCCGCATTGGCGCCAAAACTATTCTCTATTTCGAAGTGATCACCACCGTGGCGATTATCCTTGGGATCACGCTGGCGAATGTGTTCCAGCCGGGTTCCGGGATTGATATGTCGCAACTGGCGACCGTGGATATTTCGAAATATCAAAGCACGACTGCAGAAGTACAAAGCCACGCGCATGGTCTGATGGGCACCATTTTGTCACTGGTGCCGACCAATATCGTCGCCTCGATGGCAAAAGGCGATATGCTGCCGATTATCTTCTTCTCGGTGTTGTTCGGTTTAGGTTTGTCTTCCCTGCCAGCCACTCACCGCGAGCCGCTGGTTACCGTGTTCCGCTCTATTTCCGAAACCATGTTTAAAGTGACCCACATGGTTATGCGCTACGCGCCAGTCGGTGTTTTCGCGCTGATTGCCGTTACCGTTGCGAACTTCGGTTTTGCCTCCCTGTGGCCGCTGGCGAAGCTGGTGCTGTTGGTGCACTTTGCCATCCTGTTCTTCGCGCTGGTGGTGCTGGGGATTGTCGCGCGTATCTGTGGTTTGAGCATCTGGATCCTGATCCGCATTCTGAAAGACGAGCTGATTCTGGCTTACTCGACCGCCAGCTCCGAGAGCGTACTGCCGCGTATTATCGAGAAGATGGAAGCCTATGGCGCACCGGCTTCAATCACCAGCTTTGTGGTGCCGACCGGTTACTCATTCAACCTTGATGGTTCAACGCTGTACCAGAGTATTGCCGCTATCTTTATCGCGCAGCTGTACGGTATCGACCTGTCGCTGTGGCAGGAAATCGTGCTGGTGTTGACGCTGATGGTGACCTCGAAAGGGATTGCTGGCGTGCCGGGCGTATCATTCGTGGTGCTGCTGGCAACGCTGGGCAGCGTGGGGATCCCGCTGGAAGGCCTGGCGTTTATTGCCGGTGTTGACCGTATCCTCGACATGGCGCGTACTGCGCTGAACGTGGTGGGTAACGCGCTGGCGGTGCTGGTTATCGCCAAGTGGGAACACAAATTTGACCGCAAAAAAGCGCTGGCCTATGAGCGCGAAGTATTGGGTAAATTTGATAAGACCGCGCAGTAATCAATGACCGATTGCCGGATGGCGCTACGTTCATCCGGCAATGCAAACCATTATCCGTTGGTTAACTTATCAAACTCTTCGCAGCCGGTATCGAATCCTTCCGTACAGCTCAGATTCAGCCAGTGCAGTGCCTTCTGTTTATTCTTCACGATAAAACCCTGCTCACCGTTTAAGAACATCATCCCGGCCCAGTATTCGGAATAACCGGTGCGGGAAATGGCTGAGCTACGTTTGAAATACCACGTCGCTTTCTCATCGTCTGCGGGAATACCCACGCCGTTGGCGTAAATCAGCCCAAGCAGCATTTGCGCGTCGACGGCGGAGTCGTTTTCCAGGTTCTCGGAGGCGTTTTGCAGCAAGGTAATGGCTTTGGGGTAATCGGTGTGTCCAGCCTGAGTGTTGACCAGAATACGCGCCAGCGTAATTTCCCCGGTCTTACTGCCTGCCTGGGTCGCTTTTTCCGCCAGCGTTTTGGCCTCGGGGTAATCCAGACTGACCGGATTGGTAATCTTAATCTGTGCCAGCAATGCGTAAGCATCGGCATCACCATTGTCGGCGGCTTTTTGCGCCCAATATTCCGCTTTACCCAAATCGCCTGAGCTAAACCAGGTATCAGCGAGGAAATATTGTGCGCGTCGGTCTCCGGACTCGGCGGCTTTTAAAAACTGACTACCGGGCTCTTCGGCATGGACAAAGCATGTCATTAACACCATCAAGGCGAAAAGTCGTTTCATCTTATATTTAGATTTAGTGTAGGGAATGAACAGTATAGAGAGATTATATGCATAAAAAAACGGCCTCCGAATGGAGGCCGTCAGGGGAAGCTTAACCCATCGCGCTTTCGCGCAGGCTGGCTTTCAGCTTGGTGTACTCATCAATGACATACTGCTCGGCAGCGCGCTGATCGGCAATGCGTTCAACGTTTACAGCACAGTACTTGTACTCCGGCGTTTTGGTAATCGGGCTTAAGTTCTCGGTTACCAGTTCATTACATGCGCCAATCCACCACTGGTAGGTCATGTAAATCGCGCCTTTGTTTGGACGATCGCTGACTGCCGCACGGGTAATGACCCGGCCTTTACGCGAGTTCACCCACACCAGCTCTTCATCCTGGATGCCCAGGCGTTCTGCGTCGGCGGTGTTGATCTGGGCATAGCCCGGTTCATCCGCCAGCGCGGCCAGCGCCGCACAGTTACCGGTCATCGAACGGCAAGAGTAGTGGCCGACTTCACGCACTGTAGACAGTACCATCGGGTACTCCTCAGTGAGTTTGTCGATTGGCGCTACCCAGTCGCAGGTGAAGAACTGCGCCAGGCCGTTCGGGGTATCAAACTTCTCTTTGAAGAGATAAGACGTACCCTGGTCGGCTTCTGAGGTGTCGCGGCAAGGCCACTGGATATAACCCAGTTCGCCCATTTTCTCGTAAGTGGCACCGTAGAAATCCGGGCACAGATGACGCAACTCGTCCCAGATTTCCTGGGTGTTGTTGTAGTGCATCGGGTAGCCCATACGGGTGGCGATTTCACTGATAATCTGCCAGTCCGTTTTCAGATCCCACTTCGGCTCAACGGCTTTAAAGAAGCGCTGGAAGCCACGGTCAGCCGCGGAGAATACGCCTTCATGCTCACCCCATGACGTAGACGGTAAAATAACGTCTGCGGCAGCGGCAGTTTTGGTCATGAAGATATCCTGCACGATGACCAGTTCCAGATCCTCAAAGCCTTTGCGTACTGCGGAGAGTTCAGCATCGGTCTGTAATGGATCTTCACCCATGATGTACACCGCGCGTACTTCGCCATGCGCTGCACGGTGCGGCAGTTCGCTGATGCGATAGCCGGTATGAGCAGGCAGACTTTCCACGCCCCAGGCTTTAGCGAACTTCTCGCGGTTAGCCGGATCTTTCACATACTGATAGCCCGGATAAGTATCCGGCAGCGCGCCCATGTCACATGCGCCCTGAACGTTGTTCTGCCCGCGAACCGGGTTAACGCCCACGCTCGGCTTACCGAGGTTGCCGGTCAGCATTGCGAGGCTGGTCAGTGAACGCACGGTTTCCACGCCCTGATAGAACTGGGTAACACCCATGCCCCACAGGATGGCCGCGCTTTTCGCTGAGGCATACATACGCGCAGCCTGACGGATATCCTGCGCGCTAACGCCAGTGATATCTTCGACGGACTCCGGCGTGTAGCCTTCGACGATCTTGCTGTACTCTTCGAATCCTTCCGTACGGGAGGCAACGAACGCCTGGTCGTACAGTTTTTCTTCGATGATGACATGACCCATAGCGTTGAGCAGCGCGATGTTCGAGCCGTTTTTCAACGCGATGTGCATGTCGGCAATACGCGCAGTTTCAATTTTGCGCGGATCGCAGACGATGATTTTCGCCCCGTTACGTTTAGCATTAATCACGTGATTCGCCACGATCGGGTGGGAATCCGCCGGGTTGTACCCGAAGATGAACACTAAATCTGTGTTATCAATTTCATTGATAGCATTACTCATTGCGCCGTTACCGACCGATTGGTGCAGACCTGCAACCGATGGGCCGTGTCAGACGCGAGCGCAGCAGTCAACGTTATTGGTACCAATAACGGCGCGCGCGAATTTTTGCATTACATAGTTGGTTTCGTTACCCGTACCGCGAGATGAACCGGTCGTCTGAATAGCGTCCGGGCCATACTTCGCTTTGATGGCGCTCAGACGACTGGCGACGTAATCAAGCGCTTCATCCCAGGAAACGGATTCCAGTTTGCCGCCACGCTGGCGACGGATCATAGGGGTTTTCAGACGAGGGGTCAGGATCTGGGTATCATTGATAAAATCCCAGCCATAGTAGCCCTTCAGACACAGGGTACCCTGGTTGGTTTTCCCCTGCGCCGCTTCAGCCCGGACGATTTTGCCGTTATCGACCACCAGGTTGATTTTGCAACCTGATGCGCAATATGGGCAAACCGTGACGACTTTTTTCATCGGTCTCGCTCCAGTTAATCAAATCGCGCATACGCGCTTGTCGCTTTTGTTATGCATCTTTTATGCCATGTTTTTATCAGGGGCATTAGTCGATATTACGGGCGAATTTTGCGCAAAACCCTGACGAAAAACAGGCTGTCGTCATATTTGACGTGACGAATCTCCAATACGTGACGCCCCGGCAGTGTGACCGAGGTTATGTTTCCCGCACATCCTTGTGCCTTATCGCTGTCACTCTGCGCAGAATCAATCACACTCATTTAAGTTGGCCAGAAATGGGGAAAAACAATGAAGCCAGCCATACTGGTTGTGGATGATGACATCGCTGTCTGCACGCTTTTACAGGATGTGCTGAGCGAACACGTCTTTGCGGTGACCGCCTGTCACTCCGGGCAGGAGGCGCTGCGCTGCATTGCGACTCAGCCGGAAATCGCTCTGGTATTACTGGACATGATGTTGCCCGATATTAACGGTCTGATGGTGCTACAACAGGTGCAAAAGTTGAGACCTGGATTACCGGTGGTGATGCTGACCGGGCTTGGCAGCGAGTCGGATGTGGTTGTCGGGCTGGAAATGGGCGCTGATGACTATATCGGTAAACCATTCAATGCGCGGGTGCTGGTGGCGCGGGTAAAGGCGGTGCTCAGGCGCGTCGGCGTGTTAACGGCGGAAAGCGGCGGCCCGCAAACCACGGGGCTTTCTTTTAATGGCTGGCATCTCGATACCTCTGGTTGCCAGCTGCATAATCCCCAACAACTGAAGGTGGAGTTGACGCAGGGGGAATACAGCCTGCTGTTGGCGCTGGCGCAAAACGCCCGCCGGGTGCTGAGCCGGGAACAACTGCTGGAGCTGACACGCAGCGACAGCGTTGAGGTGTTTGACCGCACTATTGACGTATTAATCATGCGATTGCGGCGAAAAATAGAGAACAACCCGCACCAGCCAATGTTGATCAAAACCCTGCGCGGGCTGGGTTATGTGTTTGCCGCCGACGTGCAGCATCACGATAAGGCGGCGTAAACGCCTTATCCGGCCTACAAAAGCGATAACGACCCCGTAGGCCTGATAAGCGCAGCGCATCAGGCGTCAGCCATTTCTGCTTTTAACTCTGCCAGCGTCTTCGCACCGTCTATCGCATTCGCGCACAGCAGGCTTGCCCGCGCGCAGGCGTGCGCCAGCCTGACGCTGTCCGTCAGCGACCAGCGCTCATGACAGCCATACAAAAATCCAGCGCAAAACGCATCTCCCGCCCCGACGCTGCCAACGATCTCCTCCTGCGCCAGGTACTGCGACGGGATCCAGACGCCCGGCAGATCCGGTGCTTCACCCCAGGCACCTTCCGGACAGTGAATAACCACCCGCAGGCGTACGCCTGCATCCAATAATTCGCGTGCGGCGGTGGCGATGTGCGCAATATGCAGTTCGCCGTTGGGCTGGCGGATCTCCAGCCCGCTGAACTCCCCGGCTTCCAGCTCGTTAATCACCAGATAGTCGAGATGGCGCAGGGCTGGCATCACCAGTGGTTGGTAGCGCGGGTCGCCCTTGCGTGAAACCAGATCCAGCGATGTTTCAAAGCCGTCGTCGCGCATTTGCGCCAGCAGCCGTGCGCTACGCGTCCCGTACTCCTCATCCGGCATGTCCAGACTGTCGAGCAGCAGCAGATATCCCAGATGGAAGATTTTCATCGAGGTATCCAGTTGCTCAAACGCAGGTAGATCGAGTAGCCGATTGGCACCCGGTGAGTGGAAAAAGGTGCGCTGACCGCTGGGATCGGTCATCACCTGCGACATCGATGTGGGGGCGAATGTGGTGCGCTGCACGTGTTGGCGATTAACGTGATACTGCTCCAGCATCGCCATGATGTAGTCGCCGTCGCTGTCCTGACCGATTAACCCCACCGCCTGCAATGGCAGTCCGGTGTGCATTTTTGCCAGCGTTAGCAGCACATTAAGCGGCGCACCGCCCGTGGCGCGTTCGCTACGGGTGATTTCCGCCAGCCAGCCGCGTTCCGGCCACTGCACAATTTGATGCACGTGATCGACCAGCATGTTGCCTGCGGCGATAACGCCTTTGCGTTCCATCAGACCCGTCCCGCGCTGCCAAAAATGCGCATCTGTTCCGAAACGGTATCGGTAATGGCCTCTTCAATGCCGAGCAGCAGTTCGGCGAATTCGTCGTACAGCGGCTGGCGATTCGCCATCCGTGTTTCTACCGCCGACAGCGCCGCCTGCGACATGCCGGTATAGAAGTTGATTTTGTGAATGCCGAGTTCAATTGCGCGTCTGAAATCTTCGTCGCTGATGCCGGAGCCGCCGTGCAGTACCAGCGGGATTGCCGCCTGCTGGCGAATGGCGTCCAGACGCGGGAAGTCGAGCAGCGGTTCGCCTTTATATTTGCCGTGGGCATTGCCAATGGCGACCGCCAACGCGTCAATCCCGGTTCTGTCGACGAAATCACGCGCCATCATTGGGTCGGTAAATAGCGACTCGTCGGCATGACCGTACAGCGCGCCGCCCTCATCACCGCCCACCGCACCTAGTTCGGCTTCCACCGACACGCCGACGGCATGGCACATCTTCACCACTTCGCGAGTCTGGCGGATATTTTCCTCATACTCCAGCGTGGAGCCATCGAACATTACTGAACTGAACCCTAAGCGTAGTGCCCGAACCACCGACTCAAAGTGCAGGCCGTGGTCAAGGTTCAACACCACCGGAATGTCATGCCGCGCGGCTTCGAATTTGACCGCTTCGACCAGTGAATCCAGCGAGATATATTTAAAGTGCACCTCGGCGATGTTGATGATAAACGGCGAACGTTCCTGCTTTGCCGCGGCAAACAGCGCGCGCAGGAAGTGTGAGTCCAGAACGTTAAACGCCCCTAAGGCATAGCGATGCTCACGGGCATGGGCAAGGCCATCAGCAAGAGATATCAACGGCATAATGCGCTCCTTGGTTAGCGGAACAGGCGATATTCGTTACACAGCACCAACTGCGCCGGTTCGTCTTCTTCAATGTCGTTATAGCGGGCGATCGGTTGCAGAAAGTGGTTATCGTGGTCGTCGTCATTAACAGAAGAAACCTCGCCGACCAGCACGTCGCCAAAACCTTCTTCCGCCCAGAAGCTGTGATACAGGCCTGGCGGCAGGCAGATGCTTTCACCCGGCGTCAGGCGCAACTGACTGCCCGCTGCATGGGTTTGCCGACAGCCGTCAATCACCACGCTCACGTCGGTCTCCTCCGTTTGCTCCCGGACTCCCGCATTCCACAGTTCCACAATTAAATTGCCGCCACCGCGATTGATAATGTCTTCGCGTTTGCGCCAGTGAAAATGCATCGGTGTGACCTGTGCATCGCGCACATGCATGATTTTCTCGGCGTAGCATTTCTCGTAAGGCATGCCTTTCGGCGAGCCATTACGCAGGGTGAACAGCGTTAACCCTTGCGCGGCAAAATTGTTGCCGCCAAACGCGGTAACATCCCAACCGAGCTTAAGGTCGAACACTTCGCTCCAGGCAGCGGCATCAAGCTTGCGCCATTGGGTCGGAGGGAAGCTGGCAAAAGGGGGGAGATGCACGTCGTGCTGAGAGAAAAACTGGCGCGTGTGGCCAAGGATCTCGTTTATTGCGGAGCGTTTCATTGATTCTCCTGTGACAGATAAGATGACCTTTATGCGGCCCTCTCTCAAAGGGAGAGGGAGAAAACCAAAATCTTTCCTGGGAACACATGGGCATAATCCAGTTACCTCTCCCCTCACAGCAGAATAGGGAATAGTTATATTTTATTGTGTTTTTTTATGGGAGGATGTGATTTATTCAATAAAAAAATAAATAAAAAGAATATTTCTATAAATGTTATTGTAAATCATTGGGTTAATGCTTTGTTTTTTTAGTTCTCTCTCAGTTTTTGGAACCATTTGGATGTGACTGCTTGATTTTTCACTCACGGTGAAAAAACGAATGCAGCGTAATATAAATCGTTTTGTTAAAAAATTATTTCATTGAATCTAAAATCGTGCCAGTTAATCGTTTATTTATATGTCAGGATTATATTAAGCGTTTGGTTAATAATAATTACTTCACTTTCCAGATTTGTTTCCAGTAAAAAAATAACCTTTTTTTTATTATTGTTGATATGCTGACTGGACTTTATTTCTTATGTATTACTTTCTTTTGGTAAGGGATGCGATAATGAAAAAAGGTTCGGGTTTCTATAATCTTGAAGGTATAGTTTCAGAGGAGAGTATCAATAAGTATTTATTCTCCGTAAGGGGCGAGAGTAAGTTAGGGTTGCTTGATGTTGAAACAATTGAAGGTCATGAAAATTTAAGTAAACCATATAGTTATAAAATCACATTCACATCAAAACTAAAAAGCATCCCTCCTGATTCACTTCTAAATATTGAAGGCTCGCTACAAATCAGAGCACCTAATCATAAATGGAATAAATATATTCAGGGTTCTGAGATGTGGCTATATGAACGGCAAATTGAAGGCGTCATTACGTCATTTTCGCTTATTAGCACATCAGCAGATGAATCACTGTACGAAATCAGGCTGGAGCACAAGCTGGCATTACTCTCACGACGCAAGCGATCGGCTATTTACCTGAACATAAATGTGCCGAAACTGGTCACGCAGATCCTCAAAGAACATGCTTTTGCCGATTATGAAATCGACTTTGATAATCTTATTTGCATGTATCCCAACCGGGAAATGATTGTTCAGTGGGAGGAGTCAGATTTAGCGTTTATCAGCCGCATCCTGTCAGAAGTTGGGATCTGGTTCAGGATCGCAAATCATCATGCTGTTTCGCACATTATGGTGGTTATCTTCAGTGATTCACAATGCCAGTACATTTTTGATCAAAAGATTATGCACTCATCCCACGCCGGGCTGACATCAAATGATTATTCGATCGATAACTTGGTATCAAAGCACAATGTTGTCTCGGCAGACGTTAGGGCGAAGAACTTTGATTACAGGCTGGCAAACTCGCTGATGCTAAATGCTGACGCCGATGTGTCTGCGGAAAGGGCTACGACATATGGCACAGAGTATCGCTATGCGGATATCCATCATCAGCCGGGATCGCAATTTGCCGAGGCGCAGCCAGGTGAATCCAGCTGGTTTTACGCCAAACTGCATCACGAAATTATTCTTAATAATCAGTCCATTTTAAACGGTGTGACCACCAGTCCGTCGATCGTGCCGGGGATGGTGCTGGAAATCGACGGTACCATTCCACATGCTTTCGCCTCTGGATTTGTGGTAACGGCAATGCGGGTGACGGGGAGGCGCGATGCAGCGCTCCAGTCCCGGCTTATCGGTATTCCCTATAGCCAGAACGTCTGTTTTCGACCTCAGCCGCTACCCCGGCCACGTATTGCAGGTACTGTTCCCGCTATCGTTTCATCATCAATAGACCATGACAAATATGCTCACATCGATGTGCAGGGGCGTTATTGGGTGAAGTTTGATTTTGACCTCGACCAGCACAGGCAAGGTTATGAAAGCATGCCCGTTCGTCTGGCGCGGGTTTATGCCGGTGATACTTATGGTCATCACTTTCCGCTCATCCAGGGCACAGAGGTCGCCATTGCATTTGAAGGCGGCGATCCGGAAAGACCTTTCATTGCTCATGCCTTGCATCATGCTCCAAAGCCTGACCCCGTCACCAGCCGCAACAATACCCGCAACGTCATCCGCACTGCGGGTCTTAATAAGCTGCGGATGGAGGATCGGCGCGGGCAGGAACACGTCAAACTGAGTACCGAGTACGGTAAAACGCAGTTGAATATGGGCCATCTTGTTGATGCTGGTGGTAAACCGCGCGGCGAAGGCGCAGAACTGCGCACCGATGACCGGGCGGTCCTGAGGGCGGCAAAGGGGATATTACTCACGACCGAGGCGCAGCCAAAAGCCCAGGGCAAGCAGCTTGATATGAGCGCAGTGGTTCAGCAGCTTCAGGCCGCGCTTACGTTGGCAACGTCGCTTCAGCAGAGCGCGCTGACGGCGCAGGCGTTAAATGTCGAACCTGGACCGCAGCAGCAGCTTAACGCCGCACTTGAACAGCTCACCCGTTCGGGACTGGTGGCCTACGCCGATCATGGTATGGCCCTGCTTACGCCACAAACGATGGCAATATCAGCAGACAAAGATTTGTCGCTAAACGCCGCCAGCAATGGCAGTTTTAACGTCTTTAAAAAACTCTCAATGGCCGTTGGACAGGGCCTGTCACTTTTCAGCAGAGCTATCGGAATCAAAATCATCGCCGCAAAAGATGATATTTCCGTCCAGGCGCAGCGCGGCGAAATGGGCCTGCTTTCTGATAAGCATTTTCATATTCAGAGTATGAACGGCAACGTAACCATCAGCGCCAGGAAGAATATCCAGCTTTTGTGCGGTGGTGGCGGTATCAGAATAAATGAAGACGGCTCTGTAAAAATATTCTCCCCCGCAAAAGTGCAGTTGAAAGGCACCACTCTTGACTGGAGCGGACCGGAGTCGGCGAAAGATAAAACCCCTGTCTTTCAGGAGGAGCAGTTTCATCGCCGTATTAAATTACATGGCTCTGGCAACCCGGACGATGTTCTGAAAAAGACAAAATTCAGACTGACTAAGGCATCAGGCGAAACCATTGAAGGCGTCACAGACGATGAAGGAATGACGCCGTTATTGGATATGACTGAAATGGACGAAATGAAAATGGAGATTTTGCCAAATGAGTAACAGTCCCTTTAATCCGCGGGTGGTGGCGACCGGTGTACAGGGCGTGCCTAAATCAACGGGCGGAAAAATGGCTGTCTGCGACGTGCCCGTTAAGTATCCCATGCCCTGTATTGTGATCCTTGTGCACGGTGTCAACGATGTTGGCGAGGCCTATCAGAATCAGGAGCAGGGGATCATTGCCGGCCTGAATGAACGTCTGGGCCGCACGGATATGTATCCGCATGAATGGCATCAGTACAAAATGGATATGGGCGATGGCGAGCAGCAGCAGGTGAAAATGCCCGGACGCAGCCCGGTCATTCCATTTTATTGGGGATATAAACCCGTCGATCATGCGACGTATATAGAAGACCAGCGGCGTTATCGCGAAGAACGGGCAAAATCAGGAGACGCCGCAAAACTGCCTTACAACGCCTATCAGGAAGATGACAACACAAAGCTGGAAAAGCTGGGGCATATTCCCCAAACCACCTTGAAATATCAGAATGATAATTTCGGCAACGTGCTGGACGATGTGTATGCCAAAGGCGGGGGTACCTTTGCCAATGCGACAACCACTATTCCGGATATGTTAGGCCCTGGCTCCGGTGGCCCTGCGAACGCTACGGCAGGATTTGCTTCATTTCATCTGAATGCTGGGGATTTTACGCACCCTATTTATGATAATCCGCACCGTATTTATCAGTTTTTTGCCGCGCAGCGGCTGGCTGATTTAATCCTGATGATTCGAAAAAATAAACCTACTGAAAACGACCCAATTAATATCATTGCGCACTCCCAGGGAACGATAATTACCATGCTGGCCAATATGCTGGTCAAAGCAGCAGGTGCCGATCCTGCCGATTGTGTGATCCTGAATCACTCTCCCTACGCACTGGAAAAAACGGCTGCTGAAGGTATGACGCCCGGACATCATCAAACGGATCGCGCCCGACAGCAGACGTTTAAAAATTTCTGTCATTTAATGGCGACCAACGCCAGATATGGCAAGGGGGAATATCACACGCAGGCCGAGATCGATGAATTAGAAGGCGCGCTGTGCCTGAGTAAAACCAATTCACAGTGGCGCAAGAATAAACTCTATACGCGTAATAACTTTGGCAAGGTATATAACTATTTTTGCCCCAATGACAGTATAGTTTCATTACTTAACGTCCAGGGGTTGGGCTGGCGGGGAGTCCCCCATAACATTGCCAGCGGCATAGATAATCTGCGCCAGCGGGTTTTCTGCGAAAATGGTCCGGAAATAGGCGGCAGCCCACTGAGCGTGCCTTTTGAAATGCCGGCGTTAAAAAAGGGTTGTTTTGATCAGGATACGCTGGCGACCAGACAATATACATTTGCGGATGTTGTTGTGAATGGTGAGCAACTCCCCGTCACCTTCAGACACCAGTTACAGGGTGCGGGAAGTCAGTATAAATATTCGATAGCGCCGGGTTCACCCGATCAGGACATCTCATTTTCTGCAAAAGCCACGGTTATTGCGCGCACTGAGACAGATTTCAAAAATCTCAGCGGCGCAGGTTTCGATTATTTACAGCCGGGCCAGGCATTAACGCCCACTGAACTTGCGATGTTCTCCAGAAAATATGGTAAGCCATATACCAAAGGCGTTGTTCTGGGTGGGGGATACAATAAAACCGTGCAGCTAATCTATGAAAAAACGCCGGATGAGCTGCAAAAAGAATGGCTGCAATCAGAGCAGGTTGGTTACAGCCAGCATTCCTCTATTGTTATGTCGAAAGATGCCCCCGTAAAAGCGATGGCCTTCGATCTGGCGGTGGGGATATGCGGGGCATTCGATCACCGCTGCGGAGAATTCTGGACCGAGCTACTCCTGCGCGGAGACTGGCGTATGAAGCGTAATGGTTTTCAGGATACAGTTAATTATTATAACTCGGGGGTATTGAATAAAGCAGATACAAAAGAACATATGAATAGACCGGATGATATTTTACCGACAGGCGAGTTTGGCGTGGTTAACGAATATTGTCATTCAACAACGGTTAAACCTGCCAGACACAATGAAATATACAATACCGAGACTCCCAATCTGCAATGGGATATGCCTAAGCCGCTTAACGTTTAAGGATAAATTATGAAACTGGGAAATACGGTAGGAATAATAATCGGCGCAGTTTTACTATGCGCTATCACTGCCTGTACAAAAAAAATACCCTCACAGGTAATTTACCGGTTTGATGATAATCGCTACCTGGAGTTGATCGGTTATGATTGTGAAGGATATGTTGTTTACCATGACATAAAAAGAAAGATCCACAAATCAATTTATGGCAATCCAATCTATAGGGTTTTCTCGGGTGAGTTTATCCATCCCTCAGAACAGTACATACTTGTGCCTGAGTGGGAGCCAGGGGCATATAAAATATCTAAAGATTACGGACAAACGTGGCAGGTCGCAAAATATATGGCTCCTTTCCCGGCACTGGAGAGAAACTCAGATGGTGTTATGCGCGACAGACCGGAAGGAAAAGAAATAAAAAGAGTGGTGGTGGTCAATAACCAGGCGTTTATTTCCACAGCCCAGGACCATTTGTATATGAGTTCATATCCTTTTGACGACCCGCGTCTGGCGCCGGGTGGTCCGGGTATAGATTATCAATACTTTGATGACACATATTATCTCTACAGGCCAGGCAAGCATAAATCCGGTGGCGAGTATGTGAATGCCCACATCAGACCTGAATCTCCAGGATATGCGTGGGGTATGGTTATTTTTATGAAACAAGGACTGGATAATCTTGTTGAGTCAGAAAAAGCGAATTATCAAAATCTGCCGGACAAAGAACCGGAGGTGGTGGGCTATAAGGGCTGGACCCGGATGTACTGCGATATGGATGCAGGGAAATAATCTGCAATGGGATATGCCAAAACCGCTTAACGTTTAAGGATGAATTATGAAACCAGGAATTATGGTAAGAGTATTAATCGGCGCAGTTTCACTATTCTCTATCACTGCCTGTACAAAAAAAATACCCTCGCAGGTTATTTATCGTTACGACGATAATCGTTATCTGGAGTTAAAAGGCTATTATTGTGAGGGAGCACTTTGGTATCACGATGGTAAAAAAAATATTCACAAAGAGTTAATTGATGGAAGATTTGCCTCCTTCAGACTTTTCTCGGGAAACTATATTCATCCTTCTGATAAATATATACTTATCCCAAACTGGGAGCCGACTGCTTATCTGATATCGAAAGATTATGGACAAACGTGGCAGGTGGCAACATATATGGCCTCTTTCCCGGCGCTGGAGAGAAACTCAGATGGTATTATGCGCGACTATCCTGAAGGAAAAGAAATAAAAAGAGTGGTGGTGGTCAATAACCAGGCGTTTATTTCCACAGCGCAGGGCCATTTGTATATGAGTTCATATCCTTTTGACGACCCGCGTCTGGCGCCGGGTGGTCCGGGTATAGATTATCAATACTTTGATGACACCTATTATCTCTACAGACCTGGCAAGCATAAATCCGGTGGCAAGTATGTGGACGGCCATACCAGTCCTGAGTTTCCTGGTGCTGCGTGGGGAACGGTGGTGTTTATGAAAGCATCCTTAGCCAATTTAACGGAAGGTTATAAGGCTAACTATCAAAACCTGCCGGACAAAGAACCGGAGGTGGTGGGCTATAAGGGCTGGACCCGGATGTACTGCGATATGGATGCAGGGAGATAATATGAAAGGTGTAATCAGGCTAAACGATCCGCTGGAAAATGGCGGATATGTTAATAAAGCTTCAGGTAGCAAGTTTATGGGAATTCCTGTCGCTTTACAGGGGGATACTGTCGTTTGTATACCGCACAAAGGAATCTTTCCCATACTTGATTTTGAGCCTGACTGGACAATGGATGGCAAAGGTGTCGTTGTGGATGGTTGTAGGGCCGCATGTGGTTGCGCAATTAAAACCACTCTGCCAACGGCGGGGACAAGCAAATGAGGAAATGGAAGATACCAAACAAGAATCCCTATCAGGAACCAGAAAAATTCCCGCTTAATATTATGCTGATCATTAGCTTTGCTATATTTCTGTTTTTTATAACGTACAATATATTCAGCTGGTTGCAGGACAAGAAAGTTCCTGATGATCTGATATGGAATACAATAGGTATCCCGTCGCTAATAGTGTTAGCAATCTGGTGTGTGGTGGTAATCACTTCCGGTGTTATATCTTTTCCATGTTACTATGCGGGTTATCTTGAGCAGTATGGTATGAACCAGTGGAAAAACTGGGCAATACGGGCATTGCCTCTTTTAGACTATTCATCCATTCTCCCGGTGTCTGAACTGGCATTAAAAATTCAGAAACTAGAGGGTGAAGCGCCAGCAGGTTCTGCAACGCCGTTACGCATTGATATTGAAGTTGACTCAATGGATGACACCAGAGTTGATAAAGTACTAAGGCAGTTGATAGAGCCCCTCAAATGTTCTCTTGTCAGGGATTATCGGCCTTTTACTACCTGGCTGTACGTTAAGGGAGCGGATGGCACTATCGGCAATAGTTTCAAGGCGGTGCTGGCAAGTCTGAGCATCCCCAACGATAAGGTCGGAAAAATTAATATTCTTCACAAATGTCCTGATTATTTTTTAATAAATGACTGGGTTGATTTAAACATCTCTGAAAATAACCTGGTTATTACCGTTGAATTGCATGATGAAAATAATTCTGATTTTTTTGAAAGTGCTAATGCCTTTATTTTTACCAATACACAACTGCTTAAAGATAAAGACACACCTTTATATTTATTACGCATGATGGACAGTACCCCTTACTATCTTGATGAAATCGTAAGTACATATCTTTCTGCACAGCAAGTTGATGTCAGTAAAATTAAAAAACTATGGTTCAACTCACTGGATAAGCAGTCAAAGTTCGTATTATTTAGTGGGATAGAAAACGCAAAAACGAGCATTTTGGCCGATGGTCGATATGAACTGGAGGCCGTCACTGGGCAAAGCACAGAGGTTCAGCGCTGGGTTGTATTAGCGTTGGCTGCGGATGCTGCAAAATATGGTCAAGGCCATCAGTTATTCGCCAGTACATCCGCAGATACTATTCAATCCGGCATAATAGCTGCTAAATATCCAGGATCTTATCCGGCACTTGATAAGCTGGATTTCCATGATTATTGGAGAGTCATAAAATTGTGCGCAATTATTTTATGGTGTATGGGATTTGTAAGTCTCGTACCACTGGAACTGTTCCAAAGTCACCCATGGTATACGTTTACACCTTTGGTTATTGGTATTCCGGTTATTTACACGGCGGTTATGATTTTTTCTTTTATGCTGAGTCATAATATAGAGGAGGAAATGAATATTTATTACTCTCAGTTTTTATGAGGTAAGCGCCCTGACGGGCGCTCTTGCTTCTTTGACTCTCTTTGTGACAGGAGAGCATTAGTCGGTTCAGGATTTATTTAACCGTCCAACCCTTATAACTGCCGACGTTGTTTTTATCGATCATCGTCACCGGGATTAGCACGGGTTCTTTCGGGGCGGGTTTCCCCTGCAATATGTCATAGCCGATTTCGACCGCTTTGGCAGCCATCACCTGCGGATCTTGTGCCGGAGTCGCCACAAATAGTGAGTTTTCGCGCTTCAGCGCTTCTTCACCGTCCGGGGATCCATCTACGCCGACAATAAAGAATTCGCTACGCTGCGCCTGTTTTGCCGCCAGATCGGCACCGATCGCAGTCGGATCGTTAATGGCGAATACGCCGTCGATCTTCGGATTTGCCGCCAGCAGCGCGGTCATGATCTCCAGCCCGCCTTCGCGACTGCCTTTGGCGTTTTGGTTATGCGACAGCACCTTGATGTCCGGGTGGCGTTTAAACTCAGTCTGGCAGCCTTCCACGCGGTTCTGGACGGCGGAAACCGGCGGCCCGTTGATGATGACGACGTTGCCTTTGCCTTTCAGGCGGTCGGTAATGTATTTACAGGCCATTTCACCTGCCTGGGTGTTATCGGAGGTAATGGTTGCATCTGCGCCCTCCGCCGCCACGTCAACGGCAACCACCACAATCCCCGCGTCTTTCGCGCGTTTTACCGCCGGGCCGATGCCTTTGGAGTCGGCGGCGTTAAGGATAATCATGTCGACTTTGGCGGCAATAAAGTTGTCGATTTGCGATACCTGTTGTCCCAGATCGTAGCCGCTGGAAACCAGCGTTACTTTAACGCTATCACCTGCCAGCTTGCGTGCTTCCAGTTCTGCGCCTTTGGTGATCTGCACGAAGAACGGGTTGGCCAGATCGCCCACCGTAACGCCGATCGATTTCAGTTCTTTTGCCTGCACAAACGGAGCTGCAGCAAGTAGGGCGCCAGCACAGAGCGCGGTCACTAATGGCTTCAAACGCATACTCGTTTCCTCACGTAGGGTATTGTTGTTATACGCCTGATGGCGCTGCGCTTATCAGGCCTACGAATGAGTAGGCCAGTAAGCTTGTCTATGCACTTTGATGGTGTCGGGTACGGTATTTGTCGATTAGCACCGCTATGATGATCACCGCCCCTTTGATCACCAGTTGCCAGAAATAGGAGACGCCCATTAGCGTCATGCCGTTATTGAGCGTGGCGATTATCAATGCCCCCACCAGCGTGCCGGTGATGGTGCCGATCCCGCCAACAAAGCTGGTGCCGCCGAGGATCACCGCCGCGATGGCATCAAGCTCGTAACCCATGCCTAAGTTGCCGTTGGCGCTATACAGCCGCGAGGCGCTCATCACCCCGCCAAGACCAGAGAGCAAACCGCTCATGCCGTAGACGAACAGCAGCACCAGCCACACTTTGATACCGGTTAAACGTGCGGCCTGCATATTGCCGCCGACCGCGTAGATATGAACGCCGAGCGTGGTGCGGCGCAGAATGAACCAGCACACCACCACCACCGCCAGCGCAATGACCACCAGCCACGGAACCGGGCCGAGATAGTTGTTACCGATCCACTCAAAGCTGATATTGGAGTTAATCACCGTTGTACCGTCAGCCAGCAGATAGGCCGCGCCGCGCAGCGCCGTATAGGTTCCAAGCGTGACGATAAACGGCGGTAGTCCGGCAAAAGCGACCAGCGCGCCGTTAAACAATCCCAGCACCAGGCCAAGCATCAGCGCCGCCGGAATCGACAGCATGGCAAACTCAGGAATAAGAGAAACGACCATGGCTGCGACGGCAGTGGTACCGAGAATAGAACCCACTGAGAGGTCGATCCCGCCAGTCAGAATGATGAAGGTCATGCCAGCCGCCAGCACGATGTTGATCGAGGCCTGACGGGTAATATTCAGCAGGTTGCTTTCGGTAAAAAAGTTAGGCGCGATAAAGCCAAATACCGCCACAATCAGGATGAGAATCGGTAAGATGCCGACCGTTTGCATCAGATCGCTCATCAGCATTCTTTTCGCGGAGGCGGATTTCGCCACCTGCTGGGGAGTGGTTGGATTATTCATGGGGCACCGCCTGATGGTGGGAGTCGTTCACGCCGGTTGCCAGCGTCATAATATTTTCCTGGGTAATACTTTGTCCGTTCAGCTCGCCGGCAATACTGCCTTCCCGCATGACGTAAACGCGATCGCTCATACCAACGACTTCCGGCAGTTCGCTGGAGATCATCAGGATCGCCACGCCTTTGCGCGCCATATCGTTCATGATCCGGTAGATCTCGCTTTTGGCACCAACGTCTACGCCGCGCGTGGGTTCATCGAGGATCAAAATACGTGGACCGATCGCGACCCAGCGTGAAATCAGCAGTTTTTGCTGATTTCCGCCGGACAACCCGCCCGCGCGTACCTGTGCGTGCGGAACGCGGATGTTGAGCAGCTTGATGGCGTCATCGGAAATAGCCTGCGCCTTTTTGCGATCGAGCATGCCCCAGTTGGCGTCACGTTCCAGCGTCGCCATGGTGATGTTTTCTGCCGCTGCCAGCTCTAAAAATAATCCCTGCTCTTTGCGGTTTTCCGTCAGAAAGCCAATGCCGTGGTCAATCGCCTCGCGCGGGGAGTGGATCACTACCGGTTCACCGTCTACTTCAATCATGCCGCCGATGGCTTTACGCACGCCAAAAATCAGCTGAGCCAGTTCAGAACGCCCGGCGCCGACTAACCCGGCCAGGCCGACGATCTCCCCGGAGCGTACCAGCAAGCTGCACGGCTGGACTTTATGGCCGTCGGTCAGGTGATGAACATTGAGGCGTGCTTTACCTAAGGGAATGTCGCGCTCTTTGTTGAACAGATCGCTTAACGGACGGCCCACCATCATGCGCACCAGCTCCGAGGCGTTGAGCTTGTCGCGGGTCAGGCTGCCAACATATTGTCCGTCGCGCAGGACGCTGACGCGGTCCGAGAGTTCGTACACTTCCGCCATGCGGTGGCTGATGTAGATAATCGCCATTCCCTCATCGCGCAGGCGCATGATCAGTTCAAACAGGCGATGGGTTTCACGTGAGGAGAGGGCGGCGGTGGGTTCATCCATCACCAGAATGCGGCTGTTACGGTGCAGGGCGCGGGCAATTTCCACCTGCTGCTGTTCGGCGATGGTCAACGTCATCACACGATCGCTGGCCTTAAACTGGGCACCGAGTCGGTCGATGACTTTCTGTGACTGCATGACCATCTCTTTACGCTGGACCAGACCGCCGCGCGACAGCTCGCTGCCAAGAAAGATATTTTCCGCTACCGTCAGGTTCGGCGCGAGCTGCATCTCCTGATAAATCAGCGTGATGCCTGCACTAAGCGCATCTTTAGGACCGCGAATGTGGAACGGCTGACCGTCAATCAGGATCTCACCGCTGGTGGCGGTATAGGCCCCCGCGAGGATCTTCATCAGGGTGCTTTTCCCAGCGCCGTTCTCGCCCATCAGGGCATGAATTTCACCTGGCCAGACCGTTAAATCGACCCCTTTCAGCGCATAAAATTTGCCAAACGCTTTAGCAATGTTGCGCATCTCCAGAACCGGTGTCCTGCTCATGGCGGATCTCCTGTGGGGTGGCCGATATCAGCAGTCCATCACAGGAATGTAAATGCAAAATGTCAGAAGCCGTTCATATTTGTCATATTGCGATTTTTCTTCACGGAGCGTGATATGCCGCAACCGGGACGTCACTTTTTCGCCAGTGCGCGCGGACGATTGCTGTTCTTCAATCTGCTGGTGGTGGCTGTCACGCTGATGGTGAGCGGCGTGGCGGTGCTGGGTTTTCAGCACGCAAGCCAGATTCAGGAGCAGGTACAGCAGCAAACCGTTGACGACATGACCGGCAGCATGAACCTGGCGCGGGATACGGCGAACGTGGCGACGGCGGCGGTGCGGCTGTCGCAGGTGGTCGGGGCGCTGGAATACAAAGGGGAAGCGGAGCGGCTGCAGGAGACGCAACGGGCGCTGAAGCAGTCGCTGGAACAACTGGCTACCGCGCCGCTGGCGCAGCAGGAGCCGGTGCTGGTCGAGCGTATTATCCAGCGCAGTAATGAACTACAAAGCAGTGTAGAAGGGATGTTGCAGCGCGGGCAGCGGCGACATCTGGAGCGTAACGCGTTGCTCAGTTCGCTGTATCAAAATCAAAGCTATTTACGTCATCTGCAAAAGCTCACCGGCGCGCAGGACGATGTGCTGCTGGGGCAGATGGACCGCTTAATTGTTGCCGCCATCGATACGCCCACGCCGCGTTCGGTGGTGAAACAACTGGATGCGGTGATGCCTGCGCTTCCCTTGCGTCATGCCAATCCGCTGATTGGCGGTATCCTCAACGACTTCAATCAGGAGCTGCATAAGCTGGAGCCGCTCTCTTCCGCGCTGGAGCAGAGCGATTTGGCGATCAACTGGTATATGTTTCATATCAAAGCGCTGGTGGCGATCCTCAACAGCGATATCAATCAGTATGCCTCGCAGGTGGCGCTGATCTCAGAGCAGCGGGTAGCGCAAAGCCATCAGGAACTGCAATCTGGCGCGTTGTTTATTTTAGTGTTTGCGTTGCTGGCGGTGGTGATCACCGGTTTTGCCGGGTGGTATATCTACCGTAATCTCGGTTCCAACCTGACGGCCATTTCGCGGGCGATGACCCGGCTGGCGCACGGTGAATCAGATGTCAGCGTCCCGGCCCTGCAGCGGCGTGATGAGTTAGGCGAGCTGGCCCGCGCCTTTAGCGTCTTTGCCCGGAATACGGCGTCGCTGGAGCACACCACCCGACTGCTAAAAGAAAAAACCAGCCAGATGGAAATCGATCGCACCGAGCGTCAGGGACTGGAAGAAGCGCTGTTGCACAGCCAAAAGCTGAAGGCTGTGGGGCAACTGACGGGGGGATTAGCACATGATTTCAATAACCTGCTGGCGGTTATTATTGGCAGTCTGGATCTGGTGAATCCGGAGTCACCCGACGCGCCACGGGTCAATCGGGCGCTAAAAGCCGCCGAGCGCGGGGCGCTGCTTACCCAACGCCTGCTGGCCTTTTCGCGCAAACAGTCGTTGCATCCCCATGCGGTGGAGCTGAAAACGCTGCTGGAAAATCTGGGCGAACTGATGCGCCACTCTCTTCCGGCCACGTTGACGCTGGAGATTGAAGCCCAGTCTCCCGCCTGGCCCGCGTGGATTGACGTCAGCCAACTGGAAAACGCCATTATCAATCTGGTGATGAACGCCCGTGACGCCATGGACGGGCAGGCGGGTACGATTAAAATCCGTACATGGAATCAGCGGGTCACGCGCAGCGATGGGCGCAAGCAGGATATGGTAATGCTGGAGGTTGCCGACCAGGGCAGTGGGATGTCGCAAGAGGTGAAAGCCCAGGTCTTCGAGCCGTTTTTCACCACCAAACAGACCGGTAGCGGCAGCGGACTGGGGCTGTCGATGGTTTACGGTTTTGTGCGCCAGTCCGGTGGCCGGGTGGAAATTGAAAGCGCTCCAGGGCAGGGAACGACGGTCAGGTTGCAACTGCCTCGCGCCGTTGTTCCGGTACAGGCTCAAGTGGAAGCGGTAGCGCAACACACAACGACCAACGATGAAAAACTGGTGTTGGTGCTTGAGGATGAGGACGATGTACGCCAGACGTTGTGCGAGCAACTGCACCTGCTGGGTTATCTGACGTTAGAAGCCGCCAACGGCGAGCAGGCAATGCATCTGCTCGCCGCGTCTTCAGAGATTGATATTCTGATCAGCGACCTCATGCTGCCCGGTGGATTAAGCGGCGTGGATGTGGTTAACCATGCCCAGGCACATTATCCGCAGTTGTCCATCCTGCTGATAAGCGGTCAGGATTTACGTCCGGCGCATAACCCGGCGCTGCCGGATGTGGCGCTATTGCGTAAGCCTTTTACCCGGGGAGAGCTGGCGCAGGCGCTGCGGAAAAGTGAACAGTCATACCGCTAAGACATTGTCCTCTTTGCATACTATTTTGCGAGCTTCCTTCGGAAAACTAAACCTGCCCAAGAGATTAGGAATTCATCAAGACCAGGGAGCAAACGGGTGATGCTAATCTGAGCAAACACAGCCCGATTAGGATATAAAAGGAATTATGCCAGTACTAACAAGAGGTGATTCGCAGATGATTGTGATGCCGACAACGTATAGCCCGATGGCCGTCGCCCGCTCGTTTAAGGTGGTGGATACGTTTGAGCTTTCCGGGCGTATTCTGCTGGTTATTTATGACAGGCAAACTCCACGCGCAGCAATCATTGAAGCTGATATTGAGATTTTTAATGGTGTGCCTCGCCATCGGGTTCTTGCTGCACTAGATTTGCAGCGTAAACCCTACCTGGACAACGATATTCTAACGGTGGAACGATGTTGGGAAGAGGCGTCTGTGTTTCAGATAGAAGGGATATGTGTTAATCCGTCCGAACGAGATAAAGGGTTGGCGACGCGCCTGTATGAAGCACTGATTTTGCGCTGTGGTGTAACGCTGATTAGCGATTTTGAGCAATATGATGGCGGGAAAATGCTCTGGCAGAAAATTGCGCGTGAGTCTGAATACATCTCAGTTTTTATCCTGGACACGGAGCAAAACGCATTCTGGCCGTATGATGGTTCGAAAGTTATATATGATGGGGGATGTATCCCAGAAGAGCGGATATGGAGCATGTCACCAGATACAAAATGGCACGGTGTTGTTTTGGTGGCAGAGGAAAAACAACGCGCTTACCAGTTGATGG
Source organism: Citrobacter sp. A316 (assembly GCF_002042945.1). Lineage (NCBI taxonomy): Bacteria > Pseudomonadati > Pseudomonadota > Gammaproteobacteria > Enterobacterales > Enterobacteriaceae > Citrobacter > Citrobacter sp. A316. The sequence continues at coordinate 120,475 of NZ_MVFZ01000014.1, forward strand.
AGCCAGGGGCGTCCTATCGAGTTTGAGATTCCTCCGCTACACCTTCTTTTCTGCGTTGACTAACGTAAAGCCAGTTCAACTTCGGGTCTGGCTTATGAAATGTTATCCCATGCTTTTATTGTTTAGCTTGCTGTCACTGACCACCATGTCAGCGCAGGCGGATATTATTGATGACGCCATTGGTAATATTCAGCAGGCGATTAACGACGCATACAAACCGGACAACGGGCGGGATTATGACGACTCCCGTGATGAAAGCTGGCAGCGCCAGATGAGTGACGACCGGCGCAGGCAATATGACAATCGCCGCCGCCAGTTTGAAGATCGACGTCGCCAACTGGATGATCGTCAGCGCCAGCTCGATCAGGAACGGCGTCAGTTAGAAGACGACGAACGCAGAATGGAAGAAGATTACGATCGCTAGCTGTTACTCCAGCACAATCTCCATTCCGTCATATCCTGCCTCAAACCCTGCGGGAAGCTGATTTTCCATCATCCACAGGTCGAACTGATGGCTGATATGCGTCAGGATCACCCGTGGACAGCGGATAACCTCGTTCAAGGCGATAACGGTGTTTAAATCACAATGATTGCGCGGTGGCTCGGCGCGCGGGGCATGGCTGCAGTCGATGATAATCACCTGAGGCTGGTTATTATGGAGAAACTTCAGTGTCTTGTCGGGAAGTCCGGCGGTATCGGAGAGCCACGCCACGCGGCTATGTGTGGTCTCCAGCAGATAACCAAACGTCAGCTTTGAATGGTTGAGCGGTAGCGGCGTTACCTGCAATCCTTGCAGATTAAACACCACAAACGGTGCCACGGTATGGCTAAAATCGAGGATGCCTGGATGCTTAAACAGATCGTCGCAACCCTGTTCATCCGGCGGACCGTACACCGGGATGGTCGTCCCCACGCCCCAGCGTAGCGGAAACAATCCCTGTACATGATCCATATGATAATGGGTCAGCAGAAACTGCTGGAAGCTGCCCGCCGGCCAGTCGTCCATCAGATGCGGGATCCCCGCGTCCAGCAGCGTCACCGCATTATTGAATTTGACCACCCCGCTACATGGGCGTCGACGGTATTGTGCCTGTAAGCGTGCTCGTTGGCAGGCCGCGCAGTCGCAGCCAAATGTCGGCACCAGCTGTGCGCCGCCCGTTCCCGTCAGCGTAATGGTCAGACTCATGGCTCCCCCTACAACGGTTTGGTGAAGCGAAAATGGCTCATGGTATAGCCTTCACGCTGGTAAAAACGGTGTGCGTCAAGGCGTTGGGTGCTGGTGGAAAGCTCGGTGACTTCTGCGCCCGCTTCGCGCGCGGTGGCTTCGGCCCAGGCCAGTAACTGACTGCCGACCCTTAACCCTCGTGCCTGTGGCATCACCACCAGTTCCTGAATCTCGCCAATCCAGTTAGCGTGATGCAGATGAAACTGCAGGTGCAGACCGATCAAACCGACGACCTGTCCGTCGAGCAGCGCCAGCTGATAGTGCATATTAGGATCTTGCAGATTTGCGGCGTAGCCTGCGCTAAAGGCCTGTAGGTCGAATTGACCCTGTTTCAACTCACAGATGAGCGCATAAACCGCATCGGTATCGTATAGCGTTGCGCGGCGTAATTCACAGACAGACATGTTTCTTCTCCTTGTGTCCCATCAGTGTGAGTAGTGTATCGACAGACTGTAGCAAACTTCCATCGTTGTTCAGGACGTGGCAGTCATACGGGGCGTAGCGAGCTGCGCGTTCAAGACGGGCGGCGATTTCCGTTTCGCTCTCCCGTCCACGAGCCTGCAAGCGCTGGCGTAAAATCGCCGGGGAAACCTGTAAGTAAATGGGGAGTAAAGATGTGCCGTAACGGGCCTGCGCCTGGGGCAGATGCGCACGCGAGCCGTTGACCACCACATCAAAACCGGCGTGTAGCCAGAGGTCAATCTCCACGCCAACGCCGTAGTAGAAGCCATTGGCGTGCCAGCTCAGCGCCAGCAGGTTCTGCCCGGCGCGGGTAAAAAACTCTTGTTCACTCAGCGCAATATGATTTTCATTCCCGGCGTTGGCGGCTCGGGTGATGTAACGGTGCGCCACCAGCAGTTGCGCCGGTTCCTGCTGGCGGAGTTCTGCCAGCAGGCTGTCCTTACCGGAGCCGGATGGCCCCATCAGCCAGATCAGTTTACCCATAGTCAGAATACCCTTTTGCCCTGACGCCAGACGTGGTCGATATGGATGTTGCCGCCTTTGCGGTGTGCCAGCACCAGATCCGCGCGTTTGCCTTCGGCAACAACGCCACGATCGTCGAGATTTAATGCCCGCGCCGGATTGCGGGTCACCAGACGAATGGCCTGCGGTAGCGTAAAGCGGTTGGCGTCGTCGTCCGCCACGCGAAACGCCGCATCGAGCAGGCTGGCGGGGTAGTAGTCGGAGGAGAGAATATCCAGCAGTCCCAGCTCAGCCAGCTTATGCGCCGCCACGTTGCCGGAGTGAGAACCGCCGCGCACGATGTTGGGCGCGCCCATCAGCACGTTCATACCATGCTGGCGCGAGGCTTCAGCCGCTTCGAAGGTGGTGGGGAATTCGGCGATCACGCTGCCAAGCTGGTGCGATTCCAGCACATGATCGTGGGTGGCGTCATCATGGCTCGCCAGCGCAATCTGGCGCTCACGGCACATCTGGGCAATCGCCGTGCGATTGGGCTGTGACCAACGTGCCGCCAGCGCTAACTGTTCTTCTTCGTAGCGGGCCATCTGCTCGTCGGTAAGCGAATACTTGCCCTGATAATACTCGCGGTACTTCTCGCGATTGGCGAACTGACGCTGGCCTGGCGAGTGATCCATTAGCGATACCAGCGTCACCGGCTCGCGGCTGACCAGTTTTTCAAACAGCGGCAGGGTAGTGTGATGCGGCAGTTCGCAGCGCAAATGCAGGCGGTGCTCGGCGCGATTGACCCCGCGCTTCTGCGTCTCTTCGATCGCATTGATCATCTTCTCCAGATTTTCCAGACGGTCGCCGCCGTCGCGCACATCGCCAATCGCCACCGCGTCCAGCACAGTGGTAATGCCGCTGGCCACCATTAGCGCGTCGTGGCTGCTCATCGCCGAATGCGCAGGCCAGTCTACCTTCGGGCGCGGGGTGAAGAATTTGTCGAGATTGTCAGTATGCAGCTCAATGAGTCCTGGCAGCAGCCAGCCGCCTTCGCCGTCCAGCGCCTCTGGTAGGCTGCTCGGACTTTCAGCAAAGGCGCGAATGATCCCGCCCTCAATTTCCAGCGATCCTTGCACCACTTCATCTTCCAGTACCAGCTTTACATTATTGATAATCATGCTGTTGTTCCCATCAGATGCAGACGATCCGCTACGCGGTCGCGCACGGTTTGATCGTGAAAAATACCGACAATTGCCGCGCCGCGGGCTTTCGCTTCTTCAATCAATGCGACGACGGCGGCGCTGTTTTTGGCGTCCAGTGAGGCGGTGGGCTCATCGAGCAGCAGAATCGGGTAATCGACGATAAACCCGCGGGCGATGTTGACGCGCTGCTGTTCGCCACCGGAAAAGGTAGACGGCGCCAGATGCCACAGCCGCTCTGGCACGTTCAGGCGGGTAAGCAGGTTAGCCGCTTTGGCTGCACACTCCTCGCGAGATACACCGAGATCCAGCAGCGGTTGCATTACCACATCCAGCGCGGAAATCCTGGGGATCACGCGCAGGAACTGGCTCACCCAGCCGATGGTTGAACGGCGAACCTCCAGTACTTTGCGCGCCGGGGCCTGCACCAGATCGACCCATTCATCGCTGTGGCGGATGTGGATGTGTCCTTCATCCGGCAGGTAGTTGGCGTACAGCGAACGCAGCAACGTGGATTTGCCGCTGCCCGAGTGACCGTGCAGCACCACGCATTCGCCGCTTTTAACGTCCAGAGTGGCGTTTTGCAGCACCGGCAGACGCACGCCGTTTTGCTGATGCAGGACAAAGGTTTTACTGACATTTTCAACGCGGATCGCGTTCATTTTTAGCCTCTTTAGACATTTTTGCGTTCGATTGCCTGATGGCGCTTCGCTTATCAGGCCTACAACCAATGCCGCTCCGTAGGCCGGATAAGGCGCGGCCGCCATCCGGCACAACAAAACATCAGTTCTGCAACACCGACGACACCAGCAGCTGGGTATACGGATGATGCGGATCGTCGAGTACGCGGTCGGTTAACCCACTTTCCACCACCTGACCCTGCTTCATCACCAGCAAACGGTCGGCCAGCAGGCGCGCGACGCCCAAATCGTGGGTGACAATCACTACCGCCAGATCCAGTTCCACCACCAGGCTGCGCAGCAGGTCCAGCAGTTTGGCCTGTACCGAAACGTCCAGCCCGCCGGTAGGTTCGTCCATAAACACCAGCTTGGGATGGGTGACGAGATTGCGGGCGATCTGCAGGCGCTGCTGCATGCCGCCGGAAAAGGTGGTTGGCAGATCGTCGATACGCGAGGCAGGGATCTCTACCTCCTCCAGCCAGCGCTGCGCGGTGGCGCGGATATCGCCGTAGTGACGCGCGCCGGTGGCCATCAGACGTTCGCCAATATTGCCGCCTGCGGAGACCTGACGGCGCAGGCCATCCAGCGGATGCTGATGTACCACGCCCCATTCGGTGCGCAGCAGACGGCGACGGTCGGCCTCGTTCATGCCGTACAGCGAACGGTTCTGATACAAAATCTCACCGTTCTGCGGCGTTAGCCGTGAAGAGATCGATTTCAGCAGCGTGGTTTTGCCGGAACCGGACTCGCCGACAATACCCAGCACTTCGCCTGGCCACAGGTCAAAAGAGACGTCGCTGAAGCCTTTGCCCGGCGCGTAAAGATGGGTCAGGTTGTTGACTGAAAGCAGCGGTTGCGTCATTTGCTGAGGGCCTCGCTCTGTTGGCGGCAGTAGTCGGTGTCGGAGCAGACAAACATGCGTTTGCCGGTGTCATCGAGCACCACTTCATCGAGATAGCTGTGGGTTGAGCCGCAGATGGCGCAAGGCTCATCCCAGCTCTGCACGGTAAACGGGTGATCGTCGAAATCGAGGCTTTCCACGCGGGTGTAAGGTGGAACAGCATAGATACGCTTTTCACGGCCTGCGCCAAACAGTTGCAGGGCCGGCATCATGTCCATCTTCGGATTGTCGAATTTCGGGATGGGCGACGGGTCCATGACGTAGCGGTCATTGACCTTCACCGGATAGGCGTAAGTGGTGGCGATATGGCCGAAGCGGGCGATATCTTCATACAGTTTCACCTGCATGATGCCGTACTCTTCCAGCGCATGCATGGTGCGAGTTTCCGTTTCGCGCGGTTCGATAAAGCGCAGCGGCTCTGGGATCGGTACCTGGAAGATGATTATCTGATCTTCCACCAGCGGCGTTTCCGGGATGCGGTGGCGGGTCTGGATCAGCGTCGCATCTTCCGTACGCTCAGTGGTATTCACCCCGGTCACACGCTTGAAGAAATTACGAATCGACACGGCGTTAGTGGTGTCGTCCGCGCCCTGGTCAATCACCTTCAGCACGTCCGGCTCGCCAATCACGCTGGCGGTAAGCTGAATACCGCCAGTTCCCCAGCCGTAGGGCATCGGCATTTCACGTCCGCCAAACGGAACCTGGTAACCGGGGATCGCCACTGCTTTCAAAATTGCGCGGCGGATCATGCGTTTGGTCTGCTCATCAAGATAGGCAAAGTTGTAGCCGGAGAGGTTAGTGGTCACGGGTGGCCTCCTGTTGCAGGCGTTTGAGCAGTTCCAGTTCGGCCTGGAAATCGACGTAATGGGGAAGTTTGAGGTGCGAAACAAAACCCGCCGCCTCGACGTTATCTGCATGCGCCAGCACGAACTCTTCGTCCTGCGCCGGTCCCGTGACCGTTTCATCGTATTCGGCTGCCTGTAGGGCGCGGTCCACCAGCGCCATCGCCATCGCTTTACGTTCGCTCATGCCGAACACCAGCCCGTAGCCGCGGGTAAAATGGGGGGATTCATTTTCTGGCGCGACAAAACCGTTAACCATTTCGCATTCGGTCATCAGCAGTTCGCCGACGTTCACCGCAAATCCCAGCTCTTCCGGGACGGTTTCCAGTGCCACATAGCCGCTGCGGATTTCGGCGGCAAACGGGTGATTGCGCCCGTAGCCGCGCTGGGTGGAGTAGGCCAGCGCCAGCAGATAGCCTTCGTCGCCGCGCATCAGCTGCTGCAGACGTGAAGCGCGTGAGCAGGGGTAAACCGGCGGCGTGCGGGTGATGTCGTCGGGCGTGGCGCCATCATCCTCTTCACGCTTTGCCAGCCCCTGGTTGGCCAGCAGGGAAAAGACGTGCGGGGAGGCATCCTGCGCGCCGTCTGCGCTGCGCAGGGGCGGCGTTTCGCCATTAGCCAGCAGAGTAAAATCCAGCAGGCGATGGGTGTAGTCATAGGTTGGACCCAACAGCTGCCCGCCGGGAATATCTTTGTAGACCGCAGAAATTCGGCGCTCAAGGCGCATTTCTGCACTGTTAATCGGTTCACTGACCGCCACTTTTGCCAGCGTAGTGCGGTAGGCGCGGAGCAAAAAGATGGCTTCGACGTTATCGCCGCTGGCCTGCTTCAGCGCCAGCGCCGCCAGCTCGCGGTCGGCGATGCCGCCTTCAGTCATTACCCGGTCAACGGCCAGGTTCATCTGCTGTTCGATTTGCGCCACGCTCAGTTCAGCAATGGTCTCATCGCCCCGGCGTCGGTTTTCCTGCAGGGCGTGGGCGTTGGCTATCGCCTTTTCGCCCCCTTTGACGGCGACGTACATCAGCACACCTCCACATGGGTGGTTCGCGGAATAGCCAGCAGGCGTTCGCCGCAGGTGAGGATCAGATCGACCCCCAGTGGGAACGGGTGCGGGCGTTCGGTGAGTTCGTGAATCAGGCATTCCGGCAGCTGTGGCGCGATCATGCGCTCTTCGGCGATACCCGCGCCGGTCAGACGCAGCATGCGTCCGCCGCTTAAGCCAGAGACCTGCACAATCAGCGTGGCGCTGCTCTCTGGCGCGACGGCGGAACCGGCGGAGAGGGCGTTAAGCTGTTCGCTGCTGATGCGCTCGTCGGCGACGGCAAAGGCTGCCAGCTGCGGCTGATCCACCAGCGGCGCGTTGGTGTGAAAACGCAGGTTCTGGCGGGCGATATCGTTATCCATCGACGGAGCCAGCCAGACCGGCGTGTCGCCATCGACCAGGGTCAGCAGCACGCTGGTGGTTGCCAGGCCCAGCGGCTGCCAGCCGTGTTTCAGTTGATGCAGGGCGACGATTACGCCCGGCTCGCTCATGGCTTTCAGCAGGCGACGAAAGCTCTGCTGAGCATCCTGAACGGGTAAATTAAAAGCGGTCAGAAGTGCTGTAGATCGTGTCATGCGTTATCTCCGCGTACCAGCGTGAAGAAGTCGACCCGGCTGGCGTTGACTTTGGCACGGCGTGCGTTAATCAGCGCATCGCGTTCCGCTTCCAGCGGGGCAATTAAGGTTTCCATTAGGTTCTGGAAATGCGTTTGTTCCTGCAGCAGTGCGTCAATCACTGCACACTGCTCGGCATGTTGTTTGTTGCGTCCCAGCAGGTAGCTGTAACCCAGCGTGCCGCTCTTCAGGCGTACCACAGCCCGGGTAAGCGTGGTGTCACCGGCAAAGAAGCGGTTACCGGTACCGCCCATACGGGCCTGGATCTGCATCAGTCCGCTTTCCGGGGCGCGGATAAGTTCATAGTCCGGCGTCAGTTTGAGCGCGTTGATGCGGGCGTTCAGGGCATCGGCATTGCTGTAAGCCAGCGCGCGCATCCAGCGCTGGCGGGTGGCGGTATCGAAATGCATTCAGTGCTCCATAGTGAATTCGATCATGTCGGCGCGGGTCAGGCTGACGGAGTATTCCGCCGCGTGTTCTTCGCCTTCACGGTGGTTCAGGGTGCGCACGCACAACAGCGGCGCCATATTGGGGATTTCCAGCACCTTGCTCTCTTTGGCCTGCGCGCGGCGGGCGCTGATGCGCGTTTGCGTGCGTAGCAGCGTCAGACCGGACTGTTCGCGCAGGTAGTCATGCAACGAACCGCTGTTGAAGCCTTGCAACAGCGGCCACAGCGAGAGGTCGGAAAAATAGTGGTCGATCTGGCACAGTGCGATCCCGTTAACCCGGCGCAGGGTGCGCAGGTGAATCACGTTATCGCCCTCGTTTATGCTGAGCGCATCGGCAATGTGGCTGGAGGCCGGACGCAGCACCGCCAGCAGTTTTTCGCTGGTGGGATGGCTTCCCTGGTCCAGCAGATTCTGACTAAAGCGCGCCTGGGCATTAAGTGGGTAATCGAACGGGCGCATCAGCACCAGCACGCCGACGCCCTGACGACGCTGAACCCAACCGCGTTCAACCAACTGGTCAATGGCGCGGCGCAAGGTGTGGCGGTTTACTTCGAAGCGCGCGGCAAGTTGATGCTCGGCGGGCAGATAGTCACCGCAGCGATAATGTTGACGTAGCTCCTGCTCAAGTCTCGCGGCAATTTCCTGATAACGCGTTGGATAACTGGTCGGATGTGTAGACAAGTGCATAGCAATCAATGCCTCGCTAATCAGATAAAGTGCTTACGCAAACGCTGGGAAAGAAAATCCAGCAGGCTGACGGTGACGATGATTAACACCATCAGGGCGCAGGTTTGCTGGAACTGAAAGCCGCGAATCGCTTCCCATAAGGTCACGCCAATACCGCCTGCGCCCACCATTCCGACCACCGTGGCCGAGCGAACGTTGGATTCAAAGCGATACAGCGAGTAGGAGATAAGCAGCGGCATGACCTGTGGCAGAACGCCGTACAGAATCTCTTCAATTTTGTTGGCCCCGGTGGCGCGAATGCCTTCTACCGGACCCGGCTCAATGGCTTCTACCGCTTCGGAAAGCAGTTTGGAGAGCACCCCGGTAGTGTGGATAAACAGCGCCATCACCCCGGCGAAGGGACCTAACCCGACGGCGACCACGAACAGCATGGCGAACACCATTTCATTGATGGCGCGGCAGGCGTCCATCAGGCGACGCATCGGCTGGTAAATCCACCACGGCACCAGGTTATCGGCGCACATCAGGCCGAAGGGAATCGATAGCACAACGGCGAGGGCAGTCCCCCAGACGGCAATTTGCAGGGTGACGGCCATTTCACCGAGATAGTCCTGCCACTGGCTGAAGTCCGGCGGGAAGAAGTCGGCGGCGAAGGTCGCCATATTGCCGGAATCCTGGATCAGCGTGAGCGGTGCCATTTCGGCACCTTTCCACGAGACCACCAGTACGGCGAGCAGAATGGCCCAGCTCAGCAGCGAGAACCAGCTACGTTTGGGCGGGGCGACGGTGATGGTTTGCATGTTTAGCTCCTGGGTGTCGATGTTTCGGGTCTGTTGTAGGCCGGATAAGGTGCTGGCACCGCCATCCGGCATGGAATCCCTTGCATTGCCTGATGGCGCTGCGCTTATCAGGCCTACAATTTGGGCACCAGGTTTACTGCACTGCTTTGGTGACGCTGGTCATAGCGCCCAGTGCGGCGGTCAGACGATCAAGGTCATCGAGTTGTGCTTTCAGCGCCGAGGTTTTGCTGGTTTTCTCTTCCTCGTTCAGCCCTTTGTTGTCCTTCACACCCTGCATCTCTTTAAACAGTGCCAGCTGGCGAATCGGCACCAGTTGCAGATCGCTTGAGGCGCGGAACGGTGCCCATCCCAGGCGTTCCAGTACGGTTTTCTGTTCCGGCGTTTTGCCGTAATTCATAAAGAAGTCGTACACCTTGTCCTTGGTGGTTTCGGAGAGGTTTTTACGCCAGACGATCGGATCGCCCGGGATCAGCGGTGACTTCCAGATCACCTTCAGCTCTTTCAGTTTTTCCGGCGCGGAAGTTTTCAGCTTGTCGAGGTTTTCGGTGTTGTTGGTGGCGACATCGACCTGCTTGTTGGCGACGGCCAGCGCGTTGGTTTCATGTCCGGCGTTAACGGTGCGTTTGAAGTCGCTGGCGGAGATGTTGTTTTTGGCGAAGACGTAGTAGCCGGGGACGAGGAATCCTGATGTAGAGTTGGGATCTCCGTTGCCGAAGGTCAGATCCTTACGTTTGGCGATCAGATCGTTCAGGTTATTGATCGGACTGTCTTTGTTAACGATCAACACGCTCCAGTAACCCGGGGATCCGTCGGCGGCGACGGTCTGGGCAAACACTTGCCCGTTAGCACGATCCACCGCTTCCATTGCCGAGAGGTTGCCGTACCAGGCGATATCAACTTTGTTAAAGCGCATTCCCTGGATGATCCCGGCGTAGTCCGGGGCGAAGAAGGCGTTTACTTTCACGCCCAGTGATTTTTCCATGTCCTTCAGGAACGGTTCCCACTGCGGTTTCAGGTTTTGCTGTGATTCGGTCGAAATAATGCCAAAGTTCAGCGCTTTTTCCTGCTCTTCGGCATGGGCCGGGGTGAGCAGTGTGCTGAGACTAAACATGCTGGTGAAAGCCAGCGCGGCAACTGTTCTATAACTCATTTCCATTCCTCATTGTGGGGATGTCAGGCAGCCTGCGCGCTCTGTTCGACGCGGTTCATGCTGCGGTAGAGATGGTCAAAACGATCGTTATCAAAATGCTGGCTGCTGCCATCAAAGAAGACGTTGCCCTGGCGCAGCGCGACGATGCGTTCGCAGTAGCGCAGGGCGTAATCCACCTGATGCAGCGTGACGACCACGGTGATGCCGTCGGTCTGGTTTATGTCGCGTAGGGTGTCCATCACGATGCGTGCGGATTCCGGGTCCAGCGAGGCTATCGGCTCGTCGGCGAGGATCACTTTGGCCTGCTGCATCAGCGCGCGGGCAATTGCAACGCGTTGCTGCTGACCGCCCGAAAGCGTGGAAACGCGCTGGTATGCAAAATGCGCCATGCCCACGCGGGTCAGCGCCTGTAATGCACGCTGTTTTTGTTCCTGGCTAAACCAGCTAAAACAGGTACGCCAGAACGGCGTGCTGCCGAGCGCGCCAATCAGGACGTTCTCCAGCACCGTCAGGCGGTTCACCAGATTGAATTGCTGGAAGATGTAGCCGGTGTGGGCGCGGCTTTTACGGATATCGCGCGCCAGGCGGCCTTCATGTTGAACGGTGCGGCCCAGCAGCTCGACGCGGCTACCGGGTGATTTATCACCGGTGATCAAACCGCTTAAATGACGTAAAAGGGTGGATTTGCCGGAGCCAGATGGCCCAAGCAGAGCCACCATCTCACCGGAACAGATGTTCAGATCAACCGCATTGAGCGCCTGATGTTGATTGAAGGACTTGGAGAGTTTTTCGACGCGAATAATCGTTTGCATGATGCGGCCTCCCTAAAAAAGTGGCCCCATCGTGGCGGATTAATGTGACGTTTTCGTTAAGGGATGGTTACTCGATGATGAAGAGTTGAGCGCTATTTGATGACAGCACGGGAGGGCTGGCCTCCCGTTGGATTACTCTGTAGGGGGTTGCTGTTGTTTGACGACGTTGATCATCCACGGCACGCCATACTGGTCGCTCACTTTACCGAAACCGTGCGCCCAGAAGGTTTCCTGCCAGTCCATTTCGATTTTTCCGTTTGCCGCCAGGTTATCAAACCAGCGTTTGCCTTCGTCGACGTTTTGCGTGTCGAGTACCAGCGTAAAGCCAGAGTAGCGGGCATTTCCGTCGGGGGAGCTATCGCTCATCATGATGTCGCTGCCCGCAACGCGCAGGTTGGCGTGGGCGATGGCGGTGTCGGGGAATTTCATGCCTGAAGGGCAACCATCTTCGCTGTCCTGTGCCGATTTTGGCATTTCACCGAAGTTGATTTTGTAGAGTAGCTCAGCGCCTAACGTTTTTTGATAGTAGGCGATAGCGTCAGCGCAGTTGCCTGCAAAGGAGATATAGGGACTTAACGGCATAATCTTTACCTCAGGTAAAAGAAGCCAATTAAGTGTAGTTAGCGTCTGCAAAAATAAACCAGGCGGGAAGTATGAGCTTCCCGCCTGGTAGATGAGCTGGTGTTGACCTGATTAGCGTCGCGCTTTCAGGCAATTGGCATCAGTTCTTTTTCACAAACTCAGATTTCAGCTTCATTGGGCCAAAGCCATCGATTTTGCAATCGATGTTGTGGTCGCCTTCAACCAGACGAATGTTTTTCACTTTGGTACCAATCTTCAGCATGGAAGAGCTACCTTTTACCTTCAGGTCTTTCACGACGGTAACGCTGTCGCCGTCGGCCAGCAGGTTGCCGTTGGCATCTTTAACGATCAGTTCGTCGCTGTCCTGTGCCGGTTCAGCATCGTTCCATTCGTGTGCGCATTCCGGGCAGATGAACATGCCGTTATCTTCGTAAGTGTATTCGGAGTTGCATTGTGGGCAGTGTGGTAATGACATGTGGATTTCCTCAAAAGTCAGCAGGGGCAAATGCGCCCAAAAAATGGCAGATTGCCGAAAAAGGCCGCAATTATACATAAAATCCCTGCTTTTGTCGGGACTACTGCGTGATTACGCAAAATGATCTGCTGTAAAGGTCCCTTGCTTTAACCTCAATGAAAGTATGGCGGAATATTTTTTTAAGGGAAATTGCTACGCTTAGATATTTAAGATAAGGTGAGGCGAAATATCTGATATTCATAGGTAACATTGCTTAGGGAAGCCTAAGTCATTGTGATTGAATATCATTGAACCCCTTAAATTTAGTAGGGGAATTCCGCTGGCATTTTTTAAAACTGAACTACGCTGTTTATCTTTCTTACTTATTTTCATAAGTGAGAGGCATCAGGCCAGCGGTTATACACCAAATTTATTTTAATAATATCAATTGGTTGTTTTGATTTTAATTATTTCTATACGTAATTATAAAAGCCAAAAAATCTATAAATAAAACGATTGGGCTAAATAAAAGTAATGCCATTTGCGTTAAGGAAAAATTTTCCATGCACACACAGACAATATATGAATTAAGTCAGGAAGCGGAACGCTTGCTGATGCTCTCGCTTGAACATCTCAGGCAATTGCAAAAATTGCCTATGACGTCGTTGGATGATGTCGCGCTAAAACAAGGAGAGCATAGCAGTCAGGTTGTTCAGCCCCTGCATTTCAGTGCGCGTGGCATGGATGTCCAGCAAGCAACGCTCAATAATGAGCTACGCAAGATTACGCGTCTGGAAATGGTGCTGGCGATTGTTGGCACGATGAAAGCGGGAAAATCGACGACGATTAACGCCATTGTAGGGACAGAAGTTTTACCTAATCGTAATCGCCCCATGACGGCGTTACCAACGCTAATACGCCATACGCCGGGGCAGAAAGAGCCGGTCCTGCATTTTTCACATGTCGCGCCGATTGATGCCTTAATGAAGGTTTTACAGCAGCGCGTGCGCGAGTGCGATCGCCTGCGTCTTACGCAGACGCTGGAAATTGACAAGGATATGAATGTCCTGCTGCAGCATATTGAAAACGGCGTGGCATTTGAACGGTATTATCTTGGCGCGCAGCCTATTTTCCATTGCCTTAAAAGCCTGAACGACCTGGTGCGCCTGTCAAAAGCATTGGACGTTGATTTTCCTTTTGCTGCCTATGCCGCGATTGAGCATATTCCGGTTATTGAGGTTGAGTTTGTCCATTTGGCCGGACAGGCAAGCTACCCAGGGCAATTAACGCTGCTGGATACGCCGGGGCCAAACGAGGCGGGACAACCGCACTTACAAAAAATGCTCAATGAACAGCTGGTACGGGCCTCTGCGGTGCTGGCGGTGTTGGATTACACCCAACTGAAATCGATTTCCGATGAGGAAGTGCGTCAGGCGATCATGGCGGTCGGCAAGTCAGTACCGCTGTATGCGCTAGTGAACAAGTTCGATCAGAAAGACCGCAACAGTGACGATGAAGAGCAGGTGCGGGCGTTGATTTCCGGCACGTTGATGCAAGGCGGAATCGCCCCTGAGAGAATTTATCCGGTTTCCTCAATGTGGGGCTATCTGGCAAACAGGGCGCGTCATGAGCTGACGACGCACGGGCGACTGCCGGATCATCAGGAGCAACGTTGGGTGCAGGATTTTGCCGAAGCGGCGCTTGGCAGGCGCTGGCGCACCACCGATCTTGACGATACGGAACACATCCGTCATGCCGCCGACCTGTTGTGGGAAGACTCGCTGTTTGAACAGCCGATCCAGAAAGTGATTCACGCCGCTTATGCCAATGCTTCGCTGTATGCGCTTCGCTCAGCGTCACATAAGTTATTGAACTATGCACAAAGCGTGCACGAATATCTGGAATTTCGTGCCCACGGGTTAACGGTCGCCTATGACAAACTGCGGCTGAACATCACGCATATTGAAGAGGATATGCAGCAGTTAGAAGTGAGCCAGGGGCGGGTGAGCGATGAAGTCAGCCATGAAGTAGAACTGGCGCTGGAGGCTGCTGCAACCTATCTCAGTGAGCAACAAACCGAGATTCTTTGCGGCATCAATACGTTCTTTGTCAAAGAAAACGTCCTGATGATGTCTCAACACGGTCTGGGGACTGCTGTGAATACGGCAGAAATGGCCGGAGAGATGTTAGTGCTGCATGATGAAGGGCAGGCGAAAATTGTATTAGATAAAATTCGCTCGTCCTGTGAGGGGGTATTGCTGGCGGCGCAGGAAAGTATCAGCCGGGACTTAGCCCTGCGTTTTGAACAGCTTGAGTCGACGCTCTCCCGGGCGCTAAATGATGCGATGCGGCCAATTGAGCAAAGGGTGAAAGAGGAGCTAAACCACGCTGGTTTTCGTGCGCGGATCCGTTTTCCCGCGTTCCATACGGCGATGTTTAATTTCAATACCCGCCAATTGTTTAACGAGGCCATTGAGCAGGATATTCCGGCAGAAAATGCGTCGTCTACTGGCGGTGTGGTGCGTGACACTTTCTCTCGTTGGCTAAATCAACCCAACTGGGGATGGAATGATTACGTCGAAACAAAAACGCGTTATCTCATTGATATGGGCGCATTGCATAAGAACCTTGTGCAATACGTCTCCCAGTTTTGCCAACAAATTCGTAAAGCTTTAGCTGCCCAGGTCGATATTTCCGTTACGGCTGGCATGGCCACATTTTTTGCTGATTTCTCTCTGTGCCTGGCGCAACTGCAGGCGAGTCTGAGTGAGAGTCTGACGCTACGCCAACAAAATGAATCCGCGGTGAATGCAATGAATGAGCAATTGCAGCAGCGCATTACGATTGCGGCATGGCTTTATGAAGATTCCCGTTTGCTGCGTGATGATATCAATACCCTTTTTGCAACCGAGCACACATGACTAACGTTTTACTGGAAGGCCCCGGGAGGACGCTGGAGTGTGTCTACCCGAAGTTTATGGTCGATCTGGTTCAGGGAGATGAAACCAAACGTTCCGGCGGTTTTCTGCAACAGCAGCAGCGGCTGCGCGCGCGTCTGACGCAGGAAGTGTTATCCCAAACGCAACTGCGTGCGTGGGTGATGGCGGGAGTGTCCAGCGAACATCTGGTGATGCGCCTTAAGCTGGTGGAGAAGCTGGCAGGCATGATTGATCCGGGTCATCTGGCGCTGGTACGGATCGTTGAAGGGCTGAAGTTTTTGCAACAAACCGAACACCCGCGTGGACTTTCAACTCCCGGTCTTTTACAGCAAATAAATTCACTAACTGACTGGTTTACCCAACGCGCTGCGTATAAAGAGAAGGCGCTGACCCAGCGCGGCCTGACGGTTCAGGCGGGCGAGCATAGCGAACAAATTTTTACCCGCTGGCGGGCTGGTGCGTATGACGGCTGGTCGTTACCGGGACGCTGTTTTGTCGCGCTGGAAGAGCTACGTTGGGGAGCTTTTGGTGATGCCTGCCGGTTAGCGAATGCCGATGTGGTGTTAATGCTAAAAGACAACCTGCGAACCATGGCTGCTCAGATGTTGGCGGACAGCGTGAATGCGGCGCCTGCTACGCGTCATTACTATCATCATTGGCTCAGCACGCCAGCTGTCGGTGGATCGGGCGAGTATAACGATATGCTGAGCTGGCTGGGGAGCTGGTGCGATGCGCAGCGTCATCCGGTGAGCTGGTCGGTGGCACAGCGTTGGCAAAATGTGGCGCTGGGAATGCCGCGATTGTGTTCGGCGAAACGGCTGGTCGATGCGATGGTTGAGGAGATTTTTGCACCGACCCTGCTCGTCAATTGAGCAGGGTCGGTGAGTAGGATAAAGACAGGTTTAGTGGTGCAGAGAGTCTGCCGGGATGGCCACCGCTTCGTTGGCGACCCGGTTTTTATTAAAACGTTTGGCGTACAGCGCGGTGATAATCGGCACCAGGATGGCGGTGACAATTACGCTGGCGGCAACCAGCGCCGTAGCGGATGCGGCAACCGGTTCGAACGCCGGGTTAATCTGGGCGATAATCACCGGGTTTGCTACCGCAGCGCCTGCTGCTGAAGAGGCTGCGACGCCTGCCGTACCGTTCCCGCCACCAATAACACGGTCAGCAATAATCAGCGGGATACCGGTGATGACGATCACCGCGACACCCAGCAGGATACCCAGCAGACCGGTATCAACGATCACGCTCAGGTTAATGGTGTTACCCAACGCGAAGCCGAAGAACGGGATCAGTACCGGTGTGGCTTTGCTGAAGAAAGAACGCAGGTCGTGATCCAGGTTGCCTAATGTAAAACCAATCAGGAACGGTAATACCGCACCGATGAAATGGTGTGGCTCGAAAGAGGCCAGACCCGCGGAGCCGAGGATCACCATGGTCATTAACGGACCGGATTCCAGAGACATCAACACAAATGCGCCGGACTCTTCTTTCGTGCCGTACTGGTTCATCAGGCTGGCGTACAAACCGCCGTTGGTCATGTCCATTGCGGAGACAATTGCCAAAACAGAGAGGCCTGCAAAGAACCCGGTTTGAATACCGGTATCAGGAATAAATGAAGCAGCAATCATTGCCACTACCCACGCCACGGCTATTTTGGTTATTACCAGCGTACCGGACTTGCGTAATACCGTACCAGTAGCCCGTAAATCAATAGATGCGCCGATACAAAAAAACCACACTGCCAGAATCGGTACCGTTCCGCTGATCATTCCTTTTGTAAACGAACCGAAATACGCACCGGTATCCGGAGCTAACGTATTTAACACTGCGCCTAATAACAGAGGAATCAACATCATTCCGCCGGGGATGCGTTCAATCGTGGCTTTAATTTTCATAAACGTCCTCATGTCTTGTCGCTGCTAAAACTCGCGCAAGAGGGTAAAAATTAATAAATTCAAATAGTTACTTTTGTTTCTTAACAAAGAAAATCGCTATCTCTTTGTTTTATAAAATCTAACGCGGCATACGTTGAGCGTGTTGCTGCTCCCAGGGATATTGCGTCTGGAATTAGTTTGCATTCATGGGAACATTGATTCAATCAAAATAAAACGATGTTTTAGTTATCTTCATCACATATTCCGAGCAAAAGTTCCCGGTCGCTCTGATTATTAAAAAAGCTGTGATCTTTTTGTGAAGGGATTAGGTGTTTTTTTTTGCTAGCAGAATAATAGTGACCGCTGTGATTGTTGGTGTAATAAAGCGATTTATTCTTGTATTTAATTGTCAGTAAATCGCAAGTATTACATGTAAAAAAGCTGACTAAGAATGACCTAATTTACGCATGTTGACGAAATGAAAAGTTATATGTGAAGTTGATCACAAATTTAAACACTGTTAGGGTAAAGAGGTCATTAACCGCCCAATCAGGCGTCAACAGGTTCGGTTGTACTGCGTGTTTCTCGTCAGTGTAAGTAAACCTGCTACGCTTGTTACAGGGAATGCGCCTGTGCGTTCCCCGCTCGGTGATGACCTTGACGCATGGGCGTTGGGGGACTCGAACTGGAGCGTGACAGGGCTAAGTCTAAGAGGACGAGTATGCTAAAAAGGAAAAAAATAAAACCAATAACGCTGCGCGACGTTACCATCATTGATGACGGTAAATTGCGAAAAGCCATTACCGCAGCGTCGTTAGGTAATGCGATGGAGTGGTTTGATTTTGGTGTTTATGGGTTTGTTGCTTACGCATTAGGTAAAGTGTTCTTCCCGGGGGCTGACCCCAGCGTGCAGATGGTTGCTGCACTCGCCACCTTCTCTGTTCCCTTTCTGATTCGACCGCTTGGCGGATTGTTCTTCGGTATGCTCGGCGATAAATACGGCCGTCAGAAGATACTCGCTATCACCATTGTGATTATGTCGATCAGTACCTTCTGTATCGGTCTTATTCCCTCGTATGCCTCAATTGGTATCTGGGCGCCGATTCTGCTGTTGCTTTGTAAGATGGCGCAGGGGTTCTCGGTCGGCGGAGAGTATACCGGGGCATCGATTTTTGTCGCAGAGTACTCGCCAGACCGTAAGCGCGGATTTATGGGCAGTTGGCTGGACTTCGGCTCGATTGCCGGGTTTGTGCTGGGTGCGGGCGTGGTGGTCCTGATCTCAACTATCGTCGGCGAGGATAACTTCCTTGAGTGGGGCTGGCGTATTCCGTTCTTCCTGGCGCTGCCGTTAGGGCTGATTGGTCTGTACCTGCGCCATGCGCTGGAAGAGACTCCGGCGTTCCAGCAGCACGTGGATAAACTGGAGCAGGGCGATCGTCAGGGTCTGCAGGAAGGTCCTAAGGTCTCGTTTAAAGAGATTGCGACTAAGCACTGGCGCAGCCTGTTGGCATGTGTTGGTCTGGTGATTGCCACCAACGTCACCTACTACATGCTGCTCACCTATATGCCGAGCTATCTGTCGCATAACCTGCATTACTCTGAAGACCACGGCGTGTTGATTATTATCGCCATCATGATTGGTATGCTGTTTGTGCAGCCGATTATGGGTTTGCTCAGCGACCGTTTCGGGCGTCGTCCGTTTGTGATCATGGGCAGTATTGCGCTGTTTGTGCTGGCAATTCCGGCATTTATTCTGATTAACAGTAACGTTATCGGCCTGATTTTCGCCGGGTTGCTGATGTTGGCGGTGATCCTCAACTGCTTTACCGGGGTGATGGCGTCAACGTTACCGGCGATGTTCCCGACGCATATTCGCTACAGTGCGCTGGCCGCCGCGTTTAATATCTCGGTATTAATCGCCGGTCTGACTCCGACATTGGCCGCATGGCTGGTGGAAAGCTCGCAGAATCTGATGATGCCTGCTTATTATCTGATGGTGATTGCGGTAGTAGGTTTGATTACCGGTGTGACCATGAAAGAGACGGCTAATCAGCCGCTGAAAGGCGCGACACCTGCCGCTTCGGATATTCAGGAAGCGAAAGAGATCCTCGGCGAACACTACGATAACATTGAACAGAAAATCGAAGATATCGATCAGGAAATTGCTGAGCTACAGGTTAAGCGTACGCGTCTGGTGCAGCAGCATCCGCGTATTGATGAGTAACTGTGTTATTGCCTGATGGCACTACGTTTATCAGGCCTACGGGCAGCTCAGTGCTCTGTAGGCCGGATAAGGCGTCTTATGATATCGACTTAAGGTTGGCTTAATCTGTGTCAGGCAAACTCTCCTCCATAGTTTCGGAGGAGAGTGTCATGAAAACCCGTATTTATGAAAGTTTGACCACCGTGTGCAGTGTGCTGATCGTCAGCAGCTTTTTGTATGTGTGGGTGAGCTCTTACTGATCTTTCGCCAATTCCACCCATGCGCGAGTGCCGCTGGCTCCCTGGCGATTTTGCAGATAGAAATGCCCTTGATGTAACTGGGTGATACGACTGACAATGCTCAGCCCCAGTCCAATTCCGCCAAAGCGGCTGTCCATACGCACAAACGCTTTGCTCAACTCCCCGCATTTACTTTCATCAATTCCCGGCCCTTCATCTTCGACGGCCAGGACGGCATCATGCTCGGTATTCAGGCTAATCGTAATATGGGTGTCTTCCGGGCTGTAACGATGTGCGTTTTCCACCAGATTTCGTAGCAGCATCCGCAACAGCGTAGCATCGCCACGCACGACAACGTCCGCCGTGCTTTGTGGCAGGAGCAGCGTCTGTTTACGTTGGTCCAGCATGGTGCTGAGTTCATCGTAGGAGGGCAGAATAACGTCCTCCAGCAGTTTGACGCGCTGGTAACTCCCGGCCGAAAACGACTGTCCGACGCGGGCGAGTTGCAGCAACTGCGATACGCTGTCCATCATTTGATCAAGGCGGGCAATTAGCGGCGAAACGTCGACCTTATGGGTTTTGGATAATAATTCCAGATGCAGGCGAACGCCTGACAGCGGTGTACGGAGTTCGTGGGCGACATCGGCGGTAAATAATCGTTCGTTTTCAATAGTACTGGTCAGCCGCGTCACCAGCTCGTTGAGCGCTGAGACAACGGCCTGGATCTCAACGGTTGAGCTGTGAATTTCAATTGGGGCCAGGTTATCGGCTGCTCGCGCTTCTAACTCTTTTTGCAGATCTGCCAACGGGCGGGTTATTCGTCGCACCGCCTGATAGCAAATTAGCAGCGCCAGACTGACCATAAAGATGCCGGGGACGATCAGACTGGCGATGGCCTCGCGGATCTCATGCATGATGTGGCGATCGTTATTACGATTTTCGCGTAGCGCCTGTTCGAATAACTGTATTTGTTCGGTACTTTCGTGCCACAACCAGAAGGTGCTAATCAACTGAAAGACCAGCAGAATAAGACCAATCGTCAACATCAGGCGATGACGAAGCGGAAGCGGTTGTTTTAGATATTGCAGCAGCTTCACTTAGCTTTCCTCAGTGGCAACCAGCATATAGCCAAATCCCCTGACCGTGCGGATGCGTGATTTCCCGACTTTATCGCGCAGATTATGTATGTGCACTTCCAGCGTATTGGTCGACGGTTCGTTATCCCAACTGTAGATGTCGTTATACAAAATTTCCCGGTGTACCGGGCTGCCTGCTTTGAGCATCAGGCGTGACAGGAGCGCGTATTCTTTCGGCGTTAAGATAATCTCTTGTCCGTCCATCCACACCTGGCGACGACCGATGTTCAGCGTCAGATTGCTGACAATTAATTCACTTTCACCCTGATTGTTGTGACGACGCAGCAGTGCCCGGATGCGGGCGTGCAGTTCTTCCAGGGCGAACGGTTTGACCAGATAGTCATCGGCGCCCACGTCCAGTCCGCTGACCCGGTCTTTGAGCGTGTCACGGGCGGTGAGAATAAGCACCGGTACGGTGTATTTTTTCTGCCTGATCCGCTTCAAAAAATGCAGGCCGTCTTCATCCGGTAAACCCAGGTCCAGAACCACCAGACTGTAATGTCCGGTCTCCAGACACTGCTCCGCTGCACGGGCCGTTGATACGCCGTCGCAGGCATAGCCTTCTGTTTGCGCGGCGAGTATCAGTCCCTGTAATAACAACGTATCGTCTTCAACAATCAGGATTTTCATTCGTTTAGCCTCCCCGGCAGGGTTGCAGAATATCATCCGCCGCCTGATATTTCTGTGTTTGCACGCCCGTTAATCCCAGCAGGGTCGAGAAGAGATTATCCTGCGAGAAGTCTTCTGAGCTTGCCCGTTTTTGCAAACATGTCTGAGAGACCTGATAGCGTTGCTGATAATCCTCGGAGAGCCACAGCAGCATCGGCACATGTTTTTGCGTATCTGGTGCAATCGAATACGGCAGGCCGTGCAAATAGACGCCATTTTCCCCTAAGGATTCGCCGTGATCGGAAAGATAGACCAGGCTGGTGGTGAAATTATCCTGGTGCTCTTTCAGTATATTAATTGCTTGATCAACAATATAGTCAACGTAAAGAATGGTGTTGTCGTAAGTATTAACCAGCTGTTGCTGCGAACAGGTCTGGATTTCGTTGGTATCGCAGGTTGGCGTAAATTTCTTAAACTGCGCAGGATAGCGGTTGTAATAGGTCGGACCGTGGCTGCCGATGGTATGCAATACAATCACGCCGTCGCCTTTCAGATTATTAATGTATTCTTCCAGTCCGTGGAACAAGACTTCATCGTAGCATTCACCGTCAATACACTGCCCTGGCAGGTTCAGCTTAGTCATATTCTGGTGCGGAACCCGATCACAAGCCCCTTTGCAGCCGCCGTCGTTATCGTTCCAGAGAACGTTAATTCCCGCCCGTTGAATAATGTCGAGCACGCCTTCCTGATGCTGCGCCAGTTCCTCGTCGTAGTGCGCGCGCGGCATATCCGAGAACATACAAGGCACCGATACTGCCGTTGCCGTTCCGCAGGATGTCGTGCGGGGGAAATAGACTACATCATCTTTTTCCAGCAGTGGGTTGGTCTGGCGCGAATAGCCGGACAGCGAGAAGTTATCGCCGCGTGAGGTCTCGCCGAGAACCACAATCGTCAGGTTCTTACGCTTTTCTTTCACCATCAACGGATTGCGATGTGCATCTTCGCCAATGCGTACCAGCGGCAGGTGGGCCAGTCGCTGGTGTGAATACCAGGATGAGGTCGCCACAATGCTGTTGGATGGGCTGAGGGATTTCACCAGTTCTTTGTTGTTGCGAAACAGTGAGGCGTAATCTTTATAGAAGAACGCAGCGACCAGCACGATCAGCAGCGCGGAGATCAGAATGTTCGTGCCACGAAACAGTATGCTGCGCATGACTGGCGCGATCGGTTTGATTTTTACCCAGCAGGCAATAAGCGCGGCCAGAATACCGCTCACCCCGAGCGTGATGAGCAGCTGTGGTGTCAGCAAAGCAAAGGTTTCGGCGGGGGTGGTGTCCATCATATTGGCGATCATCGAGCGGTCGATGATGATGCCGTAGGTCATGATGAAATATTGGGCCGATGCGCCAACCAGAATGAAAATGCACGCCACCAGGCGATTAAGCCACAGGAATGAGGCCAGCGTCAGCACGATGTTCATGACGCTGAACGCGACCACCGGCATTGATAAAAATACCAGCACGTTACGCACAGAGTCCAGAGGCAGGTCTTGCAGCACTTGTTTATAGAACGCAATGTTCAGGAAGGTCGCAAGATAAAATGAGATCAGCAGAAGCCAGCTGATTAGCCCGAGAGTGGGCCTTTTAAACAAGAGCTTTAACATTAAGGGAGTTCCATCGACTATGTGGCGCAAATCCTCTCAAAGTAAAATTAAGCCAACCTTAAGTTCTTAATGTTGATTTTTCGAAGAGCGGTGGGAGAACGTTGACCCGATGAACTTACTCCATCGGGCCACGACGATTGTTGGCGTTAGTTATTGTTTACCGGAGCATCCAGTGGATACGGATTTTTATGGATCCGGTTGTAGTTCAGTGCGTACAGCGCGGTGATGATCATCAGCGTGACGAACGACCACATCACTTCTTTGGCACCGGAACCGACAACCGCCCAGATACAGTAGACAAAGGCGATAAAGGTCACCAGTAAGTACATCGGACGCGCTTTGCCGAAGTGTCCGTGACCGAGCAGCAGCAGCGCGGCGCAGGTGTACAGATACGGCACCAGGGTGAAGATAACGGAGACCGAAGAGACCAGACCAAACTCTTTCGCTGCGTTCGGCGACATGCTGCTGAACTGGAAGATAGTCATCAGGATGCCGACGATAATTAACCCGGCTACTGGCGTACCGGCTTTGTTCACGCGGGCAAAAATAGGTGGGAACAGACCGTCATCGGCTGCGGCTTTGGCGGTTTGCCCGGCAAGCAGCGTCCAGCCGCCCAGAGAACCAAGACACCCGGCCGCAGCGCAGAAGGAGACAATTGCCCCGGCGGTGTCACCCAGCGCCATACGTGCGGCATCACCGAACGGAGAGGCTGAAACACGCAGTGCCGCGTTAGGGATCATACCCATAATTGCCGTGGTGGAGAGCACATAGCACACGGCGGCAATCAGCACACCGCCCATGGTGGCGATAGGCACGTTACGTTTGGGATTTTTAACCACGCCAGCCGCGACGGAGGCGCTTTCTACCCCGATAAATGACCATAAGGTAACATTCAGAGTGCTTTGAATCGCGCCGAAGGTGTTCATCCCGCTGACGTTCCAGGCCGCCATATAGGTTTCACCGCGGAACCAGAACCAGCCGAAGACGGCAATCCCGACAATTGGCACCAGTGCCAGTACCGTTGCGACGGCCTGCACGCGGGTGATCATTTTCGGTCCGACAATGTTCAGTAATACGAAGATCCACAGCACTACGACGCAGGTCAGCGTCAGGACCAGCGGATCTTTTAAGATGGGGAAGAAGTAGCTCAAGTAACCGACGCCAATGACCACCATGGCGATGTTACCAATCCAGCAGGCCAGCCAGTACAGCACGTTGGTCTGGTAGCCCAAAAAAGGACCGAAGCAGCGGCGGGCATAAGCATAAGAACCACCGGGACTGGAGTCTAAGGACGACATTTTGGCGTACACCATCGACAGTGCCAGAGCACCGATAATCGTGACCAACCATCCGTAGATTGCAATCCCGCCAGTTGACGCAAGGTTTGCGGGTAGCAGGAATACACCGGAACCCATAATATTCCCCGACACCATAAGGGTGACGGGGATTAAGCCCACTTTGTGAGCATCAGCATCCGTCGACATATTTTTTAACTCCTGATAAGGATAAATGACGCCTTATCATACCTCGTCAAAAGTCTGTTTAATGATGACGGAGCTGGGGTATCGCTAATGCTGATATTATTATGGCTTATCGCTGACTGATTAAAAATCAGGCGGCAGATGGCTCCCTATGTTGACTAACATAATGCAGAGGCGTCATCCCATAGAACTCTTTGAATACGGAGATAAAGTATGAGGTACTGTTATATCCACACAGTTGAGAGACCTGAGAAATGTTTTTGCCGTCCATCAGTAATTGATTGACGGCATATCGCATGCGACATGTGGTAATTATTTGGCTGTAACTTGTATTTTCACTTTTGAGCTTTTTCTTTAACAAACTGGGACTCAGGCATAAGCAACTGGCAACCATGCTTAAATTCCAGTCTTTATGTATATCGCTCTCAATAATGTGATAAACGCTGTCGCTGACACAGTTGCGCAGCATATACATGAGCAAAGAAATAAACTTTTTGCTGTCGAGAAAGCGGGATAACACCGTGAACAGTAGCGAGCGCGTACGCTCTCTTTCAGCTTCGTTCACTGTGTCCATTACGCTATGTTGGGCTGCCACCCTGAAGACATCCGGCGTCAGACACGCTGCGGTCATCACTGGGCTGGCACTGCGTTGCCAGAGTGGGATCTGTGAAAGGTCTTTATTTAAAAATCGCAGATAATCTTTAATGATATCGCGGTTGATATGTACGACCAATGCGTTATTAAGTGATGAGAAATCGATAATATTATTATCGCATGCCACCAGTGCCATATGATTAGCTTTTAAACTGATGGCTTCTTTACCGTTAATCCTTAACCAAACATCCTTCTCCGTTAATACAACAACACAAGCTTCTTTGCTGCAAAGCCTCATACCCAACTCCAGGAATATGAACATAAAACACCGTAGCTCAACATCAGATGAGCCAATCGGCTAAATTGAAATTGTATGATGAAACCAGGACTGCAATAAAATAACGTGTCTGAAATTAATTACAATGTTTGGTGGGGTTTTTCTTATGTACACATTTTTGTACGCAAGTGGAAAGATGCTATTTGCGTATAAAAAAAGCGCGGGGTGGTCCCGCGCAAAAAGGTATGACAATGTTATTGTTTTGCAGCAATACTCAGGAATTACTCAAGCATGACATGTCTACCTTAAACATCGGACTATCTATAAAACGACATTATGCTTTCACGCACATAACGTGGTACACACCGTCAATAATTTCCGTTCCTTCGGTTTCATGTTCAAATCCAGGGAAGTGGTGGTCCCAGGACTGCAACGAACGTAGATAACTAATCTGCGGGCTATTGGCGTCGCCAAAGTTTTCCCCGGACAGCAGCATCGGAATTCCTGGTGGGTAAGGAATAACGGAATTCGCAGCTATACGACCCGGCAGATTTTCAATGGCCACCATCTCAACGTTATCGCTGACTATCGCGTTATAGGCTTCACGCGGGGTGATTTCAGCAGCAGGCAGGCCGGAGTAGGCCGCGTTAAGACGTGCGCCAGGGTTGTTCTCTTTCAGCCAGGCAAACATGGTGTCGCCCAGATCGTGAATGCCCATGTTGGCGTAAGTGTCTGGATGTTCCTCAACCAGTTCTGGCATCACCTGTGCCAGCGGGGTATTGGCATCGTAATGGTGTTTGAAAGAGCACAGCGTGTTGATCAGTGTGCCCCATTTCCCGCGGGTAATCCCCATGGAGAACAGGAACATAATCTGGAAATCGGTGGTACGGGTCGGCACGATGCCGTGGCGGCCAAGCCAGGCGGTGACCAGTGCGGCCGGTACGCCGTTCTCTTCCAGTTCACCATCGTCGCCCATCCCCGGTGCCAGAATGCTGACTTTGATCGGGTCCAGCATGCTCCAGTTATCCGGCAGGTCTTTAAATCCGTGCCAGGATTCACCCGGGCGCATTACCCAGCAGTTCTGGTCGGTGGTCAGAAGTTGGGTTGGCGCATCGGCAAAGTCATAGGTTTTGCCGGTCTGCGGATCGGTTACCACTTCTTTGTTCCACGGTTTGAAGAACCAGTCGCCTTCGGCGGTGAATTCTTTGTACAACCGTGCCATGGCCTGACGGAAATCGACTGCTTCGTCGATCACTTCCTGGGTGAGTGACAGGCCGCTGTTGCCGTCCATCATGGAGACCGCCACATCGTTTGAGGCGCAGATAGCATACAGCGGAGAGGTAGTGGCGTGCATCATGTACGCCTGGTTAAAGCGGGAGAAGTTCACGGCCCCGCGACCTTCACGAACGTGAATGTAAGATGCCTGAGAAAGCGCATTCAGCAGTTTGTGGGTCGAGTGGGTGGCAAAAACGGTAGGACCGTTATGATCGCCCGGTGCGCCACGCATGGCGTAGTGATCCGCATAAATTGGGTTGAAGCGGGCATAGCCGTACCAGGCCTCATCGAAGTGGATGCGATCGCTGGTTTGCGCGAGCAGGTCCTGGGCCTCTTTGGCGTTGTAGCAAACACCGTCGTAGGTACAGTTGGTCACAACGCTGTAAGACGGTTTTTGCCCGGCTTTGCCTTTGGTCAGCGGGCTTTCGCTGATCTTTTTCTGCAATGTTTCAGGCTGCATTTCCTGCGGGTAGATAGGCCCGATAATGCCGTACCGGTTGCGGCTTGGCACCATGTACACCGGTTTTGCCCCAGTGAGGATCAGCCCCTGTTCGATGGATTTATGGCAGTTACGATCCAGCACTACGACGTCGTTGTCGGTCATACAGGCCTGCATGATGGTGCGGTTAGAGCCGGAAGTCCCGACCACTACGGACCAGGAACGGTCAGCGCCAAACACGCGGGCGGCATATTTTTCGCTCTCACCAAACGCGCCGGTATGATCCAGCAGCGAGCCAAGGGATGCGCGTTCAATACCCATGTCGCTACGGAATAAGTTTTCACCGTAGTAATCATGGTAGAAACGACCGGCTGGCGTTTTGGTGAATCCAACGCCGCCCTGGTGACCCGGAGCTGCCCAGGAATATTCATGGATGTCGCCGTACTTCATCAGCGCACTGAACAGTGGCGGCAGAAGTTGTTGGCGGTAGCGGGTCATCGCCGCAACGGCGCGACCGGCGATAAAGTCTGCGGTGTCTTCCAGAATCCAGGCGAATTCATCGACAAGCTCCAGCAGGTCGCGATCCAACGATGCGGTGGCTTTTTCGCGATCGCCCAGCAGGAAAACAGGAACGTTTTGCTGGCGCTCATGGAGCTTGCCGATCAATTGTCTGACGTTCAGGTGTTCGTCTTGTTGTTCCATTTGATAGCTGAACATCAGGCAATCAATGGCTTCATTGGCGGCGAGGATTGCGTAACCATCGTCGAATGAGGTGGACTTAATGACAGTAACATTTTGGCGGCTTAATGCGTCAGCCAGACGTTCGACAGCGCTACCGACCCAGGTGTCCTGATGCAGAAACTCACTTTCAACAATTAATACTTTCATCATCTTTTACCCGGTTGTGGAAAGGTTGCAATCTATGAATTGCAGACACACCGTATGAATGTGACGCAGGCAAGTATTATCCTGTCAAAATGGACTGTAAAGCGGGTAAAAAATAGTCTGATTTTTGTTTTATTTGTTTTTAAACAGATAGTTATGTTTGCTTGTTGGCGGTTTTTCACCGCCGTTTATCGACAGGGGGAATATTTTTTTGGCTGATACTGATATTGCCGAAAGATATCAACCAGCGATTGTTTGCCGATGCTGCTGGCTTAGTTTGCGGTACTGCTGTGGCGACATGCCGACAAACTTGCTGAAGGTGTCATAAAAACGGCTGCTGGATCGGAATCCGGCGGTCAACGCAACGTCGAGAATGGTTTTATCGGTATCGCTAAGCAATGCGCGGACGTGATTGATCCGCATTGCCGTGATGTACTGCTTCAGGGTGAGTTGCATTACGCGTTGGAAAATCCCCATCGCGTAGTTGGCGTTGAGCTTCACGTGCTCCGCGACGTCGTTGATGGTGAGCGCCTGATCGTAGTTATCGGCAATAAAGCTCAGCATTTGGCTGACGTAAAACTGGGCGTGCCGCGACACGCTGTTTTTGTGGGTTCGCGAGGTTTTATTGACGAGTATAGGCTGCCAGCCGGAAAGGCTAAACCGCTTGAGCATCAGACCAATTTCATCAATGGCGAGCTGGCGAATTTGTTCGTTCGGGTTGCTCAGTTCCTGTTGCCAGCGCTGAACCTCAAAGGTGCTCAACTGCTGCGATGCCAGCGATTTGATGACCATTCCATGGGTAACATGGTTGATCAGCTCGCGATCCAGCGGCCAGGAGAGGAAAAGGTGCATCGGTAAATTGAAGATAGCCATACTTTGGCAACTGCCCGGACGCGTGAGTTGATGCGGTGTACAGGCCCAGAATAGCGTGATGTGTCCCTGTTTTATCTGCACCACTTCATTGTTGATAAGATACTCGACGTCGCCATCAAACGGGACATTGATCTCCACCTGCCCATGCCAGTGGCTGGCAGGCATAGCATGCGGTGAGCGCAACTCAATGTCCATCCGTTGATATTCAGAGTACAGCGATAGCGGGCTGCGGGTTTGTTCTTCATCGCTACTACACATGTGCGGATCGGGAGGAAGAGGCGATGTCGGTAATGTACTCATGGTTGCTCCATTTCCTGAATTATCAGAATCATGTCATTTAACACGTATTAAGGCTGAGAATCAGGACACAAATTGGACCGTTACCATTGAGCATAGCGACATTTTGCGGCCGCATACTCTGCTTTTTGGGTAATTTTGTCCCATAAACTCAGATCCAATAGGGCGCAGAGTGATGATCTGAGTTTATGGGAATGCTCAGCAGGGAAGTCGGAGGTTTTCATCTATGCGCTGTGCCACCATGACTGTGTTCACTAATGTTCTGGAGAGTCATGATGTCAGCACCCAAAATTACCTTTATCGGCGCCGGTTCCACGATTTTCGTCAAAAATATTCTTGGGGACGTCTTTCACCGCGATGCGCTTAAATCTGCGCATGTCGCCCTGATGGATCTCGATCCTACGCGTCTGGAAGAGTCGCACGTTGTTGTACGCAAGTTGATGGATTCTGCGGGCGCGTCCGGGCGTATCACCTGCTATACCGATCAAAAAGCGGCATTACAGGATGCTGATTTTGTGGTGGTCGCTTTCCAGATCGGCGGCTATGAACCCTGTACCGTCACCGATTTTACGGTGTGTAAACGCCATGGTCTGGAGCAGACGATTGCCGACACGCTGGGGCCGGGCGGCATCATGCGCGCGCTGCGCACCATCCCGCATTTATGGCAGATTTGTGAGGATATGACCGAAGTTTGTCCGCAGGCCACAATGCTTAACTACGTTAACCCGATGGCAATGAACACCTGGGCAATGTATGCGCGCTATCCGCATATTAAGCAGGTTGGGTTGTGTCATTCGGTGCAGGGGACGGCGGAGGAGTTGGCCCGCGATCTGAACATCGACCCTGCTTCTTTGCGCTATCGCAGTGCCGGGATCAATCATATGGCGTTTTATCTGGAGCTGGAGCGCAAAACGACGGATGGTGCCTATGTGAATCTCTACCCGGAGCTGCTGGCGGCCTATGAATCCGGTCAGGCGCCGAAACCAAATATTCACGGAAATACCCGTTGCCAGAACATTGTGCGCTATGAAATGTTCAAAAAATTGGGGTATTTCGTCACCGAATCGTCGGAGCACTTCGCTGAATATACGCCGTGGTTTATCAAGCCGGGGCGTGAAGATCTGATTGAGCGCTATAAGGTGCCATTGGATGAATATCCGAAACGTTGTGTGGAGCAGTTGGCGAACTGGAAAAAGGAACTGGAAGAGTACAAAACGGCTGAGCGGATCGACATTAAACCGTCGCGTGAATATGCCAGCACTATCATGAACGCCATCTGGACCGGTGAACCGAGCGTCGTGTATGGCAACGTTCGCAATGACAATCTGATCGATAACCTGCCGCAAGGCTGCTGCGTCGAAGTCGCTTGTCTGGTCGATGCGAATGGTATTCAGCCAACGAAAGTCGGGACTCTCCCGTCACATTTGGCGGCCATGATGCAAACCAATATCAATGTTCAGACCCTGCTAACGGAAGCCATTCTGACGGAGAATCGCGATCGCGTTTATCACGCGGCGATGATGGATCCGCATACCGCCGCGGTACTGGGGATTGAAGAGATTTATGCGCTGGTGGACGACCTGATCGCGTCTCACGGCGACTGGCTGCCGGCCTGGCTGCACCGTTAATACACAATCACGCCGGGCAGTGCATCCGGCGTTTAACCTCTGACGTTTCCTCTTACAGAAGGCGGGCGCTGGTAACAGCGACCCGATACCCTATGAGCATCTCTCTGACAACAAAACTCAGTTATGGATTTGGAGCGTTTGGTAAGGATTTCGCCATCGGTATTGTGTACATGTACCTGATGTATTACTACACCGACGTGGTGGGATTATCGGTGGGGCTGGTCGGAACGTTGTTTCTGGCGGCAAGGATCTGGGATGCGGTAAACGATCCCATTATGGGCTGGATTGTGAACGCCACCCGATCGCGCTGGGGAAAATTTAAACCCTGGATCTTACTTGGTACGCTGGCGAACTCATTGGTGCTGTTTTTGCTTTTTAGCGCACATCTTTTTGAGGGTACTGCGCAGGTCGTATTTGTTTGCGTGACGTATATATTATGGGGAATGACCTACACCATTATGGATATTCCATTCTGGTCACTGGTGCCAACCATTACACTGGATAAACGCGAGCGTGAACAACTGGTGCCGTATCCGCGTTTCTTCGCCAGCCTTGCCGGGTTTGTTACCGCAGGCGTGACGCTACCTTTTGTGAGCTATGTTGGCGGAGCCGATCGTGGTTTTGGTTTTCAGATGTTTACGCTGATTCTCATCGCGTTCTTTATCGTTTCCACCGTTGTGACGCTACGGAATGTGCATGAGGTTTTTTCGTCAGATAGTGAGGCCACGGCAGACAGCAGTCGTCTTGGGTTGAAAGCGATCGTTGGGCTCATTTATAAAAATGACCAGCTAACCTGCCTGTTAGGTATGGCACTGGCTTACAATATTGCATCCAATATCATTGCTGGCTTTGCCATTTACTATTTTACCTACGTGATTGGCGATGCAAGTCTCTTCCCGTACTACATGTCTTACGCAGGTGCGGCAAACCTGCTGACGCTGATTTTCTTTCCTCGGTTGGTAAGCGCGTTGTCACGACGGATCTTGTGGGCTGGGGCATCGGTGCTGCCGGTGCTTAGCTGTAGCGTACTACTGGTGATGGCGCTGGCAGATTTCCATAATATCTTACTGATTGTTATTGCTGGTGTTTTACTAAATATTGGATCTGCGCTTTTCTGGGTGTTGCAGGTCATTATGGTGGCGGATACCGTTGATTACGGCGAATATAAACTTAATGTTCGTTGTGAAAGTATCGCTTATTCGGTGCAGACAATGGTGGTAAAAGGCGGGTCAGCATTTGCCGCTTTCTTTATCGCGTTGATACTCGGGGTGATTAATTACGCGCCGAATGTCGCGCAGTCTGCCGAAACCATCGTTGGCATGCAGTTTATTATGATAGCGCTACCCGCACTCTTTTTCGTGGTGACCTTAGTCCTGTATTTCCGCTTTTATCGACTGAATGGCGACACCCTGCGCAGGATCCAGATCCATTTACTGGATAAGTATCGCAAGGTGCCGCAGCACCATGAGCAACTGGATATCCCGGCTATTGCGGTAGCCACTCCAGGCGATGTGAAGGCGTAGCGATGGAATGGCATTCGTGGATTGGGTATATGGCGGCTAGCCTGACGACGCTCTCTTTCTTACCGCAAGCCATTAAGGTTATTACCACCCGCAACACGCAAGGCATCTCCGGTTTGATGTATGTGATGTTTGTGTGCGGGCTGGTTTTGTGGCTGATTTACGGATTATTGATTGAAGATACTGCCGTCAGCATGGCGAACTTTCTGACACTGTTGTTCGCCTTGCCGATTCTGGTTATCAAGTATCGCAGTAGGTAGCGTTGATTGCCGGAAAAGCGTTAGCGCTCTCCGGCCGTTTTCAACTGCCGATTGTGCCAGCCCGCCAGTGCGAGGACCGTTGTTAATGCGCCGAGCAGGGCGCAGAACATGTCCGACTGGGTATCCCACGGGTCACCTTGCGTGCCAAGGAAATCATCCGCACCTTGTCCCATTGCCAGCGCCGCCCACCATTCTATTAGTTCATACATTGCGCTAATCGCCAGTGCTACGCAGCAGACCAAAAATGCCAGCATCTTACGACCACGGACAATATTGCCGCGCACTAAAATCTCTCTTGCCGTCAGGGCTGGTACCAGTCCCTGGAAGAAGTGGCCCAGCTTGTCATAGGGGTTACGACTGAGATCCAACCATTCCTGCACCTGAAAACCAATGGGAACTTTGGCGTAGGTATACATCCCGCCAACCATCAGAATAATGGCGTGCAAGAAAATCAACGTGTAAAGCAGCGGCGTCAATGGGTACCGCTTCATGGTTGCCAACAACAGCGGGACGACAATAATGACCGGCGTGACTTCCATCAGCCAGGTGATTTTCTCAGTAGCACAGATACCGGTGTAGATAAGGATTAGCACCAGGATCAGTGCGCCAAAGTACAAGATTGTGGGGTTCAGTGTGCGAAGCATTGTGAATTCACAAGTAATGGAAAAGATTACTATTCCCTGTGAACGGCAAAAATTCAACGCCAGTAAATGGGGGGATAAAGTTGGCCCGGGGGGATCACTGGACTGACGCCAAAAATCTGATGTCAGTCCAGTGCCGGGCCGAATGGGTTACTTCGCGCAGTTAGCGCATTGTTTGCTGACGATTTGCTGGAAGAAATCGTTGCCTTTGTCATCGACCAGGATGAAAGCCGGGAAATCTTCTACTTCGATTTTCCAGATAGCTTCCATACCCAGTTCCGGGTATTCCACGCATTCCAGATGTTTAATGCTCTGCTGCGCCAGTACCGCTGCCGGACCACCGATGCTGCCTAAGTAGAAGCCACCGTGTTTGTGGCAGGCATCAGTCACCTGCTGGCTACGGTTGCCTTTTGCCAGCATGATCATGCTGCCGCCGTGAGACTGCAACAGGTCAACGTAGGAGTCCATACGACCTGCGGTGGTTGGGCCTAAAGAACCGGACGGATAGCCTGCAGGTGTTTTGGCCGGACCCGCGTAGTAGATCGGATGATCTTTCACGTACTGCGGCAGACCTTCGCCGGACTCAATACGTTCTTTTAACTTCGCGTGGGCAATGTCACGACCAACAATGATAGTACCGCTCAGTGACAGACGAGTAGAAACCGGGTACTGAGAGAGCTGGGCGAGGATCTCTTTCATCGGGCGGTTGAGGTCAACTTTAACCACTTCACCTTCGCCCGCCTGGCGCAGAGATTCCGGAATGTACTGACCTGGGTTATGTTCCAGTTTTTCGATCCAGATCCCTTCGCGGTTAATCTTGGCTTTAATATTACGGTCTGCTGAGCAAGAAACGCCCATCCCAACCGGGCAGGACGCGCCGTGGCGAGGCAGGCGGATCACGCGGATATCATGTGCGAAGTATTTCCCGCCAAACTGAGCGCCAAGGCCGAGTTTTTGCGCTTCTTCCAGCAGTTCCTGTTCCAGTTGCAGATCGCGAAACGCCTGGCCGTGAGCATTGCCTTCAGTCGGCAGCGCGTCATAGTAGTGCGTGCTGGCCAGCTTCACTGTTTTAAGGGTACTTTCCGCTGACGTGCCGCCAATGACGAATGCGATGTGGTACGGCGGGCAAGCTGCGGTACCCAGCGTGCGCATTTTCTCAACCAGGAAGTTTTTCAGTTTGCCGGGAGTCAGCAGCGCTTTGGTTTCCTGATACAGATAGGTTTTGTTGGCTGAACCGCCGCCTTTGGCCACGCACAGGAATTTGTATTCGTCACCGTCCACGCTGTACAGATCGATCTGTGCGGGCAGGTTGGTGCCGGTATTCACTTCTTTGTACATATCCAGCGCCGCGTTTTGCGAGTAGCGCAGGTTATCTTCGATATAGGTATTAAATACGCCTTTGGAGAGCGCAGCTTCATCGCCGCCACCCGTCCATACGCGCTGACCTTTTTTACCCATGATGATTGCCGTACCGGTGTCCTGGCAGGTTGGCAACACGCCTTTGGCGGCGATTTCGGAGTTTCTCAGGAACTGCAGCGCCACGTACTTATCGTTTTCGCTGGCTTCGGGATCATGGAGAATTGAGGCGACTTGCTGTTGGTGTTCTGGGCGGAGCATGAAGGAGGCATCGTGGAAGGCTTGCTGGGCCAGTAGCGTAAGTGCTTCAGGGGCTACTTTCAGGATTGTTTCGCCTTCAAACTCGCCGACGCTGACGTGATCGGATGTCAGCAGGTAGTACTCAGTTTTGTCTTCCCCCAGTGGGAAAGCCGCCTGGTAAGTGAATTCAACTTTTGACATTTGCTTCCAGCCTTTTCATTTTTCTCAGGAATTTTAAAATTCTCTGTGTCTTCATGGTGGCGTGCCGTACCAACGTGGACGGCACGCGAACTGTGATTACAGGAAACCGTACATTGCGGCGAAGATCCAACCAAAGACACAGGATACGCTTACGCCGATCAAGCCAGGCAGAATGAAGCTGTGGTTGATAACGAAGCGGCCGATGTGGGTGGTGCCGGAACGGTCAAACTGGATAGCAGCCAGATCGCTCGGGTAGGTCGGCAGAATGTAGTAACCGTAACATGCCGGAGCAGAAGCCACGATGTACGCTGGATCAACCCCGATTGCCAGCGCGACCGGAACAATCGCTGCCAGCGCCGCTGCCTGGGAGTTTACAAATTTGGATACCAGCAGCAGAACAATTGCATAGGCCCACGGATACTCTTTCACCATATTGCCCAGCACACCTTCGATTTCTGTCATGTGCGCGCCGAACATTGTTTCGGCCATCCAGGCAATACCGTACACCGCCACAATCGCGATCATACCGGAACGGAAGACTTCGTTTTTAGATATTGAAGCGGGATTGGTCTTCGTCAGGATAATAATCAGCGCACCGGTCAGCAGCATGAACATCTGGATAACCAGCACCATTGACAGCGGTTTGCCACTAAAGGTTGGACGCAGCTCAGAGAACGCGCCAAGCACGGCAACAACGGCGATAGCGGCCAGGAAGATCCACATGGCCAGCCAGTTGCTTTTTGGCAGCTTTTTGTCTAACAGCGTGGCGGTATCGCCATACACATAGTTGTGGTTTTCAGGTACGGAAATGAACTTCTGGAACTCTTCATCTTTATCCAGATCCTTACCACGGAACCAGCTGAAGATACCGATCGCCAGGATACCCAGCAGGGTAGATGGGATGGTGATGCTGAGCAGGTCGAGGAATTCGAGATGCTTGCCTTCAAACGTTACGTTACCCAGCATTGCCACCAGTGACACAACGGCTACAGAAACCGGGCTGGCGATAATCCCCATCTGTGCACCGATAGAACTCGCCGCCATCGGACGTTCCGGGCGAATATTGTTCTTAATGGCAACGTCATAAATGATTGGCAGGATGGTGTATACCACGTGGCCTGTACCGCAGAGAATCGTCAGGGTGCAGGTAACGAACGGGGCGACGATGGAAACGTATTTTGGGTTGCGGCGCAGCAGCTTTTCAGCGATTTGCAGCATAACGTCAAGGCCGCCGGAGGCTTGTAAGGTTGCCGATGCGGCCACCACGGCAATAATAACCAGCATTACATCTACAGGTGGTTTACCCGGCTGGAGATGGAAAACGAAAACCAGAATGACCAGGCCGATACCGCCTAATAAACCCAGTGCGATACCGCCCTTTCTGGCACCATAAAACAAACATATTAATATTATGAGAAGTTGTATACTAAATAACATTTTATTTACCCTCGCGAAAAACCCAGTCAATTTTTTGAAAAATGGATCTGTGCCACATTCTTTTTTGCCAGAATAAGCATCAAAAAATGGTCAGTATTCGATATGTCCGTATTTGCGATTAATGTTCAAATGTCTTGCTAGAATGTTTTTTAAAGTTACGGCGATATTTTGTTTTTTTCTGTGGCTTTGATCAGAGGAGAGAATCCTCAGGCGATGGGAAGCAGAGCTGAACATGGAGAGCCGCGGTTGACGCTGTAATTTATCTGTTTTGCGTTTTCCGCTATTACGTGCATCACCGACAGAATGAGTGAGTGGGTTATTAATGTGATCGCGCTCACGCCATGTCATGATGTGATGAGGTTGGCGTGCGGATGCTTTTATTTGCTCACAAAAATGTACGGTGTCCATGGTATGTAGCATGGTCTCCATTGCTACCAGTCTAGATTTTGTATGTCTGCTTAATTTCAGACTAATCCTTTATGGGTAAAAATACACACTCTGTGAGTCAGATAATACTTAATTAACTTTTGTTAGCGATTTTGAAATTAAAAACAGTGTGACGTTAATCAATATTAAAATAATACATTTAACATGCTGGATACAAATATATTTGATCTAACGCAAATTTATAATTTTGCAGTGCTAGCTGGTTAAATAGGGATTTTTCATTATTTTAATAATTGTTACTTTCAAATAACAAATAATCCCAAGTGTATTTATTGGCAATATTGTTTAAGCAATGAGTAGTGTTCAGCCTGCACGCGATAACGATAAACAGGTCTGCCGGTCACGCCATAATGGATGCTGGTAAATAAGATGTGACAATTGACGAGCCAGATAAGGTATTTACGGCAAGAGACGCGCGAGATATTGACCTCGTTGGCCAGTTCATCCGTGGAGAACTCCTGATCCTGGTGCTCATCAATCCACTGGCACAGCGTGCGTAACGTTTGCGGCGTTAACCCTTTGGGTAAGCGCCGCGTTTCCTGTTCATTGGAGGAGCTGCCGTGAATCAACTGGTCAAGCTCAGACTGTTCATAGTACTGATGCTTTTCCATCTCGTTTTTCTTGTGCAGCCAGCCGGTGAGCGCCTCTTCAAAACGGGATGCCTGAAAGGGTTTGATCAGGTAATCAACCACACCATAGTGGAGGGAGTCTTTGATGGTGGTCGCGTCAGCGGCGGAAGAGATAACAATGACATCACACTTGCAACCTTCACTGTGTAGAACCGGTAGCAGGTCCAGACCGTTTTCTTTTTGCATATAAATATCAAGCAAAATCAGATCGATATGATGACCACTATGAAATATTATCTCTTTTGCTTTCTCCAGCGTGGAGGCTGTGCCGCAGCAGTGAAAACCGGAGAGTTGCGCAACATAACGGCGGTTTAATTCCGCTACCATTGCATCGTCATCGACAATTAAGACATTGATCATCTGCTGGCCCTCTCACCATTCCACGGTAACTGTACAAAAAATTGGGTGAAGATCCCTGGTTCAGACTCGACGGAAATATTGCCGCCAACGTTTTCAACCTGTTGTTTAACAAGCGCTAAACCAACGCCCCGTTCGGTTCCTTTTGACGAAACGCCCTTCTCAAAGATGTGCTCAATGTGTTCGGGGGCGATCCCCGGACCATCGTCATTCACTTCGCAATGCAACCAGCCGTGTCGATAATGCAAGGATACGCTGATCTCACCACCAGGTTCTTGACCTAGCGCCTCCAGGGCGTTTTCAATCAGATTTCCCAGAACGGTAATCAGCACCGCCACCTGATCTTCGTTGCTATTTTCCGGCAACTGGCTTTCATTGCTGATCACCAGACTATGGCCTAAATCAGATGTGCGATTAATCTTACTGAGTAAAAATCCTGCGATCACCGGTGATTTTATTTTTCCTAACAGTGAGCCAATCTCTTCCTGATAATTGTTCGCGGTCTTCAGGATATAATTTTCAAGCTGCTTATAACTTTTCAGATGCAATAATCCCAGAATCACGTGCAATTTATTCATGAATTCGTGGGATCGTTCACGAAGTGCATCGGCATAGTTGACCATACCGTCCAGGCGTTGCATTAGCTTTCGGACTTCAGTCTTATCTCTGAAGGTTGAAATGGCGCCGATGATTTTACCGTTGCTGAGTACCGGGACCGTGTTAATTAAGAGTAGCCGATCCTTCACCATGATTTCTTCATCGCGGCGCGGCGTTCCGTCATGTAGGACCTGTGAAAAATCGACCACCTGTGACCACGCATGGCTGAGTGTGGAGAGCTGGGCATCATCTTGCGATTTGTGATAATCAAGCAGCTCCTGCGCCGCTTGGTTAATCAGCGTCACCTCACCGCACTCGTCAACGGCAATGACTCCTTCCTT
This sequence comes from Citrobacter sp. A316, assembly GCF_002042945.1. NCBI lineage: Bacteria > Pseudomonadati > Pseudomonadota > Gammaproteobacteria > Enterobacterales > Enterobacteriaceae > Citrobacter > Citrobacter sp. A316. Next base: position 159,262 of record NZ_MVFZ01000014.1, read on the forward strand.
TATAGAGTGCAGCATTGCCTGGCGTTGTTCGAACAGATTGGAGATTTCATAAGGTTCCAGGCCAAACAGAATGCGCTTGAGGATTTTGACAAATACCCATGTACCGAGCAATCCAACCAGCACGCCAAATAAGATGGACCAGATGATACTGCCGCGGCTGTTATTGATCTGCTCAGTCACCCGGCTTAGCTCAAGGCCGATCGACACCACACCAATCTGCCGATGATGTTCGTCATAGATAGGAGTAAATACACGTAGAGCTTTAGCCAGAAATCCACGATTAATGGCGACATTCTCTTTACCTTGCAGGGCCAGCAATATGTCATCGCCTTTAAATGGCTGGCCGATTCGCTGCGCTTCGGGATGGGAGTAACGAATGCTTTGCATATCAGTGACGACGATGAACAAAAAGTCGTTGCTCTTATTCACCGCCTGGGCAATCGCCTGAATGCCGCTTTCCTCCGGTTTTTTCATGAGCCCCAGGCGGATCTCCGGAGAGTTGGCCAGCGTTCGCGCGACCGCAAGCGCTTTACTCGCTAATGCATCGCGCGTCATGTTGCTGATCTGCGAGAAATAAATCAGATGAACGACAAGCAGCACGGAGAAGAGTACGGCACTGACCATGAGGATCACGGTGGTGCCAAGCTTCATCGGGCGTTTGCGTATAGCTGTACGTTGCAGGGAGTATCTCATCACTGTCCTGAAATCACGGTTTGTGCGGGTATTATTGCCTGATGGAGGCCGTAATTCAAAGGTGGTAGGGATTATGGCGCTTAAGTTGTCGGTCCTTCTTCTTTATATAGCGTAGAGTGAATTTCTTTCTATATAGGGATCTTCATACCTGTTCTCTCCCTTTTCAGGGGCGCTGACAGATAATTTCCTTATGATTGTGGATAACTCTGTGCGTAAATGGGTATAAGGCGGGGTTTTGCTGTGGAATGCAGCAGTCAGTCATTTTTCTGTCATTTAAGGGTTGCGGGCCACAGGAAACTCCCTATAATGCGCCTCCATCGACACGGCGGATGTGAATCACTTCACACAAACAGCCGGTTCGGTTGAAGAGAAAAACCTGAAAATGAGGGTTGACTCTGAAAGAGGAAAGCGTAATATACGCCACCTCGCGACAGAGCGCTAAAGCGCGTCGCAACTGCTCTTTAACAATTTATCAGACAATCTGTGTGGGCACTCGAAGATACGGATTCTTAACGTCGCAAGACGAAAAATGAATACCAAGTCTCTGAGTGAACATACGTAATTCATTACGAAGTTTAATTCACGAGCATCAAACTTAAATTGAAGAGTTTGATCATGGCTCAGATTGAACGCTGGCGGCAGGCCTAACACATGCAAGTCGAACGGTAGCAC